>NZ_JBWDLI010000012.1:0-107848 GCF_056238625.1 Colwellia sp. F1
TTTAATGTCAACGTTTATTTTCATTTTTTTAAAAGTTTATTTAAAACTTTCAAAACCTGTTAATAACACGTTAAGTTAACTTATTTACTTAAAAAGCACTAAGATAACTTATTAAAACGTCCTGTTGGTTAAGCTTTTTGGCTGAACCCCTTGGAACTGGAGCGCATTGTAGAGAGTTTTCAGAATGGTTCAAGCTTTATTTTCAAGTTTTTGTTTGTTCGCAGATAAATTGAACTAAGTGTCTGTATATCGCTCTACTCTTCGTTGTTGCTTCAGATATTCGCACTATTTTGCAGGTTTTTCATACAGACTGTTTAGCCTCAGAAGGACAAAATAGTTGCACAATGACGAAAGGTGAGTAACATATCAATGTAAATACAATTTTTACGTTGTGTTCTTATAAATAATATTAAAATAATAATTAGGTATCCATTATGAAGTCTCCGAACATTTCAACAGTAGTTATTGCTGCAATTTTAGCTTTAATTACTTTTTTTGTTTTTAGTTATTTTTCTTTCACAGCCCTAGTTGCGGCTATTTTTGTTTTTGTCTGCGCATTAATAACACCGCTAATAAGTACTTCTTCTGATAGTGCCCAACCTAGCACTTCATCTAACAGTACTAGTACTACTAGTACTGGTGAGATAAAAACATTGTACGTTGGGAATTTACCTTACCGTGCTAATGAAACAGCAGTACGAGAGTTATTTGCTAATTATGGAACGGTAGAGTCTGTTAGACTGATGAAAGATAAGCATACTGGGAAGCGAAGAGGCTTTGGTTTTGTTGAAATGTCATCTGGCGATTTAGAAAAAACGATAACGGCCTTAAATGATGTAGAGTTTCAACAACGTACATTAAAAGTGAGAGAAGCTAAAGAGCGTCCTGAAAGAGTGGAGTCAGACAAGTAACTCGATACTGACAAGCCTACTACAGAGTATAGTTCAAACTAAAAGCCCGGCATTAACCGGGTTTTTTTATTCGCGTACTTTACTAATCAACCTTTTATAATAGGATCTGAGCGCTCTTGGCCTAAATATTACGCAAACTTTTCAATAAATTGATTAAATTGAGAAAATAACTGTTGGCTTTGATCAAATTGGGCATTAAATACCGACTCAAGCATGTGATTGAAGTGGTCGCCTTCTTTAGCTAATATCTTATTGGCATTATCTTTTAACGTGTTAAATTCACTTATAAAATCAACAACAGGTTTCACCACATTTTTTAACGCCCCCTCACCACCTTCATTATATCTTGCAACTTGACTATATGCTTGACTAGCGTAACTTGTTTGACTCTGTTTTAAATCTAACGTAAACGAACTTAGTTGTGCTTTGTTATAACCAAGATCGAGCGCTTTAGTAAAAGCTTCCTCAATATTACCAGAGAAAAAGCTATTTTCTATTTTACTAATATCTGTAATCAGTGACTGTATTGCTTCCATTTCATCTTTGTCTATGTCTCCTTGCACCATATAACTAAAATTCATTTGAGATGACTGACCTTGATAACTCAATTTTGCAGCCCCCTGCTCAGAAGAATGTTTTATGGCATCACTCTCCTGGCTTTGTTTTAATGCCTTAAAGGTAATATTAACAATATCACCATCAGTGGTGGTAATTGCTAAATCACTACTCACTGATTGCGCAGTATAATTACTACTATTAATGCTCGTTGTTTGAAGTGTTGAAGAAGCTACATCGTTTGGCATATTAAACGTATTATTAGCTAATGCTTCTTGTGTTTCATCTAAACCGCTATAAATTAAATCTCTTGCTTTTTCTATACCATTACTAAGGTCTTCAGTGAGGACATTCAAGCCGGTTAATTCTTCAATTGCCTCATCAATTCCTTTATTTACGCCCTGGCGTGCTTGACCTAACATTTCTTCTAATTCAGTTGTACTTGCGCCTTTTAATTTAGCAGCACTTAAACCTAAATTAACAAATGACATCACATTTTTAGCGACTGCTTCAAAGTCAAACATAGTTGAATTGGGAGTTTCTGGCTCGGTTATTTCTTTATTAAAACCGTCAATTGATATAAATTTTAATGATATCGACTGATGCAGTGTTTTAAATACAATAGCTGATTTATTACTTAACGAAATATTATCAAGTGGTTTGTGCCCAACGGCGGCTTGTGCTTCAGTGCTGGGGCTATGTTTATTGTTATATTGAGATTGCGGTGAATTTGCCATAGGATTAAACCCAACTGGCTTATTAATATGGTTCATGATCTCTCTCTTTGTTGATTGACTATGCGCGTAATAATTATGTCTATATCGGCTGAGCTGGTGAAAACTTAAACAAAGTTTTTTTACTGTTCTAGCACTCTATACTAGACAAACTCTAATCTGCCGCTAGAATTGCGCACTTCTATGTGCAAGCTTCTTCACATGGCAAAGTGTCTTGGCTTATTTAAGTAGCCTATATTAGTAAACAACAAGGTAAACATTTATGTTTAGTCATATTCATCCCGACAACTACGAACAGCAATTAATTGAGAAAAATCAAGCAATGACTGCTTTATTATCTGATTTTTCGCTGCCCACCGCTGAAGTATTCCGATCAGAGCCTTTACATTATCGTTTACGAGCAGAGTTTAGAGTGTGGCATCAGGGCGATGATCTTTATTACATTATGTTTAACAGTGACACTAAAGAAAAGTTTCGAGTGGATGAGTTTCCTATTGCAAGTCAGTTAATCAATCAAGCAATGAAAGCTTTGCTCACCTCCATTAAAGATATACCAACACTGCGTTATAAGCTATTCCAGGTAGATTTTCTGTCAACCTTAAGTGGGGAGCTACTGATTAGTATGCTCTATCACAAACCATTAGAAGAAAACTGGGAAGAACAAGCTCAGGCACTAAAAAATATACTTTCTGCTATTGCGCCAGTAGATATAATAGGCAGAGCAAGAAAACAGAAAATCATAGTAAACAAAGACTATGTTATGGAAACACTGCAAGTTGGTCAGAAGCAATTTGTTTATCAGCAAGTTGAAAACAGTTTTACGCAACCTAATGGTGGTATAAATGAGAAAATGTTGCTATGGGCGCAACAAGCAACAAACGATACAGGCGGCGACTTAATTGAACTTTATTGCGGTAATGGCAACTTTAGTATTGCGTTAGCTCAAAACTTCACACGTGTTTTAGGCACCGAAATATCTAAAACATCGGTAAAGTCAGCACAAGTCAATATAGCGGCTAATCATATTAACAATATAGATATTGTGCGCATGTCGAGTGAAGAGTTTAGCCAAGCTATGAACGGAGAACGACAGTTTAGACGTTTACAAGGGTTTGACTTAACGGCTTATAACTACGACACCGTATTAGTGGACCCACCGCGGGCTGGGCTAGACCCAGACAGTATAGAACTTGTGCGTCGTTTTAATAAAATTATATATATTTCTTGTAACCCACATACTTTAAAAGACAATTTAGCTGACTTAACGAACACACACACCATTGTACAGTTTGCTTTATTTGATCAATTTCCTTACACCCCACATATTGAAACTGGTATTATATTAATTAGAAAGTAATATTACTAAAAAGTAATACACAGAAGTCTCTTTAAGCTATTTAGTCTTTTTTTGACATTTTTCGTCTATCGCTAAGCTCTGCCGCCCCCCGAGCAATAAATCGCAGTTGTTGGATCGTTTGGTTTGATAACTGTGCTCTTTCTGACTTATCTTCCATATCTAATGCATCAGAGCCAGCACTAAAGACAATAGTTACCGCCGCATTGGCTTGTAAATAGGCAACTTCTGAGTCTAAGTCATTCGCTTGTTGTAAATAGTCACGAAGCTCCATAGTAAAATAGCGAATTTCTCGTATTACTGCTGCTCTAAAAGCTGCTGAAGTACCCGAGCGCTCTCTTAACAATAAACGAAAAACATTCCCATTGCTTTCAATTAACTCCATAAAAGTTTCAACCGATATTTGAATAACCGACCCACCTTTAGCAATGCGTTGCCGTGCTTGGCGCATTAATTGTCTTAACGTTAAACCAGCTTCATCTACAAGTGTTAAGCCAAGCTCATTCATATCGCTAAAATGACGATAAAATGAAGTGGGCGCAAGCCCTGCTTCTTTTGCCACTTCGCGTAAACTTAAACTTGAAAAACTTCGCTCAGCACTTAACTGATTTAGAGCTGCGTCAATGAGTAATCGACGAGTTTTTTCTTTTTGCTGAGCACGAATACCACTCATGATGAGCCTCTTTTATAAAATAGTCGAAAAGGATAACTTATCCTATTGTAACAAAAGGAGTAAAAATATATTAATAATGTCGTATATATAATACCACTTGACTGGTCTAATGTTCTCGTTAAAATACTATGTTAGTGTACACGTGTACACTTAAATGAAAAATTCCGTTATATTTTTAGCCGTGCTCAGTTAGAGAGATAAAATGAAGAAACCCCCTATTGTTTGGCTTAACGTCACCCTATTTGTAATCACCTTTTTGGTGGCTATTATTGCAGTCCCTTATAGAGCCATTACCGCTGGTTTTTCCAATACAGAAATAGTATTTGCTTTAATCTGCTTCATTTATTGCGGCATGTCGATTACTGCGGGCTACCACCGTTTATGGTCACATAAAACATATCAAGCTCATTGGAGTTTACGCTTTATTTTCGCGCTAGGTGGCGCATTTGCATTACAAAATAGTATTTTACACTGGTCTTCTGATCATAGAATTCATCATAAACATGTTGATAACAATGACAAAGATCCTTATTCCGCAAAAAAAGGTTTTTGGTACTCTCATATAGGGTGGATGTGTAGAGAGTATCAAGCGCACCGTTACCATGATTATACCAACGCCCGCGACTTACAAAAAGATAATATAGTAATGTGGCAACATAAACATTACTTATTACTTGCCATTGGCATGAACGTAGGCATACCGATTGCTTTTGGTGTATGGCAGGGCAATTTGCTTATTAGTATTTTATTAGTTGGCTTTTTACGTTTAGTGTTAAGCCATCACACCACCTTTTTTATTAACTCCCTTGCGCACATTTGGGGTAAACAAACCTATACAGACAAAAATACCGCCAGAGACAATGGCTTTTTAGCCTTACTCACTTTTGGTGAAGGCTATCACAATTTTCATCACCTGTTTGAACATGATTATAGAAACGGTATTCGTTGGTGGCAGTTCGACCCAACAAAATGGCTAATTAAAAGTTGTCAGTGGTTAGGCTTAACTACTAAGTTACGCACCAGCCCCGAAGATAAAATCATAAAAATGCGCTTAGCTATGACCCTAAAACGTAGCAAAGATAAGTTAATTCACTTACCCAATCCTGAGCAGGCTTTATTACACCTACAACAAGAGTACGATTTATTGATAACAAAGCTAAATGATTACTACCAAATACGTAAAACCTTACTGGCGGCAAAACGTGAACAAGTTATAGCTGATGTTGAAAAGTCTGACTTGATGAAACAGTATAAAGAATTAAAGCGTAAATTATCACTGCAGCAAAAAAACTGGCAAATGCTAACTGAAAAACTCGCTTAATAATTAATTAAGCCATTTCTAATACAGCTAAGCAGTAAATAATGATCCATTCATTACCATTCCCTCTAAATCCTGCTAAAATTTCACAATAAATGATATTGATAGAAACAGGGTTTAGGGGAGAGTCTTTTGGCTAAAGCGAATACAAAAAAGTTAACCAGTGATAACAAAACATCGACTAAAAATAAATTTGATTATGATGTAATCATTATAGGGACAGGACCTGGTGGCGAGGGTGCTGCGATGAAACTTTCTAAAGAAAATAAAAAAGTCGCTATTATAGAACGTTACAAAGACGTTGGTGGTGGTTGCACTCATTGGGGAACAATACCCTCAAAAGCATTACGCCAAAGTGTTAGCCGTTTAACTGAATACAATGCTAGCCCCTTATTTCGTGGGCATGACAAAGCTAAGCGCTTAACCTGTGCGGAAATTTTAAGTCACGCATCCTCCGTTATCAGCAAACAAGTGCAACTTCGTAGTGGTTTTTATGAACGTAACAAAGTTGAGCTCATTACCGGCGAAGCCTCTTTTATTGATACCAACACCCTGAAAATTATAAAAAGTGATGGTTCAATAGAGACAATAACCGCTGAAAAAATGGTGATAGCAACGGGGTCTCGCCCTTATAGACCCGACGATATTAACTTTAGCCACCCACGCGTGTATGACTCTGACACTATTCTCTCACTTAAGCATGAACCAAGCTCTATTATTATTTATGGTGCTGGGGTTATAGGCTGTGAGTACGCCTCAATATTTCGCGGTTTAGGTGTAAAAGTAGATTTAATTAACACCCGTGAACGCCTGCTTTCATTCTTAGACGATGAAATATCAGACTCCTTAAGTTATCACCTCTGGAATAATGGTGTTGTAATTCGGCATGGGGAACAAATAAAACAAGTGGAAACAAGTGAACACTCAGTCGTTGTTTACTTAGAATCGGGTAAAAAAATGCGAGCCGACTGCTTATTATTTGCTAACGGACGTACTGGCAACACAGCTGATTTAAAATTAGAGAATACAGGGTTACCCGTAGATGGGCGCGGGCAGGTGAAGGTAAATAATAAATACCAAACACAGGTTGACAATATTTATGCGGTAGGTGATGTCATCGGCTACCCAAGCTTAGCCAGTGCTGCTTATGACCAAGGCAGATTAGCAGCTTCTGCAATGATAGACCATCAAAGTACCGCCATGCTCATTGCAGACATTCCAACTGGTATTTATACAATTCCAGAAATTAGCTCTGTAGGCAAAAATGAGCAAGAGCTAACCGAAGCGAAAGTACCTTATGAAGTTGGTAGAGCGCAATTTAAACACTTAGCCAGAGCACAAATTGCTAACAGCTTAGTTGGCTCTTTAAAAATACTCTTTCACCGTGACACTAAAGAAATATTGGGGATTCACTGTTTTGGTGAAAATGCAGCAGAAATTATTCACATTGGCCAAGCCATTATGCAACAAACCAATGGCGGCAATACAATAGAGTACTTTGTTAATACGACTTTTAATTACCCAACAATGGCTGAAGCTTTTCGTGTTGCAGCATTAAATGGGCTCAATAGGTTGTTTTAATAGGTAAGAATACCGTTTCAGTAAAAAAGGTATTGATAATCATCTTATCAATACCTTTTTTATTATAAAACCAACGAGATTATATTATAGAGACATATAGTTCTCTGGCATTGGTAATGCTGCAACACCAGAGTCAACTGCTGCTTGAGCAACCGCTTTCGCCACTGTTGCTAACAAACGAGAATCCATAGGCATAGGGATAATATAGTCTTTACCAAAGCTTAACTCTTTTTTACCACTTGCTGTTAAAACATCAGCAGTTACAGGCTCTTTGGCTAAAGCACGAATCGCATGAACCGCTGCAATCTTCATTTCATCATTAATAATGCGAGCGCGTACATCTAAAGCACCACGAAAAATAAATGGAAAACATAAAACATTATTAACCTGGTTTGGATAATCACTACGGCCTGTCGCAATAATAACATCTTCGCGCGCCGCTAAAGCCACTTCTGGCATTATTTCAGGATCAGGGTTTGAACAAGCAAAAATAACCGGTTTTGGTGCCATTAATTTCACTTGCTCTGGCGATAACAAATCAGGTCCTGATACACCAATAAAAACATCGGCATCTGCAATAGCATCGTCTAATGTACGCTTATCGGTATTATTGGCAAATAGTTTTTTATATTCGTTTAAGTCATCACGACGTGTGTGTATTACACCTTTTGTGTCGAGCATGTAAATTCTTTCACGCTGAGCACCACATTTAACCAATAACTCCATACAAGCAATAGCTGCAGCCCCAGCCCCCAAGCAAATAATATTGGCTTGACTGATTTCTTTACCTTGTATATCTAAAGCATTCATCATGCCTGCTGCGGTAACAATGGCAGTGCCATGTTGGTCATCATGAAACACAGGTATTTTACAGCGCTCAATTAAAGCTTTCTCTATAGCAAAACACTCTGGTGCTTTAATATCTTCAAGGTTAATACCACCAAAACTGTCTGCAATATTCGCCACGGTATTAACAAAATCTTCAACGGTTTTATTTTTTACTTCAATATCATAGGAATCTATATTTGCAAAACGCTTGAATAATAATGACTTACCTTCCATAACCGGTTTTGCTGCCATAGGGCCTAAATTACCTAAACCTAAAATAGCCGTACCATTAGTAATAACGGCTACTGTATTTCCTTTGGCTGTATATTTATAAACATTATCAGGATTTTCTGCTATTTCTCTTACTGGCTCAGCAACACCTGGGCTATACGCCAGTGATAAATCGGCACTTGTTTCTGCTGGGGTTGTTAACGCTACGCTAATTTTCCCTGGGGTTGGCAGTGCGTGATAATCAAGTGCTTGTTGACGAAAATCTGTCATTTTTTATTTTTCCTAGTGCGTTATATGGCTAGTTCGCCAATTGTTTTAAAATCATGATTCTTATTGTTATTTACAGGCTTTATAGTGTATTGCATTGACTGTTATTAGATCAAGGCTCTTTAATACCAAATTGTTATACCAAATTAATTAATAGCAAGTGGGTTAAACTGCATTAAACATAAGCTTTTTTAAACAAAAGATCTCATTACTTACCTAAATGATGAGTATTAGAACGAAATATTAATATAATATTATTGAGCCAGGCATGTTAGGTTGGTGAAAAGTTAGACATAATGTTATTGAGCCACCCATGTTAGATTGGTGAAAAATTAGGCATAACCTACATTGTCAACTACACTTCATTTACCCTCATTAAATTTGGTCATAATTATGCCTAAGCCGCGTTCACAACAAATTAGTTTAGTAGATACCCCGTATTATCATATTTGTAGCCGTACGGTTCGCAAGGCTTTTTTATGCGGGGTAGATAAAGAAACAGGTATAAGCTATGAACATAGACGTGCATGGATTGAAAAACGATTATTTAAATTAGCGCAAGTATTTGCCATTAATATTTGCGCCCATGCCGTAATGCACAATCACCTACACCTTGTGTTGCACGTTGACCATAAGCAAGTAAAAAACTGGACAACTGGCGAGGTATTACAGCGCTGGCACCAGCTATTCAAGGGTACATTGTTAACCCAACAATATTCGAATAAACAACCGCTCGATCAATTTCAACTTGCAATGGTGGAGAGCTCAGCAAATATATATAAGCAGCGTTTAATGGATATTAGCTGGTTTATGCGCTCATTGAATGAGCCAATAGCCAGACGAGCGAACCGTGAAGATCAGTGCAAAGGCCACTTTTGGGAAGGACGCTTTAAATCGCAAGCCTTACTTGATGAAGGTGCGCTACTGTCGTGCATGACATATGTTGACTTAAACCCCATACGCGCAGGCATTTCGCCCACCCCCGAGCAGTCAAACTTTACCAGTATTCAGTTGCGGATCAAAGCGGCAATACGTGGCAAGCAACCTACCAATCTTTTACCCTTTGCAGGCAATGAACACCACGAAAAGCCCACCGGCATTCACTTTAGCTTTCAAGATTACTTAACTTTAATTGATGAAACAGGACGTATATTGCATGAAGGTAAACGTGGTACGATTAACAATAAAGCCGCTAGTATTTTAAAAAGGCTTCATATCAATGATAAAAGCTGGTTAAAATTAACCACAGAGTTTGAACGCATCTTCACTGGCGCAGTAGGTACTGCTGAACATTTAAGTGAATTTAGTCAACATGTTGGATTGCAGCGCACACATGGCTTAGCGAATGCTCATGCCTGCCTAAATAGTGCATAAATACAGCTTAAAACATAAATGAACTGAAGTAGTAATGATTTACAAAGGTTAACCGCTTGAATTACATTTATAAATCAAGCGGTCACTAAAATTGTGAGCTAACATCATAAGCCGGGTTTTGTATCTTCCAAAGGAAGTGACAATCATTCGTCTAGGCCTTAAATCGCTCTAAGGCTCAAGCAACCTACCCGGTTTCCACGCGAGCCACGCTTATATTATTTAAACTGATGTCAAATAATCATGAAACCCTATTTGGTCTTGCTCCAGGTGGAGTTTACCCTGCAATTACTGTTACCAGCAACCCGGTGCGCTCTTACCGCACCCTTTCAGCCTTACCTGTTCTTTTGCTTAAAAAATTAAGAAAGTCATCGGCGGTCTTCTCTCTGCTGCACTTGTCGTCGGCTTGCGCCGCCCAGGTGTTACCTGGCACCCTGCTCATCGGAGCCCGGACTTTCCTCCCCTTGCTAAATAAATTCAGCAAGCAGCGATTGTCTAGTCAACTCGACCTGCATTCTACCTGTTCACTTTATAATGAGCAAGAAAGGTTATTATAAAACGAAAAATATTATTGAGCCACCCATGCTAGATTGGTGAAAACGGCTTAATCTGCCAGCCATGTTAAATAAAGAGGGGTAATATGGCTGGCAAATTTAAAAAGTAAAAGCCAACTTAACGGTTATTATGGCTGGCTTATTAAAAAGGGTATTTAGAGCATTACACTTTAAGGCTTAGCGCAAGGTCATAGAGGGCGTTCTTTTTTACTCCATAAATTTGAGCAACAATAGCGCACGCTTTTTTGGGTTTCATTTCAACAAGTAGTAATTTTAATGTGTTAATTACTTCTGCAGAGATTTCATCTGGGCAAGCTTTATAACCTTCAATAATTAATACCATCTCACCTTTAAGCTGATTAGCGTCTTGTTCAAGCCAGGCGAGTAGGTTGTCAGCGGTGTCAGAATGCACTGTTTCGAAGGTTTTTGTTAACTCACGGGCAATAACCACGTATCGTTCTCCGCCTAAGGTAGCAACTATGTCTTTTATTGTATCAATGGCACGTCTAGGGGCGTCATAAAAAACCATGGTTCTCGGCTCGTTAATTAACGCTAATAAGGTACTTTGTCGTGCGCCTGATTTGGAAGGTAAAAAACCTTCAAAAGAAAACCTGTCGGTTGGTAAGCCCGCAACACTTAAAGCGGCAATCGCAGCACAAGCGCCTGGTATTGGTGACACTGTTAATCCCAAACTACGACAATGCCTAACTAAATGAAAGCCCGGATCACTAATTAACGGGGTCCCCGCATCAGACACCAGAGCAATACTTTTACCTTCTTGCAATAACTGCGCTATATACTCTTGACGTTGGCGTTCGTTATGATCATGCATCGACAATGTCTTATTTTTAATGGCATGGGCTGACATTAATCGTTGCGTATGACGAGTGTCTTCACAAGCAACTATGTCTACTTGAGCCAAAACCGATAAGGCTCTTGCACTTATATCGCCTAAGTTGCCTATAGGTGTAGACACTATATATAAGGTACCGGGAATTATGCTATTTTCACTCATTTCAACTTACTTCTTTAATTGATACAAATATACCCAAACCACCTCAATTGCTCTTTTGAACTGGCTTGGGTATAAAGGTAGAGTATTTAGTTGAGACTCTACGCAATGGCGTTTATTATAACCCTACACAGAGTTAAAAACGCATGGATTTCTTCACTTGAGCCAAACTAATTTTCTAATGTTTAGTCTATTAAAATCAAAGCAGGTTATTATTCCTTTTATTCTGCTGGTATTAATATTATTAATCACCGCTTGTAGCACTAAGCCTACCATAAAAGAACGTGACACCTCATTAGAAACAGTTACCAAAGCAGTAGCCGCTGGCCAAACAGCTGAAAAGAAGCTCGCTGTAGCTCAGTCTTTACTTACAAAAATGCAAAAAGATGCACAGCAACTAACAACTGAGCAACAGCAAGCACAACAAGCGACCATCAGTATGCTGTTAATTGAAGCAGCTCAACTGTATCTCCAACAAGAAAACTTTACAAAAGCATTGTGGCTTGCCAATGAAATTGCAAAAACACCGCAAGACAGCGACCAAAACACATATCAACTACTGCTAATTAAAGCACATAGTTTATTGGAGCTTAGCCTGACTGGGCAGACCTTACCCAAACCGAACTCACTCAACCATAATTTAGTCAACCCTGCCTACTTAGCGCAAGCACAAAAACAATTAGAGCTTGCTAAAAAACTAGTCAACTATACTCATAAACAGCAAAAAACGCCTAGCTTACAGCTAAATTACCATTATTATTTAATCTTAAATAAGCTATTAACCACTCAAGGTAAACACATTTCTGCTCTTGCCGCACAACTCAATGCTTTTGCGTTAACCCCCAAACCAACAAAAGAGAGTGCACAAGCTATTTGGCACAAACTAGCCGTGTTAACGCAATGGCAACTCCAACAACTTATTAACGAAAAACCGCCACTTATCAACGGGTGGGCAAAGCTACTCAATTACAGCCATAGGTTTGGTGCTAATCCAAAGCAGTTTTCTCGCTATTTAGCCTTATGGCAACAACAACACCCAACGCATCCAGCAGCACAGTTAATTGAACAACTACGCTTAGACAATTTAACGCTTCACCAGCGTGTCGAACTAGTGGAAAGTGGCCGCCAAGCTAATGTAGCAAATACAATTCATACCGTTGCAGAAGGTACGCTTGAAAACAAAATTGCTGATAAAGTGGAAGCCACTGTAGCATACAGCGCAAAGACTGGTTTTCTTAAAAAAATTGAAAATGTTGCTATTTTATTACCCCTTAGCGGTAGTCAGCAACAAGCCGGTTTAGCAGCGCAGCAAGGAATATTAGCTGCTTATCAAAACAGTACCCACAATGATACCCAGAGCAATATTTTCTTTATTGATACTAACCAAGTGAACTGGGACAACCTAGCACAGCAATTTACCGACCTTAATATCGATCACCTTATTGGCCCTTTATTAATACCTAATGTGGAAACGTTTTTAACATTAAGTACACAACATGCCTCACTGCAAGTGCCAACCCTGTTGCTTAATTTATCTTCCCAACATCAACTTGCTGCTAACCAAGTTGCTTTGTCAATGCGCCCTGAAGATGAAGCCGTGCAAGCTGCCGCCACCTTAAGCCAACGTCACTATCAAAACCCAATCATTTTAAGCCATAACGACAATGTATCAAAACGCATTGCCTTAGCATTTAGCCAGCAATGGCAAACATCAACCGGCAGCTCGGTCGACATTGTTTATTTTGACCAGGGCACAAAAATGCAAGACAGCTTAAAAGAGAACCTTGACATCAATAGCAGTCAAAACCGCATAAAACAATTAAATAGTCGTCTGAAACACAACATTAAAGCAGAGCCTAGAAACCGTCGTGATATAGACATGATTTACCTGATCGGAAGTGCGGCGCAAACACGCTTAATTAAGCCTTATATCGATGTTAACATTAGCCCTTTTGCCAGCATTATCCCCGTATACGCCAGTTCGCGCAGCCACAGTAGCTTTAATGATAAACATAGCCTAAGCAGCACCAACGATTTACAAGGGTTAACTTTTACCCAAATTCCTTGGTTACTGGCGTCACCCCAGCAAAATGAAGCACTAAACCAACTAAGTAACAGCCTATGGCCTAAACGTTCTGATAGTTTATCCAGAATATTTGCCATGGGGTTTGATAGCTACCAGCTATTAAGCAAGGTAGCGTTAATGGAGCAAGCACCTTATATTCGTCACTTTGGCCAAACAGGTGTACTTACGCTAAATGACAACAATATTCTCACTCGCAGCCTTATTTGGGGACAATACAAAAACAATAAGGTGATCCCAATTGTTATGGAATAATCCCCCTACTAGCCATAGTAAAGGACAAGTTACAGAAGCGCTCGCTAAACAGTATCTAACACAGCAAGGCTTGATATTTGTTGCTAGCAATGTTCATTGCCGACAAGGCGAAATAGACCTTATAATGCAAGATGGCCAAACTTTCGTATTTGTGGAAGTCAAGTATCGTAAAAATAATCACTTTGGCGGAGCAATTGCTGCCGTGTCGCGAACTAAACAACAAAAAATTAAACATTGTGTTGCATTTTTTCTGCATAAAGCCAATTTAAATGAATATAATACCCCATGCAGGTTTGACGTTATTGCCCTAGAAGGAGACATAAACCAGCCGAACATTACTTGGCTTAAAAATGCTTTTTAATTACATACTTTAATACAATATATCAAGTGTTTACTTGAAGTTTACCGCTTTAAATACATACCTTAACAGGCAATGTAAACAATAATACAACCTGGAGTTAGTTACCCTACATGTTAGAACAGATCCAAAACAATTTTACCGAAAGCATTCAAACCCAAATAGCCGCCACAGAAGCGATATCTAGCGCAATTGAGCAAGCAGGTTTAATGATGGTGCAGTGTTTATTAGCAGGAAATAAAATGCTCGCTTGTGGTAATGGTGGCTCGGCAGGACACGCACAGCACTTTTGTTCTCAATTACTGAATCGTTTTGAAGCCGAACGCCCTAGCTTACCGGCGATATCACTTGTCGCTGGTAGCGTGGTTATTACCTCAATAGCCAACGACGCCCAATACGATGATGTGTTTTCCAAACAGGTTCGCGCCTTCGGTAATAACAATGACATATTAATCGCTATTTCAACCAGTGGTAATTCACAAAATGTTATAAAAGCGGTAGAAAGCGCAGTGTCGCGCGATATGCCTATTATTGCGCTAACCGGGCATGACGGTGGCGCCATTGCTGGTTTATTAGGTGAAAATGACATAGAAATTCGTGTGCCCTCTTCTAGAACAGCCCGCATCAATGAGGTTCACTTAATTGTATTGCATTGTTTATGTGAAATTATTGATACCACTTTATTTCCACAATCGGAGTCTTAATTGGCCATGGCTATTACATCTGCAATCAAACAACCTAAGTTCTCTGGCTTCACTAAGCTAATAAGCCTGTTAATGATAATCGGTGTTTTGCAAGGTTGTGCCACAGCCGTTGCTGTGGTTGCTATTACCACGGGTGCAAGCATGGCGACAGATCGCCGTAGTATCGGTAACCAAATCGATGACCAAAGCATTCAGGTGGCAGCTTACAACCAAATAGCAAAAAACAAAACACTGTACAGTAATACTAATTTACACCTTACCAGTGTTAATGGGTCAGTATTAATTGTGGGACAAGCACCTACAACACACCTTAGGGATCAAGCCATTAAGATTATTCATAATATCAATGGTGTGGTCAGGGTTCATAACCAAATTCGCATCGGTAATGTTAGCTCTGTTACTACCAAAACTAATGATATTTGGCTAACGTCTAAAGTAAAAACAGCCCTGTTTGCTAGCAAAAAAATCAATGGCAAAGACATTAAAGTGCTCACTGAAAATGGTGAAGTTTTTTTAATGGGGCTTGTAACAAAGCGTGAAGCAGACGCAGCAGTGAACGTTGCCCGTAACATTAGTGGCGTTAGCAAAGTATTTAAAGCCTTTGAATACCTATAAAAAGTAAAAAATAAAAAGGGGTCAGAGTAAATTGATTTTTAGTAAAAAATCAATTTACTCTGACCCCTTTGATGTACTTACTTAATTACTTTTAAGCTCGCTTTACTTTTAGTCGATTTTTTCGGCTCTATTTTTTTATCACCAGATGAAACACTACTTAAGCTTGGTTTGGCTTTAGGCGTTGCTTTCACCTCATCTTTTGCAGTAAGTTCATCGTCGCTCGGGTGCTCTATTTGAAATGAGGTACCCGCACCATTTTCTTTTGCGTAAATAGCCACTATCGCGCCATAAGGTACTGTCATGTGTTCAAGTTTACCGCCAAAGCGCGCGCTAAACTCAATCGCAGTTTCCCCCATAGCAATACTGCCTACCGCTTGTGCGGCAATATTTAACACTATTTGGCCATCATTGACATAAGACATTGGCACCAAAACACCATAAACACTTACGTCTACTACAATGTAAGGCGTTAAATCATTGTCTGAAATCCAGTCATAAAAAGCCCCGACTAAATAGGGCTTGTTAGAGCTCATTTTCATTGGCGTCTTGGTATCCATTACGCTGGGTGTCCAAAGCGTAATTCGCGCTCTGCTTCAGTTAAGGAAGCTTGGAATGACTCACGCTCAAACAAACGTAACATATAAGTTTTAAGCTCTTTTGAACCTTGACCATCAAGCTCAATACCAAAAGCCGGTAATCGCCATAATAACGGTGCTAAGTAGCAATCAACTAAGCTATATTCTTCACTCATAAAGTAAGGCGCTTCGTTTAAAATAGGTGCAACACTGATCAAGCTCTCTTTCAATTCACCACGTGCTTTAGCCGCTGCGGCAGCATCGCCCGTTAAAATTGTGTCTGCCAAACTATACCAGTCACTTTCAATACGGTGCATCATTAAGCGGCTACGCCCACGTGACACAGGGTAAACAGGCATTAATGGGGGGTGAGGAAAACGTTCATCTAAGTATTCAATAATAATTTTAGCTTCATAAAGGGCTAACTCACGGTCAATTAATGTTGGCACTGTACCGTAAGGGTTTAAATCTAATAAATCTTCGGGTAAGTTTGCTAGGTCAACATAGTTAATATCAACGCCAACGCCTTTTTCTGCCAATACTATACGTGTTTGATGACTATACATGTCATCTGCATGCGAGAATAACGTCATTACTGAACGTTTATTTGCTGCTACGGCCATGGGGCCTCCTATTCTTTAGAAACAAAAACGCGATGACACCCCAAAAATGAGAAGTCATACGCGCTAAAAAACATATAACAATACAAGCGAGATAACATGTCGCCTAAATTGTTATTAACATATTATCAATGTACGTCTTTCCAATATTCTCTTTTAAGGAAATAAGCAAGAATAAAGAATATAAACAAGAAAATAAGGACTTTATAGCCTAGGCTTTGTCGTTCTAATTTACTTGGCTCACCAACGTATTCTAAAAAGTTAGTTAGATCACGTACCACTACATCATACTCTTCTGCCGTTAAGCTACCTCCCATTGCAGGCTCTAAATGGCTCACTTGTGCTTGAGCTTTTATACCTTTTTCTGAATCTGCTGCTATCGCTTCTTGTTCAACCACTTTAATTTGCACACCTTGCAAATCTTGCAGTACATGCGGCATACCAACATCTTTAAATAAAGTATTATTTACGCCAAATGGACGTTTTTCGTCAATATAAAAAGAGCGTAAATAAGTATATATCCAGTCTGGGCTACGTAAGCGTGCAGCTAGGGTTAAGTCAGGTGGCGCAGTACCAAACCAACGTGCCGCTTCTTTTTTAGGCATATTGTTAGTAATGTGGTCACCGGCCTTTTCACCTGTGTACATATAATTAGCAACACCGTCTGCTTCATCAATATCTAAATCAGCAAAGGTACGGTTATAACGTTGATATTCTAATTGGTGACAACCTAGGCAATAGTTAATATAAGTAGTAAAGCCATTTCTTAACGATTCTTTATCGGTTAAATCATTATTGGCTTTGTCTAAGGCCATGCTTGGTCCAGCCGCTAATGCAGACACTGATACCAGCGTTGCCAAACCAAAAGCAAATACTTTAATTAAATTTTTCATTAGTGTGAGATCCTCGTTGGTACAGGCTTACATTTCTCATTCTTAGAATACAACCAAAGTGCAACAAAGAAGCCGAAATAACCAAAGGCAGCAACAATACCAATCATGTTAGCGGTTGGTGTTGCTGGCATAGTACCTAATATGCCCAATACAATAAAACTGATTGAAAATTGAATTAAATTAAGTAAATGTAACTTAGAACGATATTTAACCGACTTCACTACACCACGGTCAAACCAAGGCAACAAGAACAACATAATAATGGCGCCAAACATGGCCAGCGTACCAAATAATGGGTCAGGCACTATACGTAATACCGTGAAGAATGGACCAAAATACCAAACAGGAACAATATGCTCAGGGGTTTTCAAGCCATTAGCTGGCTCAAAGTTTGGCGCTTCAATAAAGTATCCACCGCCTTCAGGGGCAAAAAACATTACCCAACAAAAGATAATAAGGAAACCCGCCACGCCTAAAATATCTTTTACAGAATAGTATGGGTGGAACGGTATCGCATCTACAATATCGTATTTGTCAGTATATTGTTTATGGAAGGTAAATTTACTTTGATCTTCAGGCTTAACACTGCCTTTAGGTTGCTTAACATCAGTACCTTCAGGGTTGTTTGAGCCAACTTCATGTAATGCCAAAATATGCAAAAAGACTAAAATAACCAACACAAGAGGTAGCGCAATGACATGCAAAGCAAAGAATCGGTTTAAAGTAGCTCCTGAAATAACGTAATCACCACGGATCCAAAGTGTTAAGTCATCGCCAATAATTGGAATGGTACCAAACAAGGATATAATTACTTGCGCCCCCCAATACGACATATTACCCCAAGGTAATAAATAGCCCATAAATGCTTCAGCCATTAATACCAAGAAGATCAACATCCCGAAGATCCACAGCAACTCACGCGGTTTTTGATACGAGCCATACATAAGGCCACGCATCATATGCAAATAAACCACAATAAAAAATGCTGACGCGCCCGTTGAGTGCATATAACGTAGCAACCAACCGTAGTCAACGTCACGCATAATGTATTCAACACTGGCAAATGCACCATCACCAGACGGTTCATAACTCATGGTTAACCACACGCCCGTTAAAATTTGGTTCACTAACACCAACATGGCT
This sequence comes from Colwellia sp. F1, assembly GCF_056238625.1. Classification (NCBI taxonomy): domain Bacteria; kingdom Pseudomonadati; phylum Pseudomonadota; class Gammaproteobacteria; order Alteromonadales; family Colwelliaceae; genus Colwellia; species Colwellia sp. F1. The sequence goes on from NZ_JBWDLI010000012.1 coordinate 18,636, forward strand.
AACGAGCCAAAAAAGTACCAAAAGTTAAAGTTTTTAGGGGCTGGGTATTGCGCAACATGCTTGTTCCAAGCATCAGTTACTGGCAAACGCTTGTCTATCCAAGCCATAAAGTTTGTAAACATTACGCTTCTCCTTCGCTAATACCAATTAATAACGTGTTGTCATCGGTAAATGAATGCTCAGGAACCATTAAATTCAACGGTGCAGGAACCCCTTGAAATACACGGCCAGCCATATCAAACTTACTACCATGACAAGGGCAGAAGAAACCTTGGCTTACCCCTTCAACAAATTGGTCGAAGTCGCCATTATGGTGTGTAGGTGCACAGCCTAAATGAGTACAAACCCCTAAAGCAACCATATACTCTGGTTTTATAGAGCGATAGGCATTAGTGGCATATTCAGGTTGCTGAGCTTCATCTGAATTAGGATCACGTAGTTGGTCGTCGTGCTTGGCTAAGTTATTAACGGTTTCTTCTGTTCGCTTAACAACATAAACAGGTTTACCACGCCATTCTGCACGGACTAATTGACCAGGCTCTATTTTACCTACATTGACTTCTACTGGAGCACCCGCTGCTTTCGCGCGAGCACTTGGATTCCAAGAACCAATGAAAGGCACAGCCACACCGACCACACCCGCACCACCAACAACAGCAGTTGCTGCCGTTAAGAAGCGTCTGCGGCCGTTATTTACAGGCACATTGCTCATTCACACTCTCCAATTTATTATTGATTACCAAGTAATAAGTTTAAGCTTTATTACCCATACTCTATTCCAGTATGAATGAACAATATGCCTTATATTTACTTGATCAAGTTTATACCAAAGGTACATCGACAAAAATTTTTATGATCATAAAGAAATAGGTCGTTTTTTACAAGGTAAAATGCACGCAAAGTATAGCAGACATTGAATTTTTTTGATGCTTATCATTATAAAGGTAAAGAAGGGTAAAAAAATGACATAAAAAAACCGACACAAGGCCGGTTTTTTGAATTCGCAAAATAAAACGAATTGCATTTTCTAAATGTTCGGTATTTATGCAAGGCGTTTGAGTTATGAGCCCCTGAGTTTAGATTTACTAAATGACTGGGGCGAATAACGATAACAACGCAGCATAAATGCTGAGCATGACGAAAATTAACGTTTTGAGAATTGTGGCTTCTTACGTGCTTTATGTAAGCCCACTTTCTTACGTTCAACTTTACGCGCATCACGGGTAACAAAACCTGCTTGGCGTAAGCCAGAGCGTAATGTTTCGTCAAATTCCATTAACGCACGAGTAATACCGTGACGAATTGCGCCCGCTTGACCAGAAATACCACCGCCTTCTACAGAGATGTTAAAGTCAAACTTTTCTAACATTTCAACTAACTCTAATGGTTGACGAACAACCATACGCGCTGTTTCACGTCCGAAATACTCAGAAATGTCACGTTTGTTAATTGTAATTGCACCGTTACCAGCTTTCATGAACACACGAGCAGTAGAGCTCTTGCGACGACCAGTACCGTAATATTGATTATCAGCCATTGCTTAAAGCTCCAAAAGTTGTGGTTGTTGTGCAGTATGCGTGTGCTCAGCACCGGCATACACTTTTAATTTGCGGAACATTTCGCGACCCAAAGGACCTTTAGGTAACATGCCTTTCACTGCAAATTCAAGAACGCGCTCAGGGGCTTTATCAATTAGCTGTTCAAAGCTAATTTGCTTAAGGCCACCAGGGAATTCAGTATGCGAATAGTAAATTTTACCTTTCGCTTTGTTACCCGTTACTTTTACTTTTTCAGCATTAATAACAACGATGTAATCGCCTGTATCAACATGAGGAGTATATTCTGGTTTATGCTTACCGCGTAAACGGGTTGCAATTTCAGTAGCGATACGGCCTAAAGTTTTATCTTCGGCGTCCACTAAGAACCATTCGCGTTGTACGCTTGCTGGTTTAGCTACAAAAGTTTTCATTAAAAAACCCAATTTATAAAATGTTACTTAAATGACAAAACATACAGGCGTAGCTTATTGCTTTGCTTATATTGGTATTGTCGGTTAATAATAGGCTACGCCATTACCCCTTCGAGTATCGAGCCTAGCGCCTTTTTAATCACCCACATCAAAGGTATAACTATTTGAAAACCAATTAAAATTTAAGTTAATTGCCAAATAAACCAAAGAAACAGACCATTTAAAAGACAGTTTGTAACGTAGGGAGCGCGGATTATACAGAAGAATGAAAACAAAATCACCTGCCTTCTCTAATAAAAAGCAAATAAAAAGTAATTAATGTACTGTGCTATTAACCACATTTAGCAAAAGCGCTTAGCAATGCATGCTATAAAGTCACCCTATGTTAGTTTAGTTTTTGCGCTGTGGGCGCTGCTTTATGTTTTTATACCGTGCTTTGTGCCGTGCTCTGTGCATTACCAACCCGCTTATATTATATACTACTTAGATATAACAAAAACAAAGCAACAAGCGAAAAAACAACAGGTTAAGCCAGCAACGCCCCATTTACATAACCCCCACTGCTGATTAAAACAACACTTATGCGGTAAAAAGGTGCTTTATGATGCAAAACTATTAATATTTATACCTTTCATGCTTTACAAGTGAATTAACTTCGTTATATTTGAGACAGTTTTTTAATTGGCTAATTTACTTAATCAATAGTTACTATTAATTTACGTAATTTTCTCATTAAAAAGCGAAACGAGAATTATTTATTAAATTTCTAGCTTTTTCACCTCTGCTTTGTTAAAAAATGCAAGTTGACTTGTTAACTGAAAGTTAATAATTAATTAAATACCGATAAAAACGAAATAAGCTGCAACAATATTTTACATTTATAAAAAATTGTCGCATATTGACTGCAGTCCCCGAAAATAAATAATGGAATAAACAATATGAAAAACTTAACAACAATGACAAAAAAAGCACAAAAAGGTTTTACGCTAATTGAATTAATGATCGTGGTAGCGATTATCGGTATTTTAGCCGCGGTGGCATTGCCGGCTTATAAAACTTATTCGGATAGAGCAGCATTTGCTGAAGTGGTTTTAGCCGCAACACCAGCTAAAACAGCTATTGACTTATGTGTTCAAACTAGAACAGCTACTACACATAACTGTGGTGCTATTGATGATGGAACAGATGGGAGTACAGCTAATACAAATGGTTGGTCGGATGCTGATCTAGTTAAACATGTAGTAATTAGTGGCACTGCAACGGCTCCTGTTGTCACTGTAACCTCTACAATGCAAAATGATGCAGCTACTGATTTGACTTTCTCATTGACGGGTGCAACAACAACTAATGGCAGTGTAACTTGGACTCGTGGTGGAAACTGCTTAGATGCTGGTCTTTGTTAATCAAATGATCAGATCAAAAAGATAAGATCAAAAAGATAAGATCAAAGGGGTCAGAGTAAGTTGATTTCTTAAATATCAAAACATCTTACCACCTCTATTTGACCTAATTCTAAAGCTCCTTCGGGAGCTTTTTTGTTGCTGGGGAAGGATCAAGAAAAATCAAAGGGGGATTAAAGGGGTCAGGATCAAAGGGGTCAGAGTGAATTGATTTATCTATTTATCCTGATAAGTGTTATTGTTATGTCGATTTTCTACTTAAATATTTCGCCGACTTTCTATCGCCTCCTTTTGGTTTTGGCGATAACTTGCGCCCAACCTTTGCTTCCATTTGCTGCTTGAAATCAAAGGGGTCATGAAATCAAAGGGGTCAGAGTAAGTTGATTTCTTAAATATCTTACCACCTCTATTTTACCTCATAATAAAGCTCCTTCGGGAGCTTTTTTGTTGCTGCATAATCAAAGGGATCAAAGGGGTCAGAGTGAATTGATTTATCTATTTATCCTGATAAGAATCAAAGGGGTCAGATCAAATAGATCAAGAATAATCAAAGGGGTCAGAGTGAATTGATTTATCTATTTATCCTGATAAGTGTTATTCTTATGTCGATTTTCTACTTAAATATTTCGCAGATTTTCTATCGCCTCCTTTTGGTTTTGGCGATAACTTGTGCCCAACCTTTGCTTCCATTTGCTGCTTGAAACCATTACAGCCTAATAGATAACACTTATTAACAGCCTCTCTTATTTCGTTTATTGTTTTTTCATTTAAATATTGTTCACATAACCGCCGATAAGCCTCTTGTCGCAGTTCAGGTGACGTGCCAAGGTTTATATAACACTGATGCTCTGTTAATAGTTTAATTTGTTTGCCAAGTGCATTATGGTGGTAACTTGACCAAGAATATTGTTCCGGCTTTTTTACCATTGCAGCACGCACAGGGTTAAACTCTATATAACGAGTTACAGTTAAAAAATAATTTTCACTATCTACCAAGCAAGACTTAAAACGCCCTTCCCATAGCGTTCCTGAACGCTTATAACTTTGATTAAAATACCTAACATAATAACGACCAAGTGACTGCATCATTAAACTAACACCATTCGGAATTCTTGGCGTTGCAAGTAAATGAACATGGTTTGTCATTAAAACAAAGGCATGAATATCCACTTTATACTTATTACTGTATTCAAGCAATTTTGTAAGGTAAACCTGATAGTCCTGCTCATAATAAAAACAAGCCTGTCTGTTATTGCCACGCTGGATGACATGTTGGGGGATATTATTTAAATTTAAACGAGGTAAACGCGGCATTTTTTATCCTTAAAAAATACAAACTGTTAGACAAGCTTAGCTTATAATTAACTTGCTTGCCTGAATTACGCTTAATCAATTTACTCTGACCCCATTGATTATGAGTAATTATTTTGCCATTTCCTTTCTAATTGCGTTACACTAAAATTTAACATTTTCATTTAGCTTATTCAAAAGGTTATCAGTAGCAGTTATGAAAGGAAGCCATCATCAATCCAGCGTTTTATCTGCTCTTTCTAATGAGCAACTTATTCCCTTAGACAGTGTTGACAGCATTGTGAGTGATTATGCTGGTAAAAATAAATCATTCATACGTTATTTAGTTGATGATAAAAATATTGATGGTAAAAAAATTGCAGCTATTTTGTCTGACACCTTTGGTTACCCTTATATTCAATTAAGTAATTTTGACACCACTTTACTGCCTGAAGGTGTCCGCAATGAAAAATTAATTAGCAAACACAATGCACTGCCGCTATTTTTACGCGGTAAAGTGTTGTTTGTTGCCATGTCTGACCCAACCAACGTTGACGCTTTAGAAGAAATACAATTTAACACTGGCTATAGCACTGAATTAATCTTAACCGATGAATATGGGCTAAATGCCTGCATTGAAAAAATATTAGAAGCTGACAGCGACGCTTTAGATATAAGTGATATTGACTCGGAAGAGCTATCGGGGTTAGACGCATATAACGACACTGATGACGAAGAAGACAACAGTGTTGGCAAAGGAGAAGATGACGCTCCCATTGTAGTGTTTATAAACAAAATTTTATTAGACGCAATTAAAAAAGGCGCGTCTGACTTACACTTTGAACCCTATGAAAAAACCTTTCGTATTCGTTTTCGTATTGACGGCATTTTGTCTGAAATAGCCAAACCCCCAGCCAGTTTGTCAGCCCGAATGTCAGCCCGCCTAAAAGTAATGGCAAAGCTTGATATTGCTGAGCGCAGAGTGCCACAAGATGGCCGCATAAAACTGGCGCTTTCGAAGAAAAAATCTATCGATTTTCGTGTCAGTACCCTACCCACTATGTGGGGAGAGAAAATTGTAATGCGTATTCTCGACTCTTCTAGCGCAATGTTAGGGATTGATATGCTAGGGTATGAGCCGCTCCAAAAAGAAATATACATGGAAGCCTTAGGACAACCTCAAGGGATGATTTTAGTTACGGGCCCTACCGGCTCAGGTAAAACCGTCTCGCTTTACACTGGCCTTAACATTCTAAACACCGAAGAGCGCAACATTTCTACCGCAGAAGACCCCGTAGAAATTAACTTAGAAGGCATTAACCAGGTGCAAATTAATAACCGTGCCGGTTTAACGTTCCCTAGTGCTTTACGCTCGTTTTTACGCCAAGACCCTGACGTAGTCATGGTGGGTGAAATTCGAGATTTAGAAACAGCAGAAATCGCCATAAAAGCTGCCCAAACCGGACACTTGGTTTTGTCAACCTTACATACCAACTCTGCCGCTGAAACCCTGACCCGTTTATTAAATATGGGGGTTCCTTCATACAACGTTGCCAGCTCGGTAACCGTTATTATTGCTCAACGGCTAGCACGTCGTTTATGTCCAAAATGTAGAGTTAGAGAAGAACTTTCAGACATTCAACTTGCTGAACAGGGTTTTCCCGCCGACAAGTTTAGTGACATAACCCTATATAAGCCTGTAGGCTGTGAACACTGTACTGGTGGCTATAAAGGTCGCGTGGGTATTTATGAGGTAATTAAAATAAGCCCAACCATAGCCGCTATTATAATGGAGGGCGGCAACTCATTAGATATTGCCGAGCAGTGTCAAAAAGAGGGATACAACAATTTACGTCAATCTGGTTTAGAAAAAGCCATGAGCGGCATGACTAGCCTTGAAGAAATAAACCGAGTGACAAGTTCGTAAAGAGAGAGGCCTAGGTTTTAGGAATAAGCTGCTAGATACTAGGCTCTAGGTACTAGGCTCTAGGTACTAGGTACTAGGCTCTAGGTATTAGGCTCTAGGTACTAGGGTATAAAAATAAAAATAATCGTGCGAAGACTTTTTCAAATTCTCGCCAATATAAATAAAGAACAGGTGAGGTTATGGCAACAGCAGTAGCAAAAAATAAAACAGTTAAAGTTAAACCTTTAGATGTGTTTACATGGCAAGGAATTAACCGTAAGGGAAAAGCTATTAGCGGTGAACTAGCTGCTAATAATATACTTGAGTTAAAAGCGCAGCTGCGCAAGCAAGGTATTACCCCGAAAAAAGTAAAGAAAAAAGCAAAACCTTTATTTGGTTTAGGTGGCGACAAAGCCATCACCCCTAGCGATATTGCGGTTATATCACGACAAATTGCCACCATGTTAGGCGCTGGTGTTCCTTTAGTACAAACCATTGAAATGATAGGTAAAGGACATAGCAACGGCAAGGTACAAACACTTTTGGGAGAAATAGGCCACAAGCTAGCATCAGGCATTCCCTTGTCTGACTGCTTACGCGAACACCCATTGTATTTTGATGATCTTTACTGTGATTTAGTCGCCTCTGGTGAGCAGTCTGGTGCATTAGAAACTATTTACGACCGTATTGCCACTTACAAAGAAAAAGCTGAAGCATTAAAAGCTAAAATTAAAAAAGCGATGACCTACCCTATTGCCGTATTAGTGATAGCAGCAGTGGTGACTTCAATTTTATTAATTTTTGTGGTGCCTGTGTTTCAAGAAATATTTGCCGGCTTTGGCGCTGAATTACCCGGCTTTACCTTATTTGTTGTTGGTATTTCAGATTTTATGGTGGCCTATTGGTACTTTGCCTTAGGCGCTATTTTTGCTTTTATCTTTTTATTTAAACGAGCCCACAGAAACAGTTTAAAGTTTAGAGACCAAGTAGATAAGAAAATTTTAAAGTTACCGGTGATTGGTGACTTACTTGAAAAGGCCGCTGTTGCCCGTTACGCACGAACACTTTCAACGACCTTTGCCGCCGGCGTCCCTTTAATAGACGCCTTAGACTCCGCTGCTGGCGCTTCGGGTAATGCAGTATTTCGGGATGCCATTTTAGAGGTACGCTCTGAGGTATCATCTGGTATGCAAATGAATTTAGCGATGAAAAATAGTAGCATATTTCCTGATATGGTCATTCAAATGGTAGCAATAGGTGAAGAGTCTGGCGCTGTTGATGAAATGCTGAGTAAAGTTGCCACTGTTTATGAAACCGAAGTTGACAATGCCGTTGACAATTTAACTGCGCTATTAGAGCCCATGATAATGGCTGTATTAGGGGTGGTGATTGGCGGCTTAATTATTGCCATGTATTTGCCTATCTTCCAAATTGGTATGGTTGTGTAGGTACTAGGTACTAGGTACTAGGTACTAGGTACTAGGTACTAGGTACTAGGTACTAGGTACTAGGTACTAGGCACTAGGTACTAGGTTTTTAAAAAGGTTGTTATCCCTGAGGGCGTTAGCAACCTTTATTATTATTTAATTAACCTTATTGTGTTTTTTGTCTTTTTGTCTTTTTCACCGGTATGAGCCCTTATGTTTGAACAAACCTTCGCTTTATTTCAACAGTCGCCAGTGTTTTTCTACCTGTTTGTTACTGTATTCTCCTTACTCATTGGTAGCTTTTTAAATGTTATTGTTTATCGGCTACCGAAAATGATGCATAACGCTTGGTATATGGAGTGTCGTGAGTTTTTAGCTGACGAATTAACTCAAGTGCCCGCTAAAAAAATTAGCCCTTTAAGCTTATCTGTTCCGCACTCAACCTGTCCGCACTGTGCTCATCAAATACGTTTTTATGAAAATATCCCTATTATTAGCTGGCTATTGTTAAAAGGTAAATGTAGCCAATGTAAAAACAGTATTTCTAGCCGCTATCCCAGTGTAGAAGCAGCTACAGCGCTATTAAGCTTACTGGTAGCAACGCAACTTGGTGCTACAGTAGAAGCGTTATTAGTAGTATTGCTCACTTGGGGGTTAATTTGTTTAACCTTAATAGATTTTGACCACATGCTACTACCAGACCAAATTGTTATGCCGCTATTATGGCTTGGCTTGTTAGTGAATATAACCGGTACTTTTGTGCCGCTAACTGATGCTGTTATTGGCGCTGCTGTTGGTTATATGAGTTTATTTACTGTATTTTGGTTATTTAAGTTATTAACCGGTAAAGAAGGCATGGGCCATGGCGACTTTAAATTGTTTGCCTTGTTTGGCGCTTGGATTGGCTGGCAACTATTACCAATTTTAATTTTAATGGCCTCAGTGGTTGGTGCAATTGTTGGTATTGCGCTGATGATTTTTAAAAACCACCAGCGAGAGCAAGCCATACCTTTTGGCCCATACCTAGCCGTTGCTGGTTGGATAACCATCTTATGGGGTGAAAGTATTTGGCTTTGGTATATGGCACAGATAAGTTGAGGAAACACCCAGTATTAGGCTTTCCCTCGCTTCTAGAGCCTTGTCTTTTCCTAGTACTTGTAATGTTAAGGTAATCATGGCGAATTTTATTGTCGGTTTAACCGGTGGCATAGGCAGTGGAAAAACCACAGTCACCAATATTTTTTCTGCACAAGGTATTGATATTATTGATGCCGATATAATTGCGCGTGAAGTTGTTGCACAGGGAAGCCCCGCACTTAGCGCCATTAGCGAACATTTTGGTCACGCATTTATTCAAGCTGACGGCTCATTAAATAGGCCGTTATTGCGGCAACAAATATTTACCAACAAAACCGACCAATTATGGCTTAATAATTTACTGCACCCGCTGATCAGAGAACAAATTGTTACACAAGCGAACACCGCTTCAAGCCCATATTGTATTATAGTAGCACCACTGTTAATTGAGAATAAGCTAACCAGCTTAGTGAACCGTGTTTTGGTTATTGATGTTAAAGAGTCAACACAAATAGCGCGCACAAAGGCACGTGACAACAACTCTACAGCACAAGTACAGGCAATTATCGACAGCCAAGTAAGCAGGCAGGTTAGACAAGACAATGCTGATGACATAATAAATAATGACGGTAGTGATATAAGCAGTTTAAAAGACGCTGTAATAAAATTACACCAACTGTACTTAAGCTTTGCTAAACGTGAAGCACACAAGTAAATGAGTGTAAAAATGAACAATTCGCCATAGCAACTTGCTATCGTTACTTTAGTTTTTGGGTTTTACCCTAGATTTTAAACAATACCATAAACTTAACAGAGATATCACCAATACTTTGCATGACAACGATTTTATATGAACACCCGCTTAATGAGCGCATTCGCAATTACTTAAAGCTTGAACAACTGTTTAAGCATGCGCACAGCTGCGTTGCTGGCGATATTTTTTTGTCTCACCAAGTATTTTTTAATGCTTTGTTCTCTATTGTTGATGCACTAGATCGTAGTGATATTCGCGGTGATTTAATTAAAGATTTAGAAAAACTACAACAAAACCTAGTTATCTGGTCACAAGCGCCTGATATTGACACGAGTGCACTTGAGTCAAATTTAAAAGAAACCGTGGCGTTAATTAGCCAACTAAGAGTAACAGGGCAAAAGTGTAGCCAGTTAAAAGTAGACCCCTTATTGGCAAGCTTAAAACAACGTTTTGCCATTCAAGGTGGGAGTTGTAGCTTTGACCTGCCCCAATTACAATTTTGGCTACACCAAAACAAAACGCGTATTACGCAAGACATTGAACGCTGGTTAGCGCTGTTAAATACTATTGAAAGCTCGCTGGCTTTGGTGCTGAAGTTTTTTCGCCAACGTGCCGCATTTGAAACCATTGAAACAGAAAGCGGTTTTTACCAAGACAGTGGCGAAGGTTTATTACTACTGCGCATTAAAGTCGCCACAAGTGCACAATATTACCCCAGCATTAGTGGCAACAAGTTTCGCTACTCTATACGCTTTATGCTGCCTACTGAGCAGCAAGGTCGCCGGTATTCAAACCAAGCGACTAAGTTTCAATTAGCCCGTTGTTAATAGCTATAGTTGGGGTTAATGAATAAAATGGCTTTCACTTTCTCTCTTTGCCTAATTCACGTATAATTTTGTGACTACATTTTTATTATTGCAAGGTATTAAATTATGACCTTAAAAGTTTCCTGCCCTCACTGTAATACCGAAGTTGCTTGGCAAGCAAGCAATAAGTTTCGTCCTTTTTGTAGCAAACGCTGCCAGTTAATCGATTTAGGAGAATGGGCCGATGAAGGACATAAAATTAGCCAACCTGTGCAAGGTTCAAGCCCGTTAACCGAAGAAATGCTTGACGCTATGGAAGACGAGTTTTTACTTAATAATAAGTTTTTTGTTGAGCCTGAGTAAAACACCCCGCTTTACTTAGCCCCCTACTCCAGTGTTTGCTGCAGTTACTCACCATTGATACCAAGCAACCTGTGCTTAGCAACCCTCTTAAGTAAACACAGCCAAGCAAACAAAAAGCCCCTAATAGTTGTATAAACACAACTATTAGGGGCTTAATAATGCCGCTATGACGCAGTTAAGTGGCTAACTACGCCATAGTTAGGCTGTACCTAAACTATGGCTATAGCGTTATTAGTACATTAAGTTCATTTCTAAGTTTTCTACTACTTCAATTTCACCTGAGTTAGTCCTAGTATTGTTAACAGGCTTTTGACCTTTTTCACCCCAGAGAATGGCAATGGTTTTAACCGGGTTGTTTCTAAAGGTATTGTTAGCAAATGATACTTTAACAATGCCGCGGTTTTTCATTAGTAAACCGCCTTTCACACCCGAATTAGTCACTGTGTTGTTTTCAAAAATTAAGTTACCACCAATCGTCGACTCGTCATAACCACCACGGTGGTAGTCTAAAATCGCGCCGGCAATATTGTCAAACGTAGTGTTTTTAATAATTAAAAACTCTGCGTTGTAATCGCCTTTATCATCAATTTCTTTATTTAGGATAAAGCCGTTTTGGTTATTACGAACACTCGAGTTTTCAATAACAATTTCATCAGCAAACGATGCTTTAGAAACTTCTAACACGCTAATAAAGTTAGTTATTTCTGAGTTTTTAACTGAGATATTATACGCTTTAGACATGTACTTATCTAAGGTTGTGAAAGCATTTTGCTGCTTGTTACCTTTAATAATTACGCTATCTAACTGCAGGTGGCCGTCTGGCTGCATAGAGAATGCAGTAGCCGCTGAAGTGAAGTTAATGACTGATTTTTTGTTTTTATCAGCAGAAACAAAAGTGATTTCTTTATTGATTTCAAGCGCAGCATCCACGGTATATTGTGCAGCAGTAAGCTCTATAATGTCACCAGAGGTTGCATCAGCTAAAGCCTTAGCTAATTCTTTTGCAGTAGCCGCTTTGAAAACAGTGGCTTCTTTAACTGCTTTTTCTGCTACAAACCAGCTAGCACCAAATTCTGAGCGTTCAAATAGTTCAGTACCTTTCGCTACGGGACTAATGATGGCACCCACAGCATTGTTATCCGCTCTTTTATTGCCGAATAAATCTGTGGTGATTTTTTCAAAGTCAAAGCCGTTATACACATCAGTATTATTTTGCTCTGGCGCCATTAAGTATTCTGAGACACGGTTTACTGACATAGCTTGTGTAATAATGCCATTTTTGCCAATCTCGGTTTTATTCTCATTGTTAGAGAAGTTATTTTTAAAGCTTACATCATCCATCTCATCGTCGTAATTGAACGCAGGTTGTTCAGCTTTGGCTGAGTTGTAGATGGTGTTGTTAGCAAAAATAGTTCTGATAGGGCGTGCATCACGAATTTCACTTTTTGGTAAAACTGCACTTTGTGCCACATTTGAACCAACACTAAAATACCAAGGTGTAGGTGTTTCAACAAAGGAGTTGTATGCGACTACTGCATCAGTAACTTGGTTATATCGGTTTTGTGGTGATTTATAAATACCGTTCATTACCGCAATAGGTGCTCTAAACTTTTCACCGTGCAGTTTATAGAAGTAGTTATTAACGATCCAATGGCCGGTGTTCACAACACGGATACCACCAAACTCTTCAGACTTACCATCGCCAATGAAGATATTACCGTCAATGGTGGCGTAGTTGCCGTGGCGTAATACCAGAGAGCCTTCACTTTTAAAGAAAACATTGTTTTTGAATTGGTTGTAGTTTGATTTACTTGAAATAATTTCTACTTCACCGTTACAACGGTCAAAAAGGTTGTTTTCAATATTGGTGTATGAAGGAGTCATTGAAGTGAAACTGTTGCCGATTTGGATTGTTTCGCCGCGAGGCCCACCCTTTCTAGGACGTGGTCCAAAGTGGTTGTTCACTATTTGATGGTGATTTTTGATGTTTTGGTTGCCACCTAACTTCACTACAACCGTTGGTCCGTCGTTAGATTTACCGGCAATATAGTTACTGCTTAGTTCATTGTTACGGCCCCAAAACTCAACCCAATGGTCTTTTACTAGCCTGTCTTTTTGCGTAAACTCTTCAATAACACTATTGGTTACCTTTGAGTTGAAAGCGATTCTGTCATCGTCAATTTTAAAGCGAATAACATTTTTTGTCGGCGTATAACCGTTTCTAAAATGTAAGCCATCAACAACCAGGTAATTACCACCAAGCTCTAAATAAGATTGCCCTTCGATGAACACTTCACCCGCGGTTTCAGCGCTTAATGTGATAGGTTTTTCTTTAGTTCCTTCACCATAAAATTCTATTGCTAGGTTGGTATAAGTGCCGTTTTTAAGCACAATATGATCGCCAGCTTTGGCATTTTCAATGGCATCTTTTAACTGCTTACCATCACTTACTAATACTTTATTGCTTTCTTTAACTTGAAGTTGCGTAGCACCTGCAGAGTTATTTGGCGTTGTTTGAGCACAACCAGCGAGTAATAAAGCTGCACATACGGGTAATAATAATGTTTTCATAATACCTTTCTATTCATTTAATTTTTTGAGCGCTAAAATGTACTATTAGGGTATACCCCTTTATTAAGCTTATCAAGCCTTAAAATAAGACCAATTAACCAAACCTACATTAACAAGCCACCATACCAATAATGGTCGTTTGGTATAGACGCAATCACACCAAGCAATACCACTTTGATTTACTTGCTATAATACAAGCCAACACAATTATTACCAAACTCAGGGTATTGGCATGACCAAGACCATATTAACCAACAGCTATTTTTGCTCCTAAAGCAATAAACAAAGTAAAATTTTTCGAGAAAACAATGTCGGCTAAAGGAACTTGAACCCTCGATGAGTTAACGTGTGGGGTTAACATGGATGTCTTGATAAAACTTTGATAAAACTAGTTAAGTTGAAATGGCGGAATCATCGTGATTGCGGTCGAGATTAAACCAAAGTGTGACTCATTACCGTGGATGTTTTACTAAAAAGATAAAGGGACTTGAGAATGGGGTGGCTAAAGGGACTTGAACCCTCGACAACCGGAATCACAATCCGGGGCTCTACCAACTGAGCTATAGCCACCACTGAGGTGTATTGCTGATTTTATTACTGATTAGAATGCTCTTTTAATCGCATTTTAAATCCTATTGCTTCTGTCTTTGAAACAATGCGCGGATTCTAATGAGTTATCACCCTTTGTGCAAGTAAAAAATGAATTAATCGAAGAGTTTTCTGTTTATTAGTTTTCGACTAATTCATGGCCTACTTATTAATGCGGTTTATAGCCGCTTAATTATACACTTCTTACATGAAAAACATGCTCTACATTAGAGAGGCTTTCAAGTAACGCTGGTGTTGGCTCTTGTTCAATGTCTACTATGGTGTAAGCAATTTCGTCACGACTTTTGTTCACCATATCAAGTACATTAATATTTAAATCAGCCAATAAGTTTAATATTGTCCCTAAAACCTTAGGAATATTATCATTGGCAAAGGTTACTCTATAGCCAGAGGTTCGCTCAAGTGATACGGTGGGAAAATTGACAGAATTAGCAATGTTACCATTATCTAAAAAGTCGATGAGCTGATCAGCTCCCATTTCGGCACAGTTTTCTTCTGCTTCTACCGTGCTGGCACCTAAATGTGGAAACAAAATAGCCTTGTCATGAGCAATTAACGCTTCACTGGGGAAGTCAGCAATGTAATGCGCTAATTTACCTGAGTTTAAGGCTTTAATCACAGCCGCCTCTTCTACTAGTTCACCGCGCGCTAGGTTAATTAAAACCGCGCCGTCTTTAATGGCTGAAAATGCGTCATCGTTCATTAAGCCTTCTGTAGCGGCAAGCATAGGGACATGTAAGGTAACATAGTCAGCGCGTGCTAGCAGTGAGTTTAAGTTTTCTGCACGATTTACTTTCGACGATAACTGCCACGCAGCCTCAACACTAAGTTTAGGGTCGTAGCCAATGACGTTCATGTCTAGGCTTAACGCTAGGTTAGCAATTTTAGCGCCAATGGCACCCAAGCCAACTACGCCTAGGGTTTTACCCTTAAGCTCAGAGCCACCATATTTTTTCTTACCCGCTTCTACTTGTTTATGTAATTCAGCTGGATCTTTTTCTGATGCTAATGAGTCAACATAATTCATACTTTGCGTTATACCACGCGAGCCAAGTAATAAACTAGCGAGTACTAACTCTTTTACTGCATTGGCGTTTGCGCCTGGGGTGTTAAAAACAACAATACCTTTAGGGGTATAATCGGCAACGGGGATATTATTAACGCCAGCGCCAGCACGCGCAATAGCTAATACTGAAGCAGGTAATGTTTCGTTATGTAGTTTATGGCTACGTAATAAAATAGCATCTGGGTCTTCACAAACCGAGTCGACAATGTAACGCTCTACTGGAAATTTATTTAGGCCGGCAGTTGCAATGTTATTGTATGTTCTAATTTTTTTCATATAAAACTCTTTATCGGTGAAGGAAAAATATTAGGCGGTCACTTGTTGGTAAGCCCACGTTAACCAAGGTAGTAAGGCAACAAGGTCTGATTTTTCAACCGTTGCGCCAGCCCAAATGCGTAAACCTGCTGGTGCGTCGCGGTATGCGCCAATATCAAAGGCTACACCTTCATCGTCTAATAACTTCACCATGGCTTTAACTTGCTCTGCATCCGCTTTTAATTCAAAACATACGCTGGTATTTGAACAGGTGGCCGGTGTTTTAGCTAAAAAGCTGATCCAATCATTTTGCCCAACAAAGTCTGTTAGTACTTGCAGGTTCTCTTCACTTTTTGCTATTGCAGCAGTTAAACCACCAATTTCATCAACCCAATTAAGTGCGTCAAGGTAGTCTTCAACACATAACATTGACGGTGTGTTGATGGTAGCGCCTTTGAATATACCGTCAATTAACTTGCCGTTTTTGGTTAAACCGAATACTTTAGGAATTGGCCAAGGGGGAGTGTATGATTCTAATCTTTCTACCGCTCTGGGGCTTAAAATTAACATACCGTGTGCGCCTTCCCCGCCAAGCACTTTTTGCCAGCTAAAGGTAGCAACGTCTATTTTGTCCCAATCAAGTTCCATCGCAAATACCGCACTGGTGGCATCACAAATCGTTAAACCTGTCCGTTGGCTTCTGATCCAGTCAGCGTTTTCAACTTTAACGCCTGAAGTTGTGCCATTCCAAGTGAAGACAATATCGTGCTCTGGGTTCGCTTGTGCAAAGTCTGGTAGTTCACCATAAGCACCGGTAAATAAACGCGCATCGTCTAATTTTAATTGTTTAGCAATGTCTGCCCCCCATCCAGAGCCAAAAGACTCCCAGGCAAACACATCAACCGGACGTTGCCCTAATAATGACCACATTGCCATTTCCATAGCCCCTGTGTCTGATCCTGGCACAATACCAACCTTGTAACCAGCAGGTAAGTTTAATAAACGAGACGTTTCTGTGATGGCTTTAAGTAAACGTTCTTTACCAATAGCGCTCCGGTGAGAACGCCCTAAGCTGTCAGTGTTAAGGGCTGCAAGGCTGTAACCTGGACGTTTTGTACATGGGCCTGATGAAAAGTTAGGATTGGCCGGTTTAGTATTCGGTTTCATTAATGTTCCTTGGTTATTCGGTCGTTATGGCCGGGTTGTTGCTAGCGTTTGTTAGACTTTGCTTGCAAATAGGTTGAAGAAAGTTGACTTCAAAAAAGCTGGATAAATACTGCCTTAATTTGAATATATATTCAATAGTTGTCATTCGCTATTGCGTTAAATTACGATCGAAATCACTTCTTTGTCTATTAGACAAATTTACTGGTATGATTCTTACATATGCTTGTTCACAGGAGAAAGTTATGTCTTCAGGCTCGTCACTTGAGCAGATTACTGCTCAAATAAAAGCACAAGGCGATGCAATACCCCCGGTTGAATTATGGAACCCTGATTATTGTGGTGAAATAGACTTACAAATAAAAGCCAATGGTGATTGGTTTTACGCCGGCACAATTTTTAAACGCCCTGCTTTAGTTAAGCTGTTAGCGTCGGTATTAAAAAAAGAGCAAGATAACTATTTTTTAGTAACACCCGTTGAAAAAATAAAAATTACGGTTGAAGACGCCCCCTTTGTGTTAACCCAATGGCGCTGGCAGGATGAACACCAAACGTGCATGGTAGTTACTAATAACGTGGGTAATGAATTTACTTTAGATCACAACCACCCTATTACGGCCAATGACAACGGTGAACTGTATGTTGTTGTGCGCCAAAACTTACTGGCAAAGGTACACAGAAATGTGTATTACCAGTGGGTAGATTTAGCAACAAAAACACAAACGGATAAAGGCACTGAATTAGGCTTTACTAGCGCTAATTGCCGGTTTGTTTTAGGGCTTATTTAGTTAGGTGCTAGATACTAGGTCCTAGATACTAGGTCCTAGATACTAGGTCCTAGATACTAGGTGCTCGATACTAGGTACTAGGTACTAGGTACTAGGTGCTAGATACTAGGTACTCGATACTAGGGACTAATATCTTTATCTTCCTAGCACCGCGTTTATTTCCTAGCGTCTCATTTGTTTCTAAATTACCCGTGAAAAGCGCTGTTGATTTACGTGTTTTTTCATGTACGCATCAAAACTCATGCAAATATTACGAATAAGCAAGCGCGCTTTTTGGTCTACTTTAATAAAGCTAGCGGCATTTTCTACTAAGCCATCGTCAATAAAAGGATTTAACAGGTCTAAATCTTGGGCAAAATACTGATCGAAGTTAATGGTATATTTTTCACTAATTTTTGTTTTATCAAGATACAGGTTACACATTAGTTCACGTATCACTTCACCACGCAAAATGTCATCATCGCTTAAGCTGACTCCACGTTCAAGTGCATGTTGCTGGTTTTCAATCGCTTGATAATAGCTTTGTAGATCTTTTATATTTTGGCCAAATGAACGGCCTATACTACTAATTGACGAGACACCTAGCCCTAACAAATCACAGCCGCCACGGGTAGTATAACCTTGAAAGTTACGGTGTAATGTGCCGTTGCGTTGGGCAATAGAAAGTTCATCATTTGGTTTAGCAAAGTGGTCCATCCCGATAAAGTCATATCCATAGTCACACAGCGTTTCGATTGATAACTTCATTAAATCAAACTTTAATGCTGCGTTTGGTAGCCATTCATCACGTAACTTGCGTTGCGCAGCAAATCGGCTTGGTATATGGGCGTAACTAAATAATGAAATACGGTCAACATCCCATTCGTGTGCTTTGTCTAAGGTTTTTTTAAAGTTTTCTAATGTTTGGTGTGGTAAGCCGTAAATTAAATCAATATTAATCGACTGAAAGCCAACCGCTTTGGCATGACTGATAAAGTCACCAATAAACTCTGTTGACTGCACGCGGTTTATTGCTTGTTGTACTTTTAAGTCTAAGTCTTGTACACCCAAGCTTAAACGATTGAAACCTAGTGAAAATAAGTGCTCTGCAAGGTTCATATCAATTTCACGTGGGTCGATTTCAATACTCATTTCTAATTCGTCTGAGAAATCAAATTTTTCTTTGAGCAATTCAACTAACGTTGTGATTTGTTTATGTGTTAAAAAACTCGGTGTGCCGCCCCCCCAATGTAACTGTTTAACTTTATACTCTGTGAACGAGGGGGCTTGTAGTGCAATTTCTTGTGCTAAATACTCAAGGTAGGTGTCAGCTTTACTACGGTGGCGAGTTATCACTTTGTTGCAACCACAGTAATAGCAAAGGGTATGACAAAATGGAATATGTACATAAAGCGATAGCTCACGGTTGGGTGAGTCTTTTACCGCTTGAATAAAATCATCATGGGTGAAGTCGTCATGAAACTCTAACGCCGTAGGATATGAAGTGTATCGAGGACCACTGGTGTTATACTTGTTGAGGAGTTTAGGATCAAAAAATTGACTTGCTTGCATGATGTTACCCATAATTTATCAAATTGCTATAAGATCTAACTGTCACTAAGATCTAGCAGCAGTTCTAGCCATTATTATACGGATATTTAGTTAATGTTTATTGATTCATCACAAGCAATGTTAAAAACCTGCTCTAGCCCCAGAGGTAAATTCATTAAGTAAGCAGTTATGCCTTAAGGGAGCTTATTCTTTCTGTGACATATTGCTGAAGTAAACTAAGGTCTGCCACTATGTCATTGTGTAACTGCGCTTCAAGCTTAAGACGTTGATAGTCTTCTTTCATACGTTGTTTTTTTTCTAACTGTTTTCTTTCACCCATAATAGCAAGGTGCTTTATTTGGTTGTATAACTTGTATATTGCAGGGAACTGTTGCGCCAGTTCGCTACTCAATTTTAATGAGTCAAGTAATACCGATAAGCGCCAACACCCTTCGCTAAAGTCACATTGCTCTTCTTGCATGGCTTTTACAATAATTTTTACGCTAGACAGTATTTTTGTATCGTGTTTTGCTAGTGCTTGTTGGCGATCTAACGCTGCCTGTGCCTGCACACGCTTTTGCGCGCTAAGTTGCCTTAACAACTTAGCCGCATAAATCGCTAAACTGATAATAATGACTGCCCCAACAACAAGGGTTGTTAACCAGTATTCATTCATCTGTATTAACCTTATTCCTTTTACATTACACTTTTTATTTACTAGGGTTAGGTATCAAGCTCAGGTACTGAGGCATTGTCTAGCTTATCCCATAAATCATCTTCAGAGCGAGTGTTTGGGCTACTAACGTCTTCTTCCTCATCGCCTAATTGAACACTAATAGCTTCGTGACGCTCCATCATATTATTGAAGTAGTCAACTTCCTCATGTGTTAGGGCAATATCATCGTCTTGTTTAGCTAAAATAACCTGCAGTTGTTCATCGTTTTCAATGTTAGCAAGTTCTTGCGCTAAGCTAATGCCAGCCATAGCTTCACCGCTATGAGTACAGCGCTTGTTATCAGCAGCGCGCAGTGCAGCAATAGGGTCTTGCGTAGATTTTTTCGCTTTGGTGGGGTTAACATTTTCTGTCGACTTGTTTAGCGTTGTTTTAGCGCTGCCACCTAGGTCAATGGGTTTTTTACTACCAATACGAGGGTCTTTATTTGTGTCAACCTGCTGCTTTGCTGTGGTGTTTTGCTGTGCTTCTTGCTGGCGATTACCCGGCTTTTTGCCTGTTTTTTTACGCACTCTTTTTTCAACCTTGGCTAATTCAGCTTTGCTTAATTTAGGTTTGGCGATGGGTGCGCCACCAGGTTTTCTAGATTTTTTTTTACGAGACATGACTATAGTACTTTTTTATCGATTAATAGCGCTATTTTACGCCATTAATCGGTAAATAGTAATGGCTAAGTGTTTAGTTTTGCTAACCACTGATTTTTTAGTTTCGTTATTCATGCAGCCAGGCAGCATGGCGTGGTGCTCGTTTGGTTTTAGACCACTCTTCAACCATGGCATATCCAACATCATTTAGCTGCTTATATTGTTCTGCTGTCCCTGTATTTGCCGCTAGTTCTAACCGATGTCCGTTAGGGTCAAAAAAGTAAATAGAGGTGAACACACCATGATTAACAGGGCCTAAAACATCAACGCCTTTGCTAATTAGCGACTCTTTTGCTGCTGCTAATGCCGAAACACTTGCCACCCGTAAGGCCAAATGTTGCACCCACTCAGGGGTGTTTTCATCTCGCCCCATGGCAGGGGAGTTGGGGACTTCAAAAAAAGCTAAAACGTTTTCATTGCCCGCATCAAGAAATATATGCATGTAAGGGTCGGGCGCTTTAGTGGAAGGAACTTCGTTTTCAGCAATGGCTAAAACTAAATCCATATTGAGCTTATCTTTATACCAGTCTGTGGTTTCTTTAGCGTCTTTACAGCGGTAAGCAACGTGGTGAATTTTTTCAATATTAATCATGTTAAGGCTTCTTAAGCGAATTACCCTCAGCCCGATTTAAGCAAGGTTATAACGAGTTTTGGGTTAACTAAGTCTGCTCTAATTTTAAGCATACCTTAGCCGACTTCGCGAACTTTCGCCGTATTTAAGCCTGTGATTAACGTCAGCAATTCACTACACCTAGCTGTACAAGTATTGTTACGCGGTAGTGGTATAGCAACCGCCAATTGCCCACTTAATGCCAGTTGCTACGTTAGTCGTGGTTGGGCGTTAAGCCAGTATAACTGTTTTATCACCATTTAAGCACACCCGTTGCTCAGCATGAATACGCACTGCATGGCTTAGAGCTGTTGCTTCTAAGTCATGCCCCATGTGAACCATTTGCTCAATAGTAAAAGTGTGGTTAATAGGCTTTACTTCTTGTGCGATAATAGGTCCTTCGTCTAAGTTGGCGGTAACATAATGCGCGGTTGCACCTATCACTTTTACCCCTCGGGCATGCGCTTGGTGGTATGGGCGTGCGCCTTTAAAGCTAGGTAAAAATGAGTGATGAATGTTAATTGCACGCCCTGCCAATTTTTGACATAAGTCGTCTGACAAAATTTGCATGTACCGGGCTAGCACCAGCAGTTCAGCATCACAGTCTTGCATTAAGGCCAGTATCTGTGCCTCTTGTTCAGCTTTAGTGTCTTTAGTAATAGGGAAATGGTAAAAAGGAACACCATGCCAATTAGCTAATGATTGACAGTCTACGTGATTAGAAACAACGGCAACAATATTAATGGGTAGTACACCCGATTTCCATTTTGTTAATAACGACACTAAACAGTGATCATCTTTAGAAACGGCAATAACAACATTAGGCACATCAACTTTATTACGTAGTTTATATTCCATATTCAATGGCTTGGCTAGTTCATCGACCGCTGCAATAAACTCATGCGCAGAGACGGTTAAGTTTCTGTCGTCAAAGGCGATGCGAGAGAAAAATGTTTCTGTGTAAGGGTCACTATATTGTGAGGTTTCAGTGATAAATGCGCCATGCTCAAATAAGCTTTGCGATACTTTAGCTAAAACGCCGGTATTGTCTGGACACTGCCAAGTAAGGATATAGTGATTAGGTGTAGTCATGATATTTTGCTAGTGAGTTAAAAAGAAGCGATATGATTGGCTATTTTAGTTAATTTTTCCAGTATTTTCATATATTTTAACCCGATATTAACCATATTTTTTGTTTTATCGTGATTCGCTTGCTAAATGCTGTTTATTTTTAATGTAAAGCTGTTCTACTTTCTCTCTTGCCCAGGGTGTTTTACGTAAAAACATAAGGCTAGATTGACTTAGTGCTTATTGGAGTAAAAGTGCTAATAAAAAAGGCACTTATCTTTTAAATAAGTGCCTTATTGTTGGTATTAATTAAATGGCTGAGCGCTGCGCTCTAAAACACTACTAGCTTATGCAAAGTGTTTTGCTAGCTCATCTGCGCCGCCAATATGTTTACCGTCAATAAATATTTGCGGAACAGTGTCAGCATTGGTAATGGCGCGCATGGCAGAAATGCTAATTTCTTCTCCTACGGTTAACTCGTCATAAGCTAGCCCTTGCTCTGCTAAAATTGCTTTGGCTCTAGCACAGTGTGGACAACCCGGCTTAGTAAATAAGCTTACGGTCGCTTTTTGAACTGCTTCAGGGTTAATATAAGCTAGCATAGTATCAGCGTCTGACACTTCGAACGGGTCACCTGGTAAATCAGGTTCGATGAACATTTTCTCAATTACGCCATCTTTTACTAGCATAGAATAGCGCCAGCTACGCTTACCAAAACCAAGGTCATTTTTAGCAACTAATAATCCCATCCCCTCGGTGAAGTCGCCATTACCATCAGGAATAAAACTAATATTTTCGGCATGTTGGTCTGCTGCCCAAGCGTTCATTACAAAGGTATCGTTCACTGAAACACAAATTATTTCATCAACACCGTTTTCAGAGAACTTACTTGCTAATTCATTATAACGCGGTAAGTGGCTTGATGAACATGTTGGCGTAAAGGCGCCGGGTAGGGAAAACACTACTACGGTTTTTCCGGCAAATATTTCTTGCGTATCGCGTGTGCTCCAGTCGTCATTAACACGAATAGGGAATGTAACTGAAGGTACTTTTGCACCTTCTATATTTTTAAATTGTGTCGTCATTTTTCTTCCTTATTTGATATAAATTAATTTAACTTGCTTGCTTACGTTTCAATGGAGCTATTATCCAACAAAAAATAAAATAATTAAAATGATTTAAACTGATACTATCAATCTAAAAAACAGATGCACTGCATTGGTAACAATAAGTGAATTACTGATGACCAAGGTAAACGAGTGTTGATAATAAAACAATTATCGCATGTCGCACTCTTAACATAGCTTCAGGTTAAAAAGTACGTTAACAATTAAATTACCTAAAAACTTGCAATTCAATAAAAATATGCTTACTTGGCAAATATTTTAAAAGTTGTTATCAATAATATTTCATAATCACTGTTTTAAAGGGGTCTACTCATGTTAGATACAGCACATGGAAGTTATACTATTGCCCAACAAGATAATATTTTATTAATTGATGCACAAGGCCCCTTTAATGAAAGCATTTCTGAGCAATATCATCAAGACATCAAAACTTTTACTGAAAAAATGGGGAGTGCTCCTTGGGCTGCATTAGTTTCGTTTACCGATAATAGCTTGTTTACACCAGAAGCAGAGCTTGCCTTAATTGAAACAACACAATATCGTGTTGACAATGGTATGGTTGCTGTTGCCGCTGTTATAATTAATAGTGCATATGCAGACATTTTACAAATGCAATTGCAGCGCATTTATCAAAGCTGCGCTATCGAGTTTAACTTTTTTAGTGATATTACACACGCACAGCAGTGGCTAAACAGTTTGATCAATTCATAAGTTCTTGCTTTGTTCATTGTGCTTTTTATCGTAAACTTCGCCTGTTGTTAAATTATATCGAAAAGTACCCATGAAATTACAGCTACAAGCTGCGACGTTAATTAAACGCTATAAGCGTTTTCTAGCCGACGTAACATTAGCAGATCAGTCCATTACCACAATACATGTGGCAAATACCGGTGCCATGACAGGCTGTGCTGAACCTGGTGATATTGTTTGGTATAGCACATCTGACAACCCAAAGCGTAAATACCCTTATAGTTGGGAGTTAACAGAAACTCGCCATAGCCATTATATTTGTGTTAATACTATCCGCGCTAACCAATTAGCCGAAGCTGCTATTTTAAATGGCACTATTAGTGAGCTACAAGGATTTGAACAAGTACAGCGAGAAGTAAAGTATGGTGATGAAAATAGCCGAATAGATATTTTATTACACTACCCTAAACTTAACGACAATAAGCAAGTACAAAAAACAAAGGCTTATATAGAAGTTAAAAGTGTTACCTTACTTGAGGGCGCACAAGGTTATTTTCCTGACGCTGTCACTGTGCGGGGGCAAAAACACTTACGTGAATTAATCAGTATTGTAGAAAGCGGTCATAGGGCAATATTGCTTTTTGCGGTTTTACATACCGGTATTAATAGCGTGCAAGCAGCAGCACACATAGATCCTCTTTATGCACAGCTATTGCAACAGGCCATCAAGGCCGGTGTTGAAGTTTTAGCATACAAGGCTGCGATTAGCCCAGAACATATATTGTTATCTGAGCGCCTCCCGTTTAAATAATAGCCTTTACTACGAGCATGTTTAATGGCTCGTTAACTCATTAATTAATCCTTGGAAAATATATTATGCGCGTTGCCGTTGCCCAGTTTACCACTTGTTCAAATGTTGAAAAAAACTTAGCGCGTTGTATTAGCATAATAAATGATGCTATGGCATGTAAACCAACGTTAATTGTACTACCAGAGTTTTGTAACACCGCTTTTTGTAACAGTACTGTATTACACGATACTGTTTGTCAGACCCAGCCAGGTTACCAGGGGCATAATCATGCATGGGCAGAAGCTGTGTCTCTTAATGGTGATTTTTTACAACAGCTCGCTGAACAAGCAAAACAACATGGCTGCTACCTTGTTGTTAATGTAACTTTACGACGCACAGCGTTATTTAACAGCGAACCCACTATAACCATTACTTCCTGTATATTTTCACCACTTGGTGAGCTTATTCTACAAGTAGATAAGCAAACGTTAACCGAGCATGAAAGAAAGTATTTTACTGGGGCGGATCAAATTAGCGCCAGTAATACAATAACCCCCACTCCCCTGGGCTCTATCGGGTTATTACAAGGCAGTGATAGTATGGTATTTACCCCTGCCCGCCGTTTAGCCTGCCAGGGCGCGCAATTAATATGCCACTCCATGAATGCGTTTACCTTAGATCAAACCAGCTTGCATAACCCAACAAGAGCTTGTGAGAACAATGTTTTTATAGCGTCGGCTAACAAGCTTGGCCATAGCCAAATTTTATCGCCAGAAGGCAATATACTCGCCTGTATTGCCCATGATAAAGCTGGATTTGCGTTTGCTGATCTCGATTTGGTTACGGCAGGCTTATCGAACAAATACCGTCCCGACGGCAGCCAACTTAGCAAACAATTGCGCCCTGCACTTTATCATAAACCAATAAGCACGAGACAAAATATAGCGCAAAAACAACCCAGCGTTGCTCAAAATAAAGTACCCGAAACAGCCAATGTGGCCATATTTGCAACCTATAAAACTAATGAGCAAGCCATTGAAGATGTTTGCTATTACATTGAAAATAATTTAAGTGACATAATTCAATTGCCTGAGTTATTTTTTATTGCAGACAAAGCCATTACTCAGGATGCACTGCAACGCGCTCAAATAGCCCAGTTAAGCCAGCAAGTTATTGAACAAGTGAGTACTGTGTTAAGGCCTTTTCAATACGTTTGTACTAGCTTGGTGATAGATGATATACACCAAGCGGTGATAATCAGTAAAAAGGGAGTATTGGCAAAGCAGGCGCAGTTACATTTTTGCCTACGCTATCAATGGACGGCGCTTGGTAATACAATCAATGTGGTAGAATTGCCCTTAGAGCAAGGCACGATTAAACTAGCTATGCTAACGGCTGATGACGCTAACATAGCTGAAATGGTTAACACTGCCGCTTTACATAATATTCACTTACTATTAGTACCTTTTGATATTCAAGAGGCCTGTGAAGCAACCTATAATTTATTGTCGCGCGCCGTCGAACATAGAGTTTGTATTGTCGCTGCCAGCCGTGAAAAAACATTTGCCTATCATGCCTGCCCTCATCCTTTTGGTGCAACGAGTGGTCACTCAAATACGCAGCATCAACAACCTAAAAAGCAGCCTAAAACGCAAAAGGTTACTGGCTTTGTTGCTAATTTAAACAAAAATTTCCCTTTCGTTTTTGATGGTAAATCAACACAATTACCACAGTATATAAACCTGCCTTTAGTTAAGTGCCAACAAGGAAAAATAACCAAAGCCTTAGTTTACCCTATTGCTGCTTGTTATAAGTCCCCTGGCTATTAATTTTAAAATGGCCCTGTCGTTTGGCTTGGTGTCTGCCAGTAGCTTTTCCAAATATGATTACCGTGTAGATAGTAGATATCATCCGCGTGAAAAATTGCTCTGTCGTCCCAGCCAGAAATATAACTTGGCTCTGACGCCTGCACTGGCGTAACGCTCCCTTTATTTATTAGGGTTGCGCCAGCATCACTGCCAGTAACCTCGATAAGCTGTAAAGCATTAACGCGGCTCCACACGCTCATTTTTTTACCCGTTTCTTGTTCAACCACAGTTTCTGTTAACCATTTTTCAACCGGCAAACCAAAACGATGGCTACCATCAGCCATAGGTAAGTAAGTCAATGCATGGTAATCAAACTCAACGGGGGTATAGCCTTGGGGATAAACAAGCGAATTAATTTCAAGCGGGTTGTGCATATTACTAACATCGAACAAACTAATTTTAGCCCCCTCAATAATAGGCGTTTCATCTGAGCCAATTGATACCTGATCGATAAACATCAACCTATTTGGATCAACGTTTTGACCTATACCCACCAATAAGTCTTCCGATATAGGGTGTAAGTAAGAGGAGTAGCCTGGTATTTCAAGTGCACCAGTGATTTTTAGCTGTGCTTTGTCACTTAGGTCAAGCACGTAGAGTGGGTCAGTATTTAAAAAGGTAACGATAAAGGCTTTGTCTTTGAAAAAGCGCACCGCTTTAATATCTTCTTGCACTATACCCGCGTTATTTAATTTACCTATTTTTTCTGGGTAAGTGTCGTTAGGCAGTTGTGCAACCAGCTTAAGCTCATTGCCCAATGGGCTTAAAATATTAACCTGATGTTCATAACCAATACGTTGGTCTCCTTGTGTGGTAACCACACGTAAATCATCACCTTTTTCACTGAATCTAAGATTTGACAAATGCCAGTTAAAGCGCCCCTTCACAGTGCCCGATGCAACATAATTGATCGCTTGCTTAGCGAGTGAGAATTTATGAATAACCGATGTTTCTGCTGTTTGCCCATTGTTGTATTGATACTTTGTGCCGTATAAATAAACAGACTTTGGCGTGGCATAAAGTCCTGAAACTTGAGTATTAATACAAGTAGAGACGATACTTGCTGGTTTCGTTAAATCAATGGTTGTTAGGGTAACAATACCATTAAAGCCGTCTTTTTCTGTAGACTCTGCGGGTAAATAACAATGCTCTGGCGCGACTAAGTCACTTTTATTGCCTTGTGCATCTTCAATTTGCGGCAGCAGATCACTAATGCTTGATGAAAAAATATTGTGATAGTTTGCTAACTTCTCACTCGCTGTAGTCGCATAGGGAAGGCCGGGAATAAAGGAAGAATAGCTACTGACAATATACAGCACATCATCAACGCGTCGGCTGTCAATAATTGAGCCATCCATGGTATAAGACACGGCAATTTGAGGGCTAGCTTGGTCACTAACATCCAGTAAAGATAGATTAAATTTTTGCGCTACCGGGAAAAAGCTATCAATTGTGCTACCTGACGTTACCATGCTATTAGCAATAGAGTAATTGTGAATATTTGATAAAACCGCGAGTTTACTTTTGCTTAAATATAAACTATTAATTGAAGAGGCTGCTTCATTGACAACCGTATTTGACACTTCGTTAATGCCCCCTTGTGCGTCTCGCTGTAAAATTCGTATTGAATTTTGTGCCTTGGGTGCTGGATAAACCTGGTTTTGCGCGTATTGATAATTGGTGATATACATATATTCACCGTCATATTTTATTCGATCGCCTTCATCAACTCCGGCCTCTTGGGTGATTGTTGAAGAATAATCACCTTGGTCAATGCTGCCATGCCTTATTGCTTCACCTTGGGCAGGTGCATTAACGGCATCTGACTCTAAAATATCGCTTTGTTGGCTACTGTTTAAATACACGCCATTTCTTAAATGCTGTTCAAAGTCTTTAGTGTTGGCAGGTTTTAACGGGGTTAATGCTACAGACATTGCATTGAGTGACGGGACTTCTTTAGGGGGTTCAACTTTTTCTGTACTGGCGCTATCATCACAGCCCATAAGAAGTAAAAAAGAACTGAGAATAATTCTATTTTTCTGTAACATTATTTTGTTCTCCATGTCGTTTATATACGATATTATATAATACTTAACCTTGGAAACTGTTATTAAATGCAACCAAATGTAATTGAATGTAATTGCAACTGGTAATTGTATAAAAGAATGGTAAGTTATACCGTCAGCTATTGTAGCGTATAAACGTTAGCGGTTTTTAATGACGCTATCCTTAAAAATGCCACCCAAATAGCCGGTATTTAAACATCGCAAAGGGCTAACAGCACCCATTCTACACTTAAAGGCAAGGTATTACTTGAGATTTTTTTTAACAATTTTACTATTAATTAGCCTATCTAGCTTTGCTGATTGTGAGCCAACATCTGATCGTTGTGCCCCAGTTGGTGAGTGGCGTTTTTCCGCTGCGCTCGGTATGGGTGTTTATACTAACCCACTCAATGGTGGTGACAACACCCCATTAATTATTATTCCTGAAATAAGCTATTACGGCGAAAATATTTTTTTTGAAAATAATACCTTAGGCTACACCTTGCTCAATAAGCAGCATTTAGTCGTTAGCGCCATTACGCAGCTCAACCATGAGAATGCTTACTTTTCTCGCTGGCATCCTCAAAATGTATTTCTAGAAAGTAGCCTGTCTAATAATATCGACATGGGCGACAAAGATGACGCTGATGCCAATGGTGGGAAATATACTGCAGAAATTAATGTGAATGATGTGTCAAAAAAACGCTGGGCAATAGATGCCGGGCTGCAGTTCAATTGGTTTATCAATCAAGCCACAGATGTTGAAGTACAAGTACTTCACGATGTGAATAATGTTTATAATGGCTTCAATGGGCAGGTACAGTTAACACGTTCTCTAACCGTTCAGCAATTACCTAATACCAATATGTCATATGGCATAGGTGCCAACATTAATAGCAAAGATTTAGTCGATTACTTCTATGGGATACAAGCAAAAGATATCAGGGGAAATAAACAGGTTTATCAAGGTAGGCTCAGTGTTAACCCTTATTTTCGCTTAGCGTTTAGTCATAAATTTTCAAACCATTGGCGTGCAAAATTTAATGTTAAGCGCCTATTCTTAGACAGTGGCACAACCAATAGCCCGTTAGTGAAAGACCATCACATTGATACCATTTTTGCTGGAATCGCATATGACTTCTAGCAACGGGTTATGTCTGATTTTGCTGTTAATACTCATCAGTACACCGCAAGCATTGGCGGCGTCAACCGCGACTAAGTTAATGATTAAACCTGATGTCTGCATGGTAAAAAGCTTGGGTGATAGCTGCCAAATGAAGGTCAGGGTGATTTGGCAAAGTGAGCAATTAATCGACGCTTGCTTGTTTCAAAATGAAACACGCTTAACTTGTTGGCAAAAAGTGCGTGCTATTGATACTACGATTCATATTACTTTAGATAAAAACATGGTGTTTACCTTAAAGAATGCACAAGAAACATTTGCCGAACAGCACATAAGAATTAACACGGCATTACCTAAAAAACACCGTCGGCGTTTGCGTGCCAATTGGAGCTTTTTTTAATGAGTCATATATTACTGGTTGAAGATGATTTACGTTTAGCCAATCTTATTTCTAAATTTTTAAAACAAAATGGCTTTCAAGTCTCTATGCTGCACCGTGGTGACAGTGTGGTTACATTTTTGCAAAAGAATTACCCTGACTTAATCATTTTAGATGTGATGCTACCAGAGCAAGATGGTTTTTCAATATGCCGTAAAATTCGCAACAGCTATATCAACCCTATTATATTTTTAACCGCAAAAGACAGTGATTTTGACCATGTACTTGGGCTAGAAATAGGTGCTGATGATTACATTATAAAACCGGTTGAGCCTCATGTACTACTGGCAAGAATAAACATGTTAATTCGCCGGAAAAAACACAGTGAAAAAATGTCAGTAAATAGTCTAACGTTCGGGCAACTGACAATCAATAAGAACTCACGCCAAGTCACACTGTCGTCACAGAATATTGAGCTAACCAGCCATGAATTTGAGCTGCTTTGGTTATTAGCACTCAACGCAGGTGAGCCACAAAGTAGGGAGTATATTCATAAGCAAATGATAGGCCGTGAGTATGATGGTTTAGACCGAAGTGTTGATGTGCGAGTTTCTCTATTACGTAAAAAGTTAGGCGACTGTACTAAAAACCCTTATCGCATTATTACTGTTTGGGGTAAAGGTTACTTATTTAGCAGCAGTGCTTGGGATGAATAAATATGGCCTTAGCAAACAGCAACCACATAACCTTTAAATTAACCACTGCATTGTGAATCGTTTATTCATCAACTTATACTTTGTGATCATTGTGGCCTTATTGTCTATCAATTGGCTTTCTGAACAGCTATGGTTGCATTTTGTTGAATCAGAAAATACGCCCGAGCAACAATGGCATTACCTAGAAAATGTAGCAAAAAGCTTACCCCAATTAAACGCCCAATATACTCAATCAAATAATGCGCTGTTAAGCCATTTTAGTGCTGCGCTGAATGTGCCAATAACGATAGCGCCGATGAATGATTTTTCTTGGCTCAAAGAGCAAGAAAAAGCATTATTAGCCGGCGAGGTAGTGCAAAATTATGATGAGAAAGACAATGTTATTTTCTACGTGAAGTCATTGGACAATCACAACATTTATCAATTAGGTCCTTTTAATAGAAGCCCTGTATTCACGTCTGGTTATCAAAAAGTAAAGTGGCTTTTTTTAGGTATTTCTTACTTATTACTTGCTGGTATTATTGCCCTCTGGAGTAGGCCGCTATGGCGAGATTTAAACCAATTGACAAAAATGGCTGGCGACATTGCAAACGGCAAGCTAGCTGTTGCTAGTTATACAAACAACCACTCCCCTATTAAGCAAATTGTTATTACTTTCAAAGATATGGCACATAGGATTATCCGTTTATTATCTGATCAAAAACAATTAGTGAATGCTGTTTCTCATGAATTGCGTACACCTTTATCAAGGTTACGTTTCTCCCTGGCAATGCTAGAAGGTGCAAACGAAGAGCAACGCAAAGAAATGGTGCAAGATGTCAGTGAAATTGAAGGCTTAGTGGATGAAATGCTAGGCTATGCTCGTTTAGAAAACATTAATCAAGATTTTGAAAAATCTGCTGTTGATTTAACCGCACTGATCAGCCAGCAAGTCAGTAAGCTCAATAGGCTTTCAATGGTAGAGATTAAATGGCAACAACCAGCGCCTTACCCCTACCATTGTAATGAAAACTTACTTGAGCGTGCCATCCAAAACTTATCAACTAACGCCTTACGCCATGCAAAAAAGACCATTCAAATTAGCTTGGTAACGACCCAAGAACAAGTAAAAATCATAGTAGAAGATGATGGTGCTGGCATTGCAGAGCAGGATCAAGATAAAATTTTTGAGCCCTTTTGCCGGTTAGAGTCGCACCGCAACCGTAGCCAAAACCAACAAAAAGGTGGTTATGGGCTAGGCCTTGCTATTGTGCAAAGAATTTGTGAATGGCACAAAGCAAGTTGTACAGTGCATAACTCTGCTTTAGGCGGATGCCAATTTGTTATCACCTTACCTAAGGAGTGACTTCTCACCGCCCTACGGGGCGAAGGTTTACGGCGAAATGGCTAATTTTCATCTTTCACCGGTTTTAACAAACGAGGTGCAAAACTACGAGTACGCACCTGCAGCGTAAGTTAGCTCGTAGCTGTGGCTGTATATTTCTAGGATATTACCAAATGGGTCTTCCATATAAATCATGCGGTAGGGTTTTTCATTTGGATAATAGTAACGTGGTTTGGCCATGCGTTTTTTCCCCCCCGCTTTAACAATTTTTTCAACGAGCTCTTCAAGATTTGGATCTTGAACGCAAAAATGAAAAATGCCTGTTTTCCAATATTCAAAGTTATTTTTTGGGTTTTCTTGGTTTTTAAACTCAAACAATTCAACACCGATACGATCACCTGTCGACAGGTGTGCTATTTTAAATTTCTCCCAATTTGCACCAAATACATCGGTACACATTTCGCCAATAGGACTACCATCTTCCTCAATTTCTGTTGGCTCCATGATCACGTACCAACCTAAAACCTCAGTATAAAATTTAACGGCTTTTTCTAGGCTAGGGACTGAAATTCCAATGTGTGAAAATACTCTTGGGTAAGCTTTACTCATTTATTTGCTCCTCATTAATTTTAATAGGCAAAGTATATTACGCATGATAAAGTATTAAAAATTATCATTTGTTATTATTATGAGTACATTTTGTAATGATAAATCCACTCTTACTGAAAACCTTTTGTACGCTTGCTGATATAGGACATTTTACCAAAACGGCTGACAGTTTATTTATGACTCAATCGGGCGTGAGTCAGCATATAAAAAAATTAGAGCGGCAATTAGGTACTGCTTTATTAGTAAGGGAAGGAAAGTCATTTTCGCTAACCGATGCGGGACTCAAACTTCACCAGCAGGGCAAAGCGTTACTACACAGCGCTGAGGAACTAGAAGCCGCCATCAAGCAAGATGAAATGTTTGCAGGTGAAATAAAAATAGCTTCCCCAGGTAGTGTCGGCCTAAAGTTATATCCACATTTATTAAGCATTCAGCAACAGCATGCAAAATTAATATTTGACTATAGCTTTGCACCTAATGTTGATATAGCCGAAAAGGTTGCTAAAAGAGAAGTTGATATTGGTTTAGTCACAGCGGTCACTCAAATTAATAATATTAGCTATGAAAAGATCGCGGTTGAACCCTTAGTGCTAGTAACCTCTAATAAAATAACGTCAGTGAACTGGCAGCAATTGTTAGCATTAGGTTTTATACAACACCCCGACGCTGAACACCACAGCCAGCAACTACTCAGTAAAAACTTTAGTGAATTTGAACAGCTAACACAATTTAAACATGCAGGATTTTCTAACCAAATCAGTTTAATTTTGGAGCCTGTTAGCCGCGGCATCGGTTTTACTGTATTACCGTTTCATGCGGTAAATTCTTTTCATAAACAGGCAGCAATTCATATTCACAAGCTAGCACACCAAGTGAATGAAACCATATACCTTTGCAGTAATCGCCATTCGCTAAAAACTAAGCGCACGTCTTATATTAAGTCAGAAATATTTAGTTTTTTAAATAATCTCCCCCAGCCTACGGTGATTTAAAATATAACTGCAGGAGTAAAGCCATACTAGTGGCGTATGGCTAGGATAAATAACATTGTTATTTTTGGTTAGTTTTATACTTTTCAAACCACGCCAGCGTATGCTCTATTTTGGTGATCATTCTAGATGGCTTACCGGCAATACCGTGGTAAGTATCAGGCACTTTCACTAACACTGTGTCTATTTTTCTTAACTTAAGTGCTTGATAATACTGCTCTGTTTGTGCCATGGGAGTGCGTAAGTCTTTTTCGCCGGTGATTAGCATTGTGGGTGTACTGACGTTCCCCACTAGCGACATAGGTGAACGTTCCCAATAGTGTGCAACATGATCCCACGGCATACCTGGAAATTGTGTGGGTATTTGCCCTAAACCGCTGTCTGCTGTTAACACTTTGCTTAACCAGTTAATAACCGGCTTAACAACCACGGCTGCTGCAAATCGGTCTGTTAAACCAATAGCGTATGCGGTTGCAATGCCGCCTGCTGAGCCGCCGGCGATAAATAAATTTTTATCGTCAATAAAGCCTAAGTCAATCATGGCATTGACACCAGAATTATGATCAGCGAAGTCTTCTTTAGAGCTGTATTTATATTTTAATAACATAGCAAAGCGCTCACCATAAGAACTACTGCCGCGATGATTATCATAAAAAACCACGTAACCTTCTGCTGCAAAACGCTGTAATTCTGCAGAAAAGTGTGGTCCATAAGCAAGGTGTGGACCACCATGTATCTCTAAAATAAGTGGGTATTTTTTCTTTGGGTCAAAATTAGGGGGTGTGATATACCAGCCTTGAATCGCCTCATTGTCAAAGGCTGATTTGTAGTTAATTTCATGTACCTGCCCGAGTGTTTTATGGCCTAATAAATCGTCATTAACTTGCGTTAAAACCTGTGGCTTTTTCTTGTGATTGATTACAGCGACATCTGCCGGTCGTAAGGCGCTGCCGCTGGTATATGCCATAACACCGCTGGTTGATGCCGTGAATGTTCCGCTGATATAAGGGCGACCAATTGTCGTACCTGCAAGGGTGTCTGTTAAATCTGTAATGCTGCCTTTGGTGGTAATGCTGGCTAATTTACGTTTACCAAAATCGTCATAGCTAAAGGCTAGGCTATTCTTTGATAACCACTGCTGGTCACGAATTGAACGGTCGAAGTCTTTCGCTATTTCAGTAACTTTTTTCGTTTTCCAATCCATAATATTTAACTTGGCATTACGGTAAGGATTTAGCTCATTTGAGGTAGATAAAAATGAAAGCTTTTTACCATTTTGGGAAAAAACCGGATTAAATTCTCTCCCTGGTGAAGACGTTAGCTCGGTTAACTTACCGCTACCGACCTGTACTTGGTATAAGTTTCCTTCTAAGCGCTTATATTCCCAATCTTCTCTTCTGTTAGCAGAGAACACGATTGAATTTCCGTCATTAGTCCATGCTAATGTACCACTGTGATGAAAGCTGTCTTTAGTCAGTTGGCGTGGTGTACCACCTTCACTTGGTAAAACAAATATTTGCTGATAACCAGGCTTAACTAACCCTTTACCGTCTGCCTGATAATACGCTTGATCAATAACCACAACCGGCTTACTCCATTTAGCACCCTTAGGTTTTTTCGGCATTTTAGTAATAACAGTCGGTTGCCCTGCTACCTTTTGCGTAAATGCTAGCCATTTTCCATCGGGCGACCAGGTTAAGTTGGCAGCCTTTGTTTGTAGTTGACTAACAAGCGCTGTTTTATTTTCTGCTAAATAATGCACATGCACTTGATAACTACCGGTTAAATTACTAATAAAAGCAATTTTTTTACCGTCAGCAGACCAACGAGGTTGTGAGTATTGCTTATCATCTGAAAATAACGGTACTTGCTGTTGTGATTTAATATCAATTAACCATAAATTGCTATTAATGCCATCGGTCATAATGTTATTTGAGTTTCTAACATAAACAACTTGCTTGCCATCCGGTGATATTTGCGGGTCGCTTACATACTCTAAGGAAAAGATATCTTCAGCAGTAAACAACTCACTTGCGTAAGCGCTAAGGGATGAGATAGACAACATAACGAACACAATAAAACGCGGTAATAAAGACATAATTAAACATTAATAAGTACAGTGAATTTACATTAAAAACACTCTTTAACTTTTAATTATATCAAACTGCCATAATTTTGATGACATATAAAGCAAATAAAAGTAACAACGGCCTGAAGGCTAAACTGTAGGTAATATCACTGTTCTCTCTTTGACAAGCCCCTATTCTGGCTATTTTATAGACTAAGGTGTTAAGGTTACCTTACACTTATTCCAAGCAATTACATTCCTTGGTTTTAAAACGACTTATTTTTCGTGTTAACTTTAGATGATTTACTGTCTGAACGTTTTACACTAAGCACTAAAATATAAATGTAATAATTTAGAGTCAATAACTTACATAACAGCGTGTTTTTCTATATTTTTATAAGCATATCAATGTCACTTGCTCTATGATCATTCCTATTGGCACAAAAACCAACCACTGCCGATAAAGTAGCGCACTAAATTAATGTAACTGGCGTAATATCAAGGATAACCTCTGCACTTTATTAGCTATATACTGGTCAGTAACATGTACGTATCAGCACTGTTTATTCTTCGCCTAATAAAATTTCTCTTAAGCGAGTTAAGCCTTTACCTTTATTGGTTATTTTCCAAGCCATAAATAAATCTTGTGGCATGATTTTATCTGTTAATGTTATTTGTGTTAATTGCCCTGAAGCAATATATTGTTGAGCTATATAGTTAGGTAAATAGCCTATACCAATACCGGCAATGATCGCTTCCACTTTATGGCTAACGGTACTAACATAAAAACGCTGACTTCCTTCAATCAAGTTAACCGACCACGGAATTTCGTTTTTGGCCGAATCGTGCGCCACAACACTGCGATATTGGGACAGTTCACTTGTACTGACAGGCAACTGAATTTTTGTTAATGGATGAGATTTGTTCACAACCAAAACATTATTGAGCTGTTTTATTTTTATTGCGCGAATACCTTTTTGAGAAGGTACTGGTGCTGGAGCACCTATCACTAAATCCACTCGGTCTTCAATTAATGCTTCCCATGTACCATTTAATACCTCCTCTTTTACATCTATTTCAATATTTTCATGCTCAGTGAGAAAATGCTCAATACCGGAAAATACTGATTTAATATCGATAATAGAATCACAGGCAATACGAATTTTGGGCTCCCACCCATTAGCAATGGTTTGTGTTTGCTCAGCCAGTGCATTGACGGTAGCTAATACTTTACGCCCTTCAACCATTAAATGCTTGCCCGCAGGTGTAAGCACAGAGCGTCGGCCTTGTCTGGTAAATAGGGTGACGTTTAACTGCTCTTCTAGTTTTTGAACAACATAAGAAAGTGCTGAAGGCACTTTATTTAATTGCTCTGCTGCTGCGGCATAGCTACCACGATGATCAATCGCGTCTAATACCAATAGCGCTTCAATACTGAGCGGTGATGTCTGCATAATATTCATCCAATTTTTTAAGTTATCAGCAATAGTAACTGCTCAAATATTTTGAACATACTAAACAAATAACATAGGTTACTCTTTAACCAATCAAGCTATATAATAAACCTAACTCTTAATTCAACCAAATAGTTTAACTATTAAACTGCCTTAAACAACCTAAAAATGATAGCGATAACGGCCAACATAAAACCTCATTTAATCTGAATAATCTTTATATCGCTATTAAAAACCTGTTCAGTATTGAGCGAACAGAAAACAATTTATACTTTAACTGTAGAGGTAACGACCATGACATTAGTAAAAAACAACTGGAAAAGTAGTATTAAAAATGGTGAATATCAGCGTAAGGAGTCTCAATTTAGAAATTGGATAACGCCAGACGGCAGCGCTGGTATAAGCGGTCGCGGCGGCTTTAAGGCCGAAGCGGATCGTTACCATTTATACGTATCACTAGCTTGCCCATGGGCACATCGCACGCTCGTTTTTCGTCAATTAAAAGGTTTAGAAGATTTAATTACCGTCAGTGTGGTACACCCAGATATGCATGACAAAGGTTGGAGCTTTACACATGATGCTGACTCAGCAGCGCATTATGGTACTACCGGTGATGATTTATATACTGACGGTGTAGATGCAGCACAGTACATTAGCGAAAAGTATTTGGCTCAAGACCCTGACTACAGCGGTGTCAATAGCGTACCAATTTTGTGGGACAAAAAAGATAAAGTGATCGTGAATAATGAATCTTCGGAAATTATTCGAATGTTCAATAGTGCTTTTAATGAGATTACCGGTAACACGCTAGACTTTTACCCTGAAGCTTTGCGCGAAAAGATTGATATCGTCAATGACTTTGTCTATCACAATATTAATAATGGTGTTTACAAAACAGGTTTTGCCACCACGCAAGCAGCCTATGATAATAATATAACCCCATTATTTGCAGCACTTGACCAAATTGAGCTAACGTTATCAAAGCAGCGTTATTTAACCGGCAATGAAATTACCGAAGCCGATTGGCGCTTATGGGTGACTTTAGTACGCTTTGATTCGGTTTACCACACGCACTTTAAATGTAATTTGAAATTAATTGCGCAATATCACAATATTTATAACTTTATGTTAGCCCTTTACCAAATACCTAATATTGCTAAAACGGTTAATCAAGCGCATATAAAGCGTCATTATTATGCTAGCCATTTAGCGCTAAATCCGTTGGGTATTGTACCTATAAGCCATCAGCAAGATTGGACTGTAGCACACGATAGAGACGAGCAGTTTCAGTAACCAACAAATCACTTTGCATAATGCTCGTTTGTTAGTCATTTTAACGTAAGGATCTTTTTTATGCTTAAACATTATCCCTATAAAACCTTAGGTTATGCAAACCATGGTTGGCTTAAGGCAAAGCACCACTTTAGCTTTGCTAATTACTACAACCCTGCACGCATGGGGTTTGGTAAATTGCGTGTGATTAATGATGACTGGATTGAATCTGGCTCTGGCTTTCCACCACATCCACACAAAAACATGGAAATAATTACCTTTGTTCGCTCTGGCGCTATTACACATCAAGATAACGCGGGTAATCAAGGGGTGACTAAAGCGGGGGAAGTGCAAGTGATGAGTGCCGGCACCGGCATTGTGCACTCAGAATATAACCAAACGAAAGAGCCATTAACGCTTTACCAAATTTGGCTTGAAACCAATAAGCATAGTGTATCGCCACGTTGGGAAAGTAAGCAGTTTCCTACGCAACAAGGTACGGCGTTGACCCTACTGGTGTCTGGATATGACGACGATAAAGGCGAAGCACTTTTTATCAACCAAGCAGCACGTATTTATGGCGGAAAGTTAGCCAAAGGAACGGTTATTGAGCATAATATCACTCACCAAGCTTATGTTCTTGCCTCAAGAGGTACCTTTACAGTAGAAGAAAACGCTGGTAGTAACGTGCAAAGCGTCACGATGAACAAAGGCGACGGGCTGGAAGTGACTCAATGCAAGTCAGTTTTGTTAAAAGCCACAACTGATTGTGAAATTATCATTATTGATACCGTTGCTTAATTGCACGTAACTCGGTCACAACGCAGTATATTATAATGCCAAGATAGATTTTTGTTCTGTCTTGGTCATTTTACTCACCACCAAGATAAACGAATTATCGATCATGCGCTCTATTTCGCCTGCGGGAATTGTACCGTCGAGAATGATGGTGTTCCAATAGCGTTTATTCATATGGTAACCTGGAATGACCGCACTAAAAATATCGCGCAAGATAACGGCTTCATCTGGGTCACACTTAACATTAAGGCAATAATAGCCAGCCATTAGGCTGCCACTTCCTTTTTCATTCCCCTTGCCTAACGATAAAGTAGCAAACATGTTATTTTTAACCCGAAACACTTTTACCTCGTCGCCAAATGGGTAATAGAGCGAGGTTGCGGGCTTTGAATACAAGTATTCTTGTACTTGCTCATTCGTTAGGCTGTCATTCATTATAGTGTGCCTATAATCTGAACTTGGTTTAGTGTTTGCTATTTTTTTAATGTTTCTTGCTTAGCTTCTTCAAATAACTGTTTGCTCTGTTCAATAAACTCGTCGACATTCGTACCTGGGGCTATTAAATAGCTTGGCATCATAATTGTCGCGTTGTAGCGCGGTCTAGGATCAAATTCAGGTTTATGGCTGTACTTAACCAAATAATGACCACCAAAAAGTAGTAAGGTCATACTAACAGCAACGATACTACGTCGTTTAACGTTCATTTGAAAACCGATATAGGTGTTCAGCCAAAACAAAGTAAAGGCTAGCGCAACAGAGAGTGCAACAACAAATAACGGTAGCATTGAGCCGGTAGCACTATTAAAGCGAACAATATCTTGTAGAAAGTCATTTAACCACATTAGGTTAAAGAAAATGTAGCTTACCCCTAACTGAGTTAATATACGTGCATCATGCTTACAAAGGTGAGAGACCAAGGCTACAGCTGCTGGCCATAAAGCAAATCCTAACGTTACGCCAATTGTTGGCACCAGCAGCTGAGAGAAGTTTAGCTCTTTCGAGGTGTTTAGGTAAAAATCCCCCCCTTTAATTAAGGTAAATAACACAATACTTAGTAATAAGGCCACAGGATGGCGCATTACGTTAATCAAGCGTTCAAACGAGCTTAATGCCAATGTTGGTGCTACAGGGTGCCCAGTAAACAGTATACGTAACTGGCTTTTACCTAAGGTGATAATATCACCATCATTAATTATATGTTGGTCAGCTGAATGTCGACTTTTATTTTTATTTTCAATATACGAGCCATTGACGGTTTGCTTGTCTAAAATTTTCCATTGCCCATTTTCTTGCTCAATACTTAAGTGGTTTGGGCAAATGTGTGGGTCGGTTAAAATAATATCATTATGGTAATTACGCCCTATACTTATTTGCGGCTGTGATAATTTATGCCGATGTACTAGTTTATGGTTACGGCTAATTTCTTCAATAATTATACTGCCAGCTGTATTTTTTGTCTGCACTGCAGGGGGCACATTATCAGCCACTCCCTCAGTACTTGTCAGCTTAGTGTTTAGAGGCTGGGCCGGCGTTATTTCCATGATACGGCCTCCATAAATTGTCGGGTAAAAGCTAATGCATTCGCCTGGCTAACGCCTGCAATGGTAAAGTGACTAATGATCGCCTGTTTATTTTTGTCTACAGACGCACTTAAATAAAGCACATCGTACAAGCCAAGAAACTTTTTATAGGCTCTAGTACAAAAAATAGTTTTGTTCGTAATACTTTGATTATTAGGGCTAACTAAATCACTATGGCACTGAAACTCGGTAACATTTTCTTTGTCAGCCATGTTCCCCGCGCTTGCTCGATTAATATGTTGTTGGTATAGATAATAAAACTTGGTCGCGCCAATGTCTTTAGCTTGCATCGTTTTAAATTCTATTTCCACTGTCCCGGTGAAAAAGTGAGGAGCAATGTAGGTATTTTCATTGAGTGAACAATTAGCCACGGCAGCTAAAATTAACGCATCAACTTTATCGGCATTTGAATCTCCCCAGCAACGAATAAAAGGTACGTCAATAATAGGAATAACCGCCGCATTACCCAGTGGTTTTGCTTGCCATGGGCTCGTTAACATTGTGCTTATTAGTTTATCTTGACGCAGCATTAATTGCTTGGTCATTTGCTGTGCAATTGAAGGAGGTGGCGATTGTATAAACTCTTGATAAAGCGAGACTAATTTATCATGAGGAACAAGAAAGCCAATAGAATTACCGGAGGTCGCCACATTCACCCCAACCACCTTGGCGGCTTTATTGACTACGGGGCCGCCGCTCATACCTGAATTAATTGAACCGGTAAAATGAATGCGATCATTAAAAGATTCCTTTTTCAAACCGTTATAAGTGCCAGGTACCACAATCATGCCTAAATCATGCGGGTTGCCAAGCGAATACAGTTGTTCACCTTTGTGAGGTACTGTTTTTGACAATGTAAAAAACTGCCTGCTTTGTGCTGTGGTAAGCTGGGTCATATCACGCTTTACCAAAGCAAGGTCGTTAATAATATCAACACTTTGTAAAGACAATTCGCCGCTTTTTCCTTGAAAATCTAGATACTCAATGCGGTATTTTGTTGGGTGTAAGGCATAACTTGAAATAACGTGATAATTCGTAGCAATAATACCATCGCCACTAATTTGAAACCCTGAGCCAATCGATGATTTTTCACCACTGGCCTTATCTATTAGTTTTATTTGATAAAGTGATGGTTGCAACTGGCTAAAAAGCCGCTCGGCTTGTTCAGCGGCAACACCAACCTTACTTAATACAATTACTAATAACAAACAGAGTAAGTTTAAAAAAGCCTTCATTCAGGTTCCTATCAAAAAATCACGACACTATTGTGCCATTGTTAGCGTATTAGTCACTGAATATTTTGTATATTATTATGTCTAAGTTAAACGGCTAACACTGTTAGCCTAGTGCTAGGTAATGCGCGTAGCTACTTGGGAAAGGTGATTAATATGGTAAGAAAAGTAGCCTGTGACTGGTCAACAGTATGATAGTTAGCGAATGGTTTTACCAATCGCTAACTTGCTTATTTACTTAGTAACTAAGCACTATGGGCGTGGAATAAAGCCTACCGCATCATACACTGAGGTTAACACTTTATTAGCGCGCAGCGATGCTTTTTCAGCACCA
Source organism: Colwellia sp. F1 (assembly GCF_056238625.1). Classification (NCBI taxonomy): domain Bacteria; kingdom Pseudomonadati; phylum Pseudomonadota; class Gammaproteobacteria; order Alteromonadales; family Colwelliaceae; genus Colwellia; species Colwellia sp. F1. The sequence continues at coordinate 61,064 of NZ_JBWDLI010000012.1, forward strand.
TTTTTCATCACTTGCTCTAAAAAGGTTTGGTCAGCGCGATATTGATGAAATTTTGTTTGTATTGGCGCTAGCATAGCAACCACAGCTTCAGCCACATCACCTTTTAAATGACCATACATTTTATCTTCGTAATCAGGCACTAAGCTGTCAACTGATTTACCTGTTGCACAGGAAAGCAAAGACAACAAATTTGATACTCCAGGCTTTTCCGCTACATTATAGTATATGTTAGCTTGTTCGTCTGAGTCGGTCACTGCACGTTTAATTTTCTTCATGATTTTTTTAGGATCTTCTAATAAACCGATAAAGTTACCCGGGTTATCATCAGATTTAGACATTTTTTTCGTCGGCTCTAACAGGCTCATTACGCGTGCGCCATGCTGGGGAATAAAGGGATCAGGCACGGTGAAAATATCACCATAAATGTTATTAAAACGAGTAGCAATATCACGCGCAAGCTCTAAATGCTGTTTTTGATCATCGCCCACAGGTACACTGTCTGCGCCATATAATAATATGTCAGCTGCCATCAATACGGGGTAAGTAAATAAGCCAGAATTCATATTCGCTTCTGACTTTTGTGACTTATCTTTATATTGCGTCATACGGTTTAACTCGCCCATTTGGGTGTAACAGTTTAACACCCAACTTAATTGAGCATGTGCTGGCACATGTGACTGTATGAAAATAGTACTTTGCTCTGGATCTACACCACAGGCTAAGTATAAAGCTAAACCATCTAAAGTGGCTTGGCGCAGATCTTCTGCTTTAGGACGCACCGTGATCGCATGTTGGTCAACCAACATATAATAGCATTCGTGACTCGATTGCATATTGACCCACTGCTTTAATGCGCCTAAATAATTACCAATAGTTAATTCGCCTGATGGCTGGCAGCCACTTAATACAATGGGTTTACTCATATCTTTCCTTTAAATGCGTTTTTATTAAAAGCAGCTTGATACTGCTCAAAAATGTTTAATTAGTACTATATACTGATAATTTTTTAATTGGCTTAACGGTGTATTTTTACTCAGAATTTCACTCAGTAAGTAAGAGTGTATTGTAATTGAAAAAATCAACTCGCTTATGGCTTATTTAGGCTTAAATTATGTGTCTGCGGCTACTTTTGCAAGCTCAGCGCGCATTTCATCTATCGCTACTTTGTAGTCTACTTTAGAAAATATTGCACTACCTGCAACAAACATATCTGCACCAGCGGCAGCAATATCAGCAATATTGTCAGCGTTAACACCACCATCTACTTCTAAGCGAATATCTCGGCCGCTTTGTTTTATTTTTTCTTTTACTAAGCGTAATTTGTCTAAGGTCGTAGGAATGAATGATTGCCCACCAAAGCCTGGGTTGACAGACATTAATAAAATAACGTCAAGCTTATCCATGACAAAATCTAAACAGCTTAAAGGTGTTGCTGGATTTAATACTAGCCCGGCCTTACAACCCTGATCTTTTATTAACTGTAAAGAGCGATCAATGTGATCACTTGCTTCAGGATGAAAAGTAATAATATCGGCGCCTGCTTTAGCAAATTGCGGTATTAGTGTATCAACAGGCTTAACCATTAAATGTACATCAATAGGTGCTGTAATACCGTAGTCGCGGAGTGACTGACAAATCATCGGCCCAAAGGTTAAGTTAGGTACAAAATGGTTATCCATTACATCAAAGTGAATAACATCTGCACCTGCAGATAAGACTTTAGCAACATCATCACCCAAACGCGCAAAATCAGCTGACAATATAGATGGGGCAATTAAAAAAGAAGACATAACATTAGCTCTATCAAAAATATTACTCTTATTATACCCAAGCCACATAAAAAATACGAGTATCGTGCATGCTCTCAATTCAGTTGTGCCTCCTGCACTTCATTAGTACAAACACGCTTTTTTGCACCAATATAACGCATAGCGTGTGCTAGCTTTTACTTTTTGGGCATAAGGGAAACACCACAAGGCATTGATATAAAACAACTATTCATTTAAGCGCTGTTAATCATCAATACAGGCACTCTCTTTGCAAAATACTTAACAGATTCAATTTTATTCTAATTAAAGAGAGACAAACATGAAAAAATCAATGTTAACTATCGCAATATTGTCAACTTTAGCTACATCAGTGCTTACCTCTAAAGCAGCCTTCGCTGTTGAAGGGTTAAGTGCGAATGTTGCTGCAACGTCTAATTACTTATGGCGTGGTTTAGAGCAAACTAACGGCGCAGCTGCTATCTCAGGTGGCATTGACTATACTGCTAACTCTGGTTTTTATGCAGGGACTTGGGCTTCAAATGCCAGCTGGGGTGACATGAAAACTGAGTTAGACTTTTATGCTGGTTTTGGAGGCGCTATCTCAGCAGACATTTCGTATGACGTAGGGTTTATCTATTATGCATACCCAGACTCCATCAGTGGCGACGCTGATTTTTCTGAAGTATACACTAGCATTTCATTTCAAGCGTTAACCCTGGGTGCTGCCGTATTAACTTCAGGTGAAGGGGCAGACGTTGGGGATACACTTTATATTAGCGCCGATTACGCTATAGCATTAAACAATGAAGCCGAGGTAAATTTACATATTGGGTCATACAGCGGTGATTGGTTAGCAGATGATTCAATTGACTATGGGGTCAGTATTTCAAAATCTGGCTTTACTTTCGGTGCTTCTGCTACTGATTTAGAGGGTGAAGCTGGTGATATTAAAGTATATGTCGCTTACGCTGTTGATATTGACTTGTAAGTTTCTTATAAAGTTAAACACGAATAAAGCCTTAGCTTAGTTTAACTCATTACAAAGCGCTACGAGATCATAGCCTTGTAGCGCTTTTAGCGTTGCTCAAAGTAAACTTGGTATTCTGTCACGATTGCACTATAGTTTTATGGAGAGTTATATTTGTAGTCTCAAGTTTTACTAACCATTTACCTTTACATTGAGTACCAAATGCAAGATAAATCAGATAAAACATCTTCAATAAAAACCACCTTTAAAGGTGTCGCGGCAGCTTTTTTCGGTGTACAAAGCCATAACAACCGAGCAAGAGACTTTTCACAAGGTAAAATTAGTCATTTCATTATTGTTGGGGTCATTTGCGTGCTTATTTTTATTTCGGTGTTAGTGGTGATTGTGAACTTAGTGATACCGGCAGGTTAGCTAACCTGGACTCGGCTTAAATAATTTGCTCACCTTGGTCACCCTAGCGGGATTTGTTGTTATTTATAAAGTGCCATCAACTCGGCAACTTTTTTGCGCGTACTACCTTTGGTGCTAATGGTTCGGGCAACTTCAACTGATTTAATTTTAGCTGCATGTTCGTATATTTTTCGTGTCCAAATCGTATCGTGGTTTGAAATTAAGACAACGGTAGATTTGTTTGAAGATACCTCTTCAGCCGCATTCGCTAAGTCTGCCTGCTCATCTAACCCAAAGCCATTGCCTGAATAACTCGTAAAACTTGCTGTTTTGCTTAACGGTACATAGGGTGGGTCACAATAAATCACATCGTTGCCTTTAGCACGAGTAAAGGTTTTACGGTAGCCTTCGCAAACAAAAGTGGCTTGTTGGGCCTTGTCTGCAAAAAAATTTAATTCAGCTTCAGGGAAGTAAGGACGTTTATATTGACCAAAAGGCACATTATAACCACCAGACTTATTGTAACGGCATAAACCATTATAGCCATGGCGATTCATATATAAGAAAATGAGTGAGCGAAAGTAACTATCGTTACTGTCGTTAAACTCTTTTCTAAATTGATAATAGCGTTCGCTCTTATTGTTTTCTATACTAAAAAGCGCTTTAGAATCTGCGATAAAAGCATCAGGTTTGCGTTGTAATATTTTATAAAGGTTAATTAAGTCTTGATTGATATCATTAAGAATATACTTAGGGTAGTCTGTATTTAAAAAAACAGATCCCGCGCCGACAAACGGCTCTATTAAACAGTCACCTTTTGGAAGCATTTTTGCAATGACATCACTGAGGCTATATTTACCGCCAGCCCACTTTAAAAACGCACGATGTTTATTGCTCATGTTCGCCTAATTCAAATTCGCCTAAATAGGCAACCAATAAAATAAAATTTCATTGTATCTTGATTTGCCCTTTAACGATATTTATTTCTCTTTATCGGGCCTTATTTATGGTTAATTTCTGCCTTAACAAGGGCTAAATCTTTAACCCATACCCCGCTTGCAACAATTGCTTGCGGTAAGGTTTTCATAGCTGCTTTTGCTTGTTCCTGATCAGCAAAGATTTTACTTGTTAACACAATAAAGGTTTGCTCTTGTAATCTCTTTTGATAACTAAAATATTGTAGCTCTGGGTACTCTTTCATAAACCTTTTTAATAAAGCAAAGTCAGTAAAGCCTACAAGCTGTATCACATAGCCTGCTGGTGTATTCAAATAATACTGAGGGGTTAGCGCCAAAGGCAGTTTTTCCTCAGGTGTTTTTTCTATGGATGCTATCGTTTTATTTTCGCGAGGAGTTATTGGGTTTTCAAGTGTGCTTGGTTGTGCTTGTATGGTAATCACAGCGGCTTTAGCTTGGTCGCCAGCAAGTGCTTGTAATATATCAGTCGCTTGTGCCGTTTGTTGAGTTGTTACGGCATTGGCACCTAGTAAAGCGGCATGTATATCTGTTGATTTTGCCTGTTGGTCGGCCGTGGTTGATACCAGCTGCTTAGTATCGAACGCTTGTGCATTACTTAACTCTTTTGGCTTTAATGCTGTAGTCACTGGCTGCGTGGCAGTTAACGGTAAGTTTTCTGTATTATTTATTGCGGGTAATTGCGACAAACTAAAGCTATTAAAATTTATCAACAAAAACCAAGTGATACCAATAAATGCGGTTATTACCACAGCTGTTGCCACCAGTTTAAGCCATAACTTACGGCTAAACAGGGTGTTCTCAATGGTAAACTTTGCATGCTCTAATGGGAATAACTGCCCTGATTTTGCATCAATAATAGACAATTTATTTTTGAATATACTTTTATTGGTTGCAACATTTTGGGCCGCCTGCTCTTGCCCAAATAATGCCACGTTAATTTTGCCTTGCGTTTTATTCGCTACATCAACTAACTGACAAAGTTCATACTTTATTTGTAATGATAAGGCCTGTGCGTGCTCGACTACAATAGTAATGGTTTCATTACTTTGCTTACTTAACTTTAAGATGCTGACAGCCAATGATTTTTCAGGATCAAATAAGGTATTGGCAAACAACTGTTCAATAAAACGACAGCGGATTTGAATATCATTTAACTTAGTAGACGCTGAAACAAAGGCAACGTTAGTATCTACTGTTGATGTTTCTTTGGCAAGGCTACTTAAAAATTGACGCGCAGCTTGTGTATAAATTGCGGCATCTTGGTCAATAACCAAAACAGCTTGCTTAGAGAAGCGTTGAATATAATCGATACGTGCGCTAACACTTATTGAAGTCACTGCGGGCTCACTATTTAATTGCATTGCAGCAATATTAGCCTGATTAATATTTTTATGCGCTGTGGACATATTCAACCCTTTCTACAGTTGCCTACCTAGGTCACTACACCTAAGATAGGGCTAACGAATTATAGAATTTGTTGAAGTAACTCTTGGGTAATATCATCACGTATTTCTGACTGTCCTATCGCGGTAGGAACAATAAAACGTAATTTTCCGCCAATATTTTTCTTGTCTCGGCGCATATGGCGAACAAAGTCTTCACAAGCCATGCTTTCTGGGGCTTGTAATGGTAAGTCAAACGCTGAAATCAGTGACTCTATTCGACAAAGTTCTGGCACTTCAAGCAAATTCATTGCTACAGCTAATTTAGCAGCAAGTACCATGCCAGTAGCAACTGCTTCACCGTGAAGCCAGTTACCATAGCCTTGCTCTGCTTCAATAGCATGGCCAAAAGTATGCCCCAAGTTAAGTAATGCGCGTATTCCTGCTTCTGTTTCGTCACTTGCGACAATATCGGCTTTGCACTGACAGCACTTTTCAATCATGCGCGCTAAGGTTTTTTCATCACCTGTTTTTATTGCATCAATGTTGCCTTCTAACCAAACAAAAAAATCATAGTCACCTAAAATACCGTATTTGATTACTTCAGCCATGCCTGCATTAAATTCACGGGTAGGTAAGCTTACTAGGCTGTTAATGTCTATTACGACAGCTTTAGGTTGGTAAAAGGCGCCTATCATATTTTTACCTAACGGATGATTAACCGCCGTTTTACCGCCTACCGACGAGTCAACTTGTGACAACAAAGTTGTTGGTACTTGAATAAAGTCTATGCCTCGCTGATAGCAGGCAGCGGCAAAACCAGTAATATCGCCTATCACACCACCACCTAGGGCAATTAAGGTAGTATCTCGACCATGTTCATTGGCTAATAAGTGTGACATGATCTGCTCAAAATTAGCTAAGCTTTTTTCAGCTTCGCCATCAGGTAAAATAACTTCATCTAACTCAAAATCACTTAATTTGGCTTTAATTTTATCAAGATATAGCGGTGCAACAACCGTATTCGTAACGATACAAACACGTTTAGCGCGAATGTGACCTGTTAATAATGTTTCATTATCAAACAAGCCTGCTGCAATATAAATGGGATAGCTTCGTTCGCCTAAATCAAGATTAAGAGTTAACATAATAGATGGTACCAGATAGTTTTTGCCGGATAGCGTTTTTACTAGATAGCTATAAACCTAAGTAAAGCCACTTTTGTCAGTGGCTTTGGTTTGAGCACAAAATGGCGCTATTACCTAGAAGTCGAGGCGTTCAATGATTTTATGAGCAACCACTTTTGCGCTTTGATCATCTGTTTTAATTACAACGTCGGCAATCTCTTCATAAAGTGGATTACGTACCACGGCCAATTTTTCTAATACTGTGCGTGGGTTTTCTGACGTTTGCAATAAGGGACGACGACGATCTCTTTGTGTACGGGCAACTTGTTTGTCAATGGTTGTTTCCAAGTACACTACAATGCCTCGTGCCGACAAACGATTACGTACCTGCATGCTAATAACTGAGCCACCACCTGTAGCTAAAACAATACCTTGTTTTTCGCTTAAGTCTTCAATAACATCTTCTTCTCTTTTACGAAAACCTTCTTCGCCTTCAAGATCAAAAACCCAAGCAATATCTGCCCCAGTACGACGTTCAATCTCTTGATCAGAGTCGAAAAATTCAAGATGTAGCCTGTCTGCAAGCTCTCTTCCTATTGTGCTTTTGCCAGCACCCATAGGGCCTATAAGGAAAATGTTACGTTTTTCTGCCATTTGATTTACTTAATACTCGTTTGTTACAGGTATATCAAAAGACCATTATAGCAACAGCCATAGAGCTTTTGATGTCATAGAGGTCTCCCTCGGTAATTTCAAGAGCGCAATTATCGCAATTGTTGGGGTAAGATTGCAAGCAACATTGTTAGTAAGTCAGACAAAAAAGCTAACTTACTAACATTAACACGGTAAAGTGTTGTTAAAAGTGCTCGGTAACAACGCGTGGCGTAACAAAAATGAGTAATTCTTTTTTCTCATTAAATTGACTCGTGTTTCTAAATAACCATCCAAAATAAGGAATATCGCCTAATACCGGCACTTTAGAAACTGAACTGATAATAGATTGTTGATAAATACCACCAAGCACAATAGTTTCACCGTTATTTACTAACACTTGGGTGCCAATACGTTGTGTGTCGATGGCTGGTGCACTGCCACTTTGCACTGTTGAGATAGTATCTTGTGTAACCACTAAATCTAAAATAATTTTATTATCAGGGGTAATATGAGGGGTTACCGTTAAGCTTAACACTGCCTTTTTAAATTGCGTTGCAGTAGCACCACTTGAGGCCGCTTCTTGGTACGGTATTTCAACACCTTGCTCAATATAGGCTTCTTTTTGGTTAGCGGTAGTAATACGCGGACTCGCAATGATTTCGCCTTTACTTTCTTGCTCCATTGCACTTAATTCAAGATCTAATATTGTGCCGTCAGCTAAACGTGCTACTTGAAACGCTAACGCGCCAGCAGGGTTTGCAACCGGTAAATTAACATTTAATCTATCGTTAACTGAAGGGACATTACCTACACCTGGGTTAGCCGCTATATTGTTACCAATAGATGAACCTTCTAGTGAGCCTGATGAGCCAAACTCTCCGTCGGTATTAGTCACCCCCCAACGAATGCCAAGCTCTTCATTAATATTATCTTTAACGGTTACCATGCGCGCTTCAATAACAACTTGGCGCACGGCTACATCTAAAATACTGACCATACGTTTAATGTCTTCAATACTTTTGGCAGTATCGCGAATAAGTAAAGTATTGGTGCGTTCATCAACCGAAACGCTCCCACGCTCAGACAAGATGCTCGTGTCTTCATTTTTAATTAATTCAGCAAACTCGGCCGCTTTAGCATAATTAATTTGAACATACTCAGAGTATAATGGTGCTAATTCTTCTACTTGCTGCTGCGCTTGTAGGTTTTTTGCTTCTCTTGCGGCTAACTCATCGCTCGGTGCTACCATTAAGATATTACCTTGCATGCGTTTGTCTAACCCTTTGACTTTTAAAATAATGTCAAGCGCTTGGTCCCAAGGTACACCATCTAAACGTAAGGTAATATTGCCGGCGACAGTGTCACTGGTAATTAAGTTAAACTCGTTATAGTCTGCAATAATTTGTAGTACGGTTCGTACCGGAATATCTTGAAAATTAAGCGAAATTGAACGTCCGGTAAATTCATCAGTACCCGCTAAGTAACCTGGCACCTTTTTGGCTTTTTCTTTAACAGACAGTACAAACAAGTTACCTTGCTGGTTATGTGAAAAAGTGAAATGAGACTCTACATCAATCACTAACCGCGCATTACGCCCATCTTTAAAAGTTTCAATATTAGAGACGATGGTTCCAAAGTCACTGACATCAAGCTTATATAATAAGTCATCTATGATTTGTGTGTTATGAAACTCAACATTGACTTTGCCTAATTTATCATTTACATCCACAGCAACGGCACTGTCTTTTAAGTAAACCAATACTTCAGCCGCATTGTCTTCACCTAAACGAAAATCAAGTGATTCTATATGGTTAATAAATTGCTCACCTGCCGGGCTAAGTGCTTCTACCACACTCGCTGACTGGCCAGAACTAAGGGTTAAAGAAAAAGTATTGTCTGTTAAAGCAACATCAAAGACTGATAACTTTTTTAGGTTCACTGTTGCTTCCGTGTTGCCTGACGAGTTGTCTAAAAAAATATCAGTCACCCCTGCATGGTTAACCACTGTGTTTTGCAAGCTAGGGTCAAACGTGTCGGCAGCAAAGCTGATTGTTAAAAAGGCTGGGTTCATCGAAGAGTGCACTTCAGGTAGAGCATCTATTTTGTCAGTAAACTCGAACACTAATTCAATTTGATCATCTTGAATTGTATTGTAAGAAATACCTTTTAAATGACTAGTGCTAACCACTTCTGCGCTAATATTTAATGACAAAGTAGCAAATATAAACAAGGTTAAAACGGCCAGTCCGCTTCTCATTAAATTAACTAGTTTCGCAAAGGTTTTATTATAACTTTTTATTTTATTCAATCGCATTATTATTTCCTTACCTTCCTGACACAGGTTGAGCAATTTTAAGTACGGTTTCTCGCTCTACCCAACAACCTGCACCATCCGGTGCTAATTCTACTAACTTCACGCTTTTAGCACTCACTTCTTTAATACGGCCATTAAACAAGCCTAAATAATTACCAACCGATACTCTATGTAAAGTAAAGTCTGATGCTTCCATTAATGCCCAAAGTACGCCGTCATCTCCCATAGTGCCTCGCATAGTAAGGCTGCCCAACGCAAATTTTTCAAGCGGTTGCTTACGACGACGAGGATCAGGACTTAAACAACCCGACATTTGTTGAATTTTTTGCTGAATTGCTTCAGGCTCAGGCAATGAGAAAGGGCTTCTTAAATCAAAAGCCGAGTAAGCATAATGATTAAACGGGTGTACTTCTGGCATAGGGTCTATTCGGCTTGTTGTTGTCGCTTTTACTTGTTCCATGTGCGCACGAATATCGCTGGTATCATCAAAGCAGCCGGTCAGCATCACTAACGTAATTAAGATTATTATTTTCATTATTGTTTAGCCTCCTGCTCTTGGTAGCGATACGTTTTAGCTTCCAGCTTTAAATTTAATCTATCGGTATTGGTTTCAAAAATATCAATTTTAAAATCATGTAAGGTGACAATGCGCGGTAACCCCGCAATTTTACTGACAAAACTGCCAAAAGAATGATAAGAGCCGTTGACTTCAATGTCGATTGGTAGCTCAATGTAAATTTCTTTGACGATTTCAGGTTGCCATTCTAATTTTACAAACTCTAAACCACTGGTGGTACCAACAAAAGTAATATCATCTAATAAGCCCGGAATTTCATAGCTATTAGGTAGGCTTTTTAATTGCGTGGCAAAAACCTCTTCAGCCTCAATCATTTGGGCTCTAAACAGTTCTAGGTTTGCTGCAACATGGTATTTGGCTTGATATGACTCTTTTAAGGTAGCCTCTTCTGCGGTAACACGGTCAAGCTGTTCTATTTTATTTTTAACTAAACCAATGTAACCTAAAAAGAACACCATGCAAGCTAAAAATACAACCAATAAGAGTTTTGGCGCGGCAGGCCATTGACCAATATTTTCTAGGTCAAGGTCTTCAAACTGTGCTTTATCAAACTTCATTTGCCACCTCCTGTCATATTAATGGCCAGGTTGTTGCTGGTAGGCAAGTGTTGAACTCTCACTCTCATTTTAAAGCTGCTAAGTAACTTTAATGAGTCGTCGTCTGAGGTGATTGATTCTGGTGTAGCATCGGTGAATAAGTCAGATAATTCAATCGCTCTAATCATATTCGCTAAATGATTATTCGATTCACTTTTACCTATAATTTCTATGTTATTACCTTGTTTGTGTAATTGGGTGATGTAAATACCATTTGGAATTATTTTTGCTATTTCATCGAGTATTTGCGTACCAACATTACGACTACGCTGTAATTCTTCAACGACATCAATGCGTTTTTGCAAGTTCGCTTTTTTTTCGTTTAGTGTTTTAATTTCTGCTATTTGTATATCAAGTTGTTGAATTTCATTTTTTAAAAAAAGATTACGTGATACCTGACCATCAACGCGCGCTTGAAAATATAGATTGATTATAAAAATTAATAAAAATGAAAACAATCCAACAGCAATTAGCGTGCTAAAATAAGCTTTTTGTTTTGCTTTGAGAACTTCCTCTCGCCAAGGAAGGAGGTTTATATGTGCCATGGCGTAAAACTCCTTAACGCTAATCCTGTCGCCACGGTTAACTGTGAGGCAACCTTATCAAGTTCTTCTTTATTAATAGTTTCTGCTATTGTCATGTTATTAAAAGGATTTGCCACCACAGTATGTACCCCTAACTCTTCAGTTAACAGGTTTTCAAGATCTTGAATAGCGGCTGTTCCCCCAGACACCAGTAGGTAATCTACTTGAGATAAACCACTTGAGGTGAGAAACATTTGAATAGCTCGGCGTATTTGTTGCATTAATATGGTGTGAAACGGGGCTAACACTTCAAAAGTGTAATTAGGCGGTAAATCATTAGTGACTTTAGCTGCTTCCGCATCTTCAAAGGATTTGTTGTAATACGAAACTATGGAGCGGGTGTACTGCTCTCCGCCAAACATTTGGTCACGGCTATAAAGGTGTTTACCCGCTTTTGTCACTGAAAAAAGTGTCATGGTAGCGCCAATATCAACAATAGCGACTATTTTATCTTTAGCGTCATCGGGTAATTGTGATAAGCATAAATCATGAGTACGACTTACCGCATAGGATTCAACATCAATCACTTTGGTGGTGAAACCGCCACTCTCTAACGCAGCAACTCGAGCTTCAATAGACTCTGTACGCGCTGCACTTAGGAGGACATTGACTTTACTCGGATCAGACTCATTTACATCTAAACTTTCAAAGTCTAGGCTTACTTCATCTAACGGATAAGGAATTAAGCTGTCTGCTTCAATTTCAATTTGACTAGCAAGCTCTTCTTCATTGAGGGACACATCCATATAGATTATTTTGGTGATTACGGTTTGCCCTGAAACCGCTGCCGCTGCGTCCGTTGCTTGAGATGGTATTTTTTTACGTATTTTGGCAATAACTTTACCAACAACTTCAATATCTTGAATTTCACGGTCAACAACTGCCCCCCTTACCATAGGTTCAATAGCAAAGTTTTCTAATACATAGCCTTCACTATTTTGGCTAAGTAAAACCGCTTTAACAGCATGAGACCCAATATCGATCCCTACTATCATAGACGTTTTCTTTTTCCATAAATTGTCTAGCATAACGACTCACTAAATTATGTTATTTTAATTATTTTAGATATGATTCCATATAAATACATTTATTACATGCTTTTACAAGATATACTAGCATTATCTAAATATTTCCCCAATAAAAAGAGTGATTACCGTGTTTTCAGTCAAAAAAGTCATAAAATCAACGTTGATTTTAATATTTATCGCTATTTTTGGTGTTTGTATATTGTATTTCAATTTGCGCAGTGAGCTACCTAATATTGACTCTTTAAAAGATGTTCAATGGCAAACACCCATGCAAATTTATAGTCAAGATGGTTTTTTAATTTCACAATTTGGTGAAAAAAAACGTATACCGTTAACTTTTGATGAAATTCCACAACAATTAATTGATGCGTTGTTAGCAACAGAAGACGATAGATTTTATTTTCATTTTGGTGTTGATCCGATTGGCATGGGGCGTGCCATACTAGGTAGGCTTACCGGTAACGATAAAGGCGGCGCTAGCACGATTACAATGCAAGTTGCACGTAACTTTTTTTTAACGAGAGAAGTCACTTATATCCGTAAAATTCGGGAAATATTCTTATCTTTTCATATTGAAAGCTTACTCACTAAAAATGAAATATTGGCGTTATATATTAACAAGATTCCGTTAGGGCATCGCTCTTTCGGTTTTGGGGCAGCTGCACAAGTATATTATGGTAAAGCGCTAAACCAGCTGAATTTAGCGCAAATAGCGGTATTGGCCGGTTTACCTAAAGCGCCCTCTACCTATAACCCTATTAGCCGACCAGACCGCGCTAAAAGCCGTCGTACTACAGTACTGTACCGTATGCTTGTAAGCGGTTATATCACTGATGAAGAGTACCAACAGGCAAAAAATGCGCCCATTACGGGTAAACGACACGGCGCTGAAATAGAACTTAACGCCCCCTATGTAGCTGAAATGGCACATCAAAAAATGATTGAGCTTTATGGTAAAGAGCAAGCTTATACAAGAGGGTTTAAGGTATTTACCACCATTACTAATAAATTACAACAAGCCGCTCACCAGGCTGTTACGCGCAATTTATTAGGTTATGATCAGCGCCATGGCTATCGTGGCGCTATGTTTTCGCTTCGCCCTAACCTAGCTGAAAACTCAGTAAACAATGAAAATACTGCTGAGCAAAATGTAGTACCCCCTTTAACGGAGGAAGAAATCTCAACCGCGCTTAGTCAGGTAAATTATTATCAAAACTTAGTGCCTGCCGTAGTCACTAAGGTAGACGAGCGTGAGGTCACTATTACCTTGCGCAATAAACAACAAGCGATTATCCCTTGGGCTGGTATGGCTTGGGCTCGTCCGTTTATCAATGATGAAAAACAAGGCCCTCCTCCTGCAACTGCCGCTGAAATTATGACTTATGGCGATGTAATTCTGGTAAGCCCGTTGGCCACTAACAAATACCGCCTTAGTCAGTTACCTATTGCAAGTGCCGCCATGGTTTCAATATCACCCGACGACGGTGCAATAAAAGCCGCCGTTGGTGGCTTTAGTTATAAACAGAGTCAATTTAACCGTGTTACCCAAGCTAAACGTCAAGTGGGTTCAAACATTAAACCTTTTATTTATTCCGCTGCATTAGAGCAAGGCATTACACTGGCGACATTGATTAACGATGCCCCTATTAATCAATGGGATAGAAGCACTGGCGTTGTTTGGCGCCCTAAAAACTCACCCGAAACCTATGTTGGACCATTAAGAGTTCGATTAGCTTTGGCACAATCAAAAAACGTGATTGCAGTAAGGTTGCTAAAAAGAATTGGCCTAGATCACGCCATTAATCACCTTTCTTCTTTTGGCTTTGCGCCTGATGAACTGCCTAGAAACGAATCACTTGCTTTGGGCTCTGCTTCATTAACCCCATTAGAAGTTGCGACTGGTTTTGCGACTTTCGCTAATGGTGGCTTTTTAATTGACCCCTATTTAGTAGCACGTGTTGAAACAGCAGAAGGCGAGGTTGTTTTTCAAGTCAATCCTCGTTTAGCTTGTGATCCATGTAAAATAGAAAACTCAGCGATGAGTTCAGCTGAAGTAATAGCCAAGGACACCACTGTGCTAGACAGTGCAGATTTGCCTTCCCCAGCATTAGCATATACTGAGCCCACCACTCAAACGTTGTCAGCACCTCGAGCGATTTCAGCGCAAAATGCTTTTTTAATTACCCAAGCACTGAATAGTGCCATATGGGGAGCTGACTGGTCTGCAGAAAACCCTTGGCAAGGCACCGGTTGGCGCGGTCGCGTATTGAAACGTAAGGATATCGCAGGTAAAACAGGAACAACGAACGAAGGTAAAGATGCTTGGTTTTCTGGTTTTTCTCGCCGTTTAGTGACCACTTCTTGGATAGGCTTTGATGATCCGAGTCGAAGCTTAGGTAGAACAGTTTATAATAGAAACTTAGGGAAAAACCAAATAACTGGAACAGAAGCGGGGGCTAAGTCAGCTCAACCTGCTTGGATAGATTTTATGAAGGTTGCCTTAACTGACATTGACTATGAACCATTTGAGCCCCCAACTGGTATTGTTTCTGTGCGTATTGATAAAAAAACCGGCAAGCTTACAACCAGTACCAATAAGAGTAGTTTATTTGAATACTTTAAAGTAGGTACAGCACCCACCGAGTATGTAAGCGAAGACAATAGTATTGATATTTTTCAACACAACGAGAGCATTAAAACACCAGTCGATGAATTGTTTTAAGCACAGTATTAAGGTGTAGTGTTAAAGTCTTGCAATGGTATCAGGGTTAAGGTGTGGTATTGATCACGCCTTAAACCGTGCGTATAAAAACAAGTGCTGTAACTAATCTTTAGAAGAAGGGAGTCACGTTCAGCTAATATGGTGATTAAGCAATTTAGGCTATTTACGTTTACCCTGGTTCTTCGATTTAACTAATGAACGTGCAATTGCGAGCAAGTCAGGTGAAATATCTTCCGCGCCTGTTTTTATTAATTTAGTCACATCACCTGATGAAAATAATGAGCCACGTTCAGATTTTACCCCTAAAGATCTCACATAATCTTTAGTTTTTCCGGTGCTGCCCGTATCAATATATTTAAAAATAACTTGTTCGTTAAAGCTTTGCGGCGCTTTTTTTAACGTCGCTATTTGCTCGGTAAGGGATACTATTTCTTGTTCTAACGAAGTGATTAATTCTGAAAGGTTTGATGAAGATGTCATTGGTTAACTCTTATAAAGATCGGGCTCGGTAAAACCTTATTGTAGCGCGAATACAACAAGGTATATAGCCTGATATTTTTCAACCGACAAAAGGTGGGCTTATATCTCTTTCATAAATATTTTAGATTTACGCTGAAAGTTATACAATTTCTGTTTGCTTTCGGGGAGCTTATTCATTGGCTGCTCAATAAAACCTTGTTCTTGAAACCAATGCCCACTCACTGTTGTTAACACAAAGATTGACGATAACTGTAATCGTTTAGCTTCTTCTTCTAACGCCGCCATTAACCGACCACCACGGTTGCCTTTGCGATAATCAGGGTGAATGGCAACACAGGCAATTTCGCCTGTTTTTGCATCAGAATAAGGGTAAAGTGCAGCACAAGCGATGATCATCTCTTCTTTTTTAAGCACTATAAATTGATTTATTTCAACTTCAAGCAACTCTCGTGAGCGTTTAACTAAAATTCCTTCTGCCTCAAGGGGGGCGAGTAGTTCTAAAATACCGGCGACATCGTCAATAGTCGCTACCGACACTTGCTCTTTGTGATCTTTAGCAATAAGTGTTCCGGCGCCATCCCGTGTAAATAGCTCTTGAAGTAAGGCTGTATCACTTTGATAGTTCACGCAATGACAGCGCTCTACGCCATTCTCACCGCTTTGGATAATCGCGCGTAATAATAGTTGGCGCACATGGCAGTCTTTGTCATCTAATAAAGTTTTTACTCGGCGTACACTACAGCTTTTAATGAGCTTCCCTGACTCGTCCAGTAAGCCTTCATCTTTAGTTAGAGTGATTAACTTGTCTGCATTTAAGTTAATTGCCGTTTGGGCTGCTACATCTTCTAATGCTAGGTTAAACACTTCACCTGTTGGGGAGTAACCAATAGGGGATAACAACACTATAGAGCCATAATTTAGCTGCATATGTATGCCTTCAGCGTCTATTCTTCGTACTGTGCCGGTATATTTGTAATCAACGCCATCACGTACGCCCATGGGTTTGGCAATAACAAAGTTACCTGTGCTTACTCTAATTTGTGAGCCATGCATGGGTGAGTTAGCAAGACCTGTTGTTAATAAGCCTTCGATGTGCAAACGTAAAGAGCCTGTTGCATCTTTCACGGCGCTAAGTGTGTTGGCATCGGTAACGCGAATATTTTTTTCAATAATACGCTCAATATTACGTTGTGCCATACGCTCTTCAATTTGTGGCCGTGCGCCGTGCACAATAACCAGTTTAACACCTAAACTTCTTAACAATGCAATATCATGAATAATATTGGCAAAATTGGGGTGCAAAACAGCTTCACCTCCAAACATTAATACCACTGTTTTACCGCGGTGAGCATTAATATAGGGTGCGGCGTTTCTAAACCATTTAACGTAATTTTGATCGCTATTATTCATCTATTTATTCTTTCAGTGTAGGGGCTTACTGTTTATTGCGCAGGCAGCTTTTATTGGCCAACTTTTTATTACTTGCTGCTATTTTCCTTGCCCAAGAATATATTCCATAGCAACTTCATCTGCCGGATCTTTATGCGGATTTGGCTCACTGTCTTCAATAATATTTTCAGCTAACGACTGCTTGTCAATCACACTAAAACCTAATTTAGTGAAGTAGCTTGGAATATAAGTTAATACAATGATTTGCTTTAACTCCATTTGATAAGCAAACTCGAGTAAGTATTGGACGAGTGCTTCACCCTGCCCTTGGCTCTGCGCTGCTTTATCCACCACAACAGAGCGAATTTCTGCCAGACCTGGTTGATAAATATAAAGTGATGCACAACCAACAACAACACCGTCTAACTCTGCAACAACAAAGTTTTGTACATCGTGAATAATGTTATCAAGGGTTCGTGGTAATACTTCGCCTTTATCAGCTTGTACATTGACTAATTGATGAATTTTGTCTACGTCTGACATACGCGCTCTACGAACCGACATCGCAGCAGCTCGTTGGGCATTCAAGCGTTGTTTCACCTGCTTAAGCGCTATTTTAATTTGTTGCTTACCTGGTGCGCCGACAACTTGTTCATTTAAGATTTCTTCATTGCCCGTTGCTAATGCTTTTTCTACTTGTGAACGTGAAGTGCCACCTAATGCTTCTCGCTTGTCCAGTGTTGATTCAATGGATAGATGCTGGTAAACATCTTGCTCAATTTTAGTGCTAAATGCTTGCAGTTGAGAAATAGTTAAGTCTTCTAACGGACACCCCTGTGCAATAGCGGCTAAGACAACTTCACCCACGATATGGTGGGCTTCACGGAACGGAATGTCTTTGCCAACTAAATAATCAGCCAGTTCCGTTGCGTTAGCGTAGCCTTGCTGAGCCGCAGCGAGTGTACGGTTTCTATTAACTTTTAAACCGTCTGCTACTAACACTGCCATTTCCATACACTCTTGCCATGTATCAAGCGCGTCAAAGAGCCCTTCTTTGTCTTCTTGCATATCTTTGTTATAAGCAAGTGCCAATGCTTTCATGGTAGTAAGCATGCCGGTTAACGAGCCAAAAACACGTCCTGCTTTGCCGCGAATTAATTCACACGCATCAGGGTTTTTCTTTTGCGGCATTAATGATGAGCCTGAGCTAACTAAGTCGCTCATTTCAACAAAGCCTGCTTCCCCTGAATTGTAAAACACTAAGTCTTCAGCAAAGCGTGACAAATGCACCATTGAAATACTAGCAGTGGACAGCAATTCTATTACGTGATCTCGGTCTGATACCGCATCTAAGCTGTTCATGGTTGCCGTTCTAAAGCCTAAACGACTGGCTAAAGCGTTGCGATCAATCGGGTAAGCAGTACCCGCCAATGCGCCTGAGCCTAAGGGTGATACGTCTAAACGGTAAAGTGCATCTTTTAAACGGCCAATATCACGGTTAAACATTTCTACATAAGCTAAACACCAATGCCCAAAAGTGACTGGTTGAGCCCGCTGTAAGTGGGTGTAGCCGGGCAGTACCGTGTCTTTTTCACGTTCAGCTAGGTTCATCATGGCTTGTTGCAAATTAACCAGGGCGAATAACAATTCGCCACCAGTTTCTTTACACCAAAGCTTTAGGTCAGTGGCGACTTGGTCATTACGACTGCGGCCGGTATGGAGTTTCTTGCCTAAATCACCTGTTTTTTCAATTAGCTGAATTTCAACCCAACTATGGATGTCTTCAGCATCTGACAATAGTATTTGTTTCGGGTTCTCTTCAACCGACACTTTTAACTCGTTCAGTGCTGCGGTTAAACGAACCAGTTCATTGTCATTTAACACACCAACTTCATGAATCGCCTGGGCCCAAGCAATTGAGCCTACAATATCTTGTACTGCCATGCGGTAATCAACAGGTAACGAGTCATTGAATTTTTTAAATTGTACGCTCGCTTTTTCTTTAAAACGTCCACCCCATAATGCCATTACTATTCTGCCTTATCTTTTGAAGAGTTTTTTTGAGAAAGTGCCGTTATACGGCTAGATAAACTGAATAAGCGGATAAAACCTTCTGCATGTTTTTGGTCGTAAACATCATCGGCACCAAAGGTTGCAAACTCTTCAGAATATAAAGAATTAGGCGAACGACGTTGCGTTACTTGTGCCATCCCTTTATACATTTTCACCACAACATCACCCGTTACTTGCTCAGCAAATGATGCCGCTGAGGCTAACTGTGCTTTGGCAAGTGGCGTGAACCAACGTCCATCATAGATTACATGAGAAAATTCAAGCCCTACCGATTCACGGTACTTAAGTGACTCTTTATCTAAAATTAACGATTCTAAGCCTTTATAAGCCGCCATTAATACTGTGCCACCTGGTGTTTCATAACAACCACGCGATTTCATGCCCACTAAACGGTTTTCAACGATATCGATACGGCCAACACCATGTGCTGCGGCCTTCTCATTTAAGTAAACTAAGGCTTCATAAGCACCAGCACCACTTGGCGAGAAGTCTTTCCCGTCTACTGCTACTAATTCACCTTTATCAAAACTTAAGGTTACCTTGCCTGGTTCATCTGGTGCATCCATCGGATCAACAGTCATGGTCCACACTTCTTTCGACGGCTCACACCACGGGTCTTCTAATTCACCACCTTCGTGAGAAATATGCCAAGCGTTAGCGTCACGGCTATAAATTTTAGTCAGTGATGCTGCACAAGGAATGTTACGCTCGGCTAAATAATCAAGTAGATCTTCACGTGATACCATATCCCACTCACGCCATGGTGCTATAACGGTTAGCTCTGGCGCTAATGCAGCAAAGCAAGCTTCAAAACGTACTTGGTCATTACCTTTACCCGTACAACCGTGACAAACAGCGTCAGCACCAACTTTTAACGCAACTTCGATGTGTGCTTTAGCAATAATTGGGCGTGCCATTGACGTGCCAAGTAAATATTGTCCTTCGTATACTGCACCTGTTTTAAGAATGGGATAAATATAGTCTTTAACATATTCTTCTTTTAGGTCGGCTACATAACATTCTGAAGCTCCTGAGGCGATCGCTTTTTCTTTAATACCTTCTAATTCTTCTTCGCCTTGGCCAACGTCAGCACAAAAAGCAACAACTTCACAGTTATCATAGTTTTCTTTTAACCATGGAATAATTGCCGAGGTGTCTAAACCACCCGAATACGCTAATACCACTTTTTTAATTTTTTTCTTTTGAATACTCATGTGTTTTTCTCTAAATTTGGTTAAATCGTGTGTTAATTATTTTTTCAATAAGGTTAATGGGTAAATAAGCTGACTAAAACAGCATTTTGTGCCCACATTCTATTTTCAGCTTGCTGAAAAACCACCGACATTTCGCTGTCAAATAACGCGGTCGTGATCTCTTCTTCTAGGTGTGCTGGTTGGCAATGCATAACGATATTCGCTTGGCTGCTTTGCATTAAGGCATGGTTGACTTGATAAGGGGCAAAGTGGGCTAACACTTGTGCTTTTTTACTGTCGTCTTCATCACCCATAGAAATCCAAGTATCAGTATAAATTATATCTTGCGTGCCAATGGCATTTATATCAGTCGTTATATGTAATTTCGCATTTGACTGCTTAGCAATTGCTTGTGTTTTGTCAATTATATCTGCTTGTGCTTCATAGCCTACAGGGGTCACTAAAGTAAAATCAACCCCTAATGTCGCGGCCATAAGCATTAAAGAATTAGACACATTATTACCATCGCCAACATACGCTAATTTGATCTTGTGTAAATTGGCTGGATCACCTTGGGCACAAAGCTCTGTTAAGGTAACAAAATCAGCTAGTGCCTGGCAGGGGTGATACAAATCACATAGGGCATTGATCACCGGCACTGTTGCATGCTTTGCTAACCCTTGAATTGAATCATGGCTAAATACACGGGCAACGATGGCATCAGCAAAGCATGAAAGGTTTTTAGCATAATCACTCACCCGCTCGCGCTCACCTAATTTACCATTTTGTTGACCTAAATAAAGGGCATGGCCACCGAGTTTATTAATACCCATATCAAAGCTAACGTGCGTTCTTAATGAGGGTTTTTCAAAAATCATCGCAACTGATTTACCCGCTAATGCTTGGTTGTAATTCGCTGGGTTATTTTTAATGTCGATGGCTAGCGCAATTAAAGCGAATAATTGATTTTTATTTAGCTGGTCATCAGCTAAAAAATTAGAAATTTTTACTGCGTTGTTTTGTTGTAACATAGGTTTCTCAATGCAATGAAGCTAAAGCCTGCTTTTTTAGCATAAGGTTAAAAGCAGAGTAACTGCTAAGGGTAACAAAATTGGAGCGTGTTAGCGCATAATATTTACTAAAAAACCCTAGTCGGGCAATATTTGTGTGCCCATACCTTGGCCACTTAATAGGCTAGGGATTTGTTCAGGTAATTGCCAACTCGCCACAGCAATACTTCGTCGTAACTGATTTGCAGCCTGTAAAGCGGCATTCACTTTAGCTGTCATACCGCCGGCAATAACGCCTTGTTCGATGAGTGTTTTTGCTTCACTGCCGCTGAGCGACGTTAAATACTCCCCATCGCTACCCTTTACGCCATTAACATCAGTTAATAATAACAGCTCTGCGTTAAGTAACTGACAGATAGCCACAGCGGCATCGTCAGCATTTACATTCACTAAATCACCATTGGCTAAAGTACCAATGGAAGAAATAACCGGTAAAAAATTGTTGTTTAATAACACATCAAGCAATTGGCTTGATTTAGGTGCTGGTACACCCACTTCACCTAAATCTAACGGCGACTTAGTGCAAGCGATCATATCGCCATCAGCTAAAGATAGACCTACTGCTGGTAAATTCATGCTGCTTGCACTGCCAACAATGGATTTATTTACCGTACCTGCTAAAGCACCGCCAATCAGATCAATTTGTGCTTTGGGGGTTACCCGCAAACCGTGTTTCTTTTGCGTGGTAAAGCCAGCTTGAGCTAACATCTCGTCGACCACACAACCACCACCATGGACTAATACCACTTTAGCATCCGCTTTAAGACCAGCAATGACCACTAACAAGGCATTAAGTGCATCGGCTTTTTCTAAAATAGCGCCGCCAATTTTTATCACTAAAGGATTATGGTTACTCATTTAATTTCTCTTTACTTTTTAGTTTGGGGTCAACACCCAGTGGGTGGTAGTTATCGTTTAGCCGTTACAGTCGAGCACCTAGTAACCGAGCAATTATGGCCTAGCCATTACGCCCAAGCAAACTATATTCACTTGGCAAGCCAAGTGCAATATTAAAACATTGCAATGCCTGTGATGAAGCGCCTTTAAGCAAGTTATCAAGGGCACAACTCACTACCACAACCTGTTTTTCTTCATCAACTTGCCAGTGCACATCTGCAAACGGTGTGTGAGCAACATTATCAATTTGTGGCCACGCCTTAACCAGCCTTACTAGTGGTTGGTTGCTGTAGGCTTGCTCAAATGCTAAGTCAACTTGCTGAGCGGTGACGCCCGCTTTTAACTGCATTGTTACCGTTGCCAATAAACCGCGTTTATAAGGGGCTAAGTGAGGGTTAAAAATAACCTCTGCGCTAGCTTCTTGCGATATTTCAGGTTGGTGTCTGTGTTGTAAAATATTATAAGGTCTTAAGCTTACTTCATTAAAGCTTGTCGCTAGTGTTGCGTTTCTGCCTGCGCCTGTAACGCCACTAATGCCATTTACCACAATTAATGCATTATCAACATGAAGGTTATTACTGGTAATAGGCTTTAAAGAAAGTAAACTTGCGGTTGGGTAACAGCCAGGCACGGCCACTAAGTTTGCTGCTGCAATATCGCTGTGCTGCCATTCTGCTAAACCATACTTTGCTTGCGCCAAGGCGCTAATGTTGGCATGTTCAAAACCATAATATTTAGGGTAATCTGCAGCACTTTTTAATCTAAAGCCACCTGAAAGATCAAACACCTTAATGCCAGCATCAACAAATTTTTGTGCCCAATCAGCACTAAACTCATGGGGAGTAGCAAAAAATACCGCATCTAATGCTTGGCTAGCATTAAGGACATGCTCTTCAAACCACTGTTGTGAAAATGATGCCAAAGGGATATCACACACCCCTTGCCAGCGTCCATGTAATTCACTAAAAAGCGCTCCGTAAGAAGCAGAGTTTTCAGAGACAACTAAGTGTTGTATTGACACTTGATCGTGCTGAGATAATAAACCAACTAATTCTGCCCCTGCGTAACCACTTGCGCCGATAACAGCAACATTTTGAATTTTTAACACTGCATAAACCTTTTTTATTCAAATAATTAATAACGATATGATTTTTAATAGAATAACCATTCTCTTATAACTAAAGCATCCAAGCGATAATAAAATAATTACCTAATCTCGCCCATGTCGTTCTAAGTGGTCACTTCTTTAATGCGGAATGGTATACACTATACCTTTTGAAGTACTGTACCTTTTGAAATACTATGCTTTTTTTAAAGAGCTAGCCTTATTACAGCAGGTTATTTACACTAGAAAAAAGCAATTTACCAGTTACTGGGTAGTTATGCAACTATTAAGCATAACTATTTGGTTTTTTATGCCAATTATTATTTAATCGTGAGGGACGCTTTCTATGCCGCAACTACCTAACTTTACCGACTCTTTAACTCAATTGATTGCTAGTGCATCAATTAGTTCAACTCAGCCAAGTTGGGATCAAGGTAACCTTGATATTATTCAATTGCTTGCCACCTGGTTCGAGCAATTAGGCTTTACCATCCAAATTCAAAAAGTGCCTGAAACAAGTAACAAATATAATTTATTAGCTAAGCTTGGCAGCGGTGAAGGTGGTCTATTATTAGCAGGACATAGCGATACTGTGCCTTTTGACGAAAGCCGCTGGCTAAGTGATCCGATGAGCCTTGTTAACAAAGATGACAAGTTTTATGGCTTAGGTACTTGTGATATGAAAGGCTTTTTTGCTTTTATTTTACAAGCCTGTAAAACGCTAGATCTGAAAAAATTAAAGAAACCTTTATATGTGTTAGCTACCGCAGATGAAGAAACCACTATGGCTGGTGCTCGCTTTTTTGCCCAAAGCCAAGCAATAAAGCCTGATGTTGCTATTGTAGGCGAGCCCACGAATTTAGTCCCGGTGATCATGCATAAAGGTCATATGTCACACCGTATCAGTGTACAAGGTCAATCTGGGCATTCAAGTAAACCAAGCCTAGGGGTGAATGCCATTGAAATTATGTATGAAGTTATTGGCGCATTAATTGAGTTAAAAGAAAAATTTAACCTGAATTATAAAAATAATGCCTTTGACGTCCCCTCACCAACCTTAAACATGGGAGCCATTAAAGGCGGTGATAATTCAAACCGAATTTGTGGGCACTGTGAGTTAGATATTGATTTACGTTCTTTACCTAGCATGAGTGATGATGAATTATTACATTGGCTCAGCGAAGCGTTAAAGCCATTGGCTGAAAAATACCCTGCGCGCATTAGCTTTGAAGAACTACATCCAAGCTCACCTAGCTTTGAACAAGATAAAGACACAACAAGTGATAGCTGTATTGTGTCTATTGCTGAAGAAATCAGCGGTCATTCATGCTGCGCAGTAAACTATGCTACCGAAGCACCCTATATTCAACAGCTGGGCTGTCAAACTATTGTTTTAGGCCCTGGTTCAATAAACCAAGCCCACCAACCGAATGAATTTTTGGCACACAGCGAAATAGAAAAAACTGATAAGTTGTTACTGTCAATGATCCAGCGATATTGTCTTTAATATTGCTAAGCCGCAAGCGATTTTCGTTTGCGGCTTACTTATCTTCTTTATTCCACAGTTTTTGGTTGTTTTTAACAGAAAAATATTCATTGGCGTGCCAACACCGTGGTAACAAGTCGAGCTGTTGTCGCTCTTGGTAGTTTGACGACAGTAACTCAAGAATTTCATTCAAGCGCTCTTTACTTAAGCTAGCAATTTTTTTGGCCATTTGTGGGAAGTACAAATTATTCACTTTTTTTACGGTAACATTGTGGCCATAACCAATGAAGGTAAGCTTTCTGGTCGCATTACGACATAAAGGCTCTTCGGGGTTGGCTGGGTAGAGCCTATTAACAATGGCATACTCATAACAGTCACCTAGTTGCCCCATTTCATCTACTGGCATGTGAATAACACCATACCCTTGAGGAAACATACCGGTAATTTGATACAGCGCATCGACCACTCTTTGAGAGCAAACCCCCAACTCTGCATTTTTGTCTAAAACCTGAAACACTTTAGGTAACACTTTATAGTTATAATTCGCTTTGGTTGAAAAAATAATAGACACATAAATTTGAGGCACTTTTAATAAATTACCTAAGCCTTGCCCAGCTTTAAAACTGGTTTTAATTAACTTTTTTATAAACTGGTGTTTAAGCTGCTCTTCAAGTACAAAGTCATCGCGATCACCTTTGCTGTTTCCTGAATAATGCCGCATGCCAATGCCGTTTGATATATAGCCAAGGGTTTGATTATGATTAATCTGCAGTAATTGCTTTCTTTGATGCGCCTCTAAAGTACGGTTAGGGTCTTCAGTACCATCTGCACCACAGAGAATCGCTTGCGCCTTTGCATGGTGGTGACCTATATCTTGTAGTAAAGCAGCCATAATCAGTGGTACTTTAACAAGCTCTGTAAAGCGAGCTTGTTCTGCTATATTCAGCTCTGCAAAAGACTTTCCTTCAAACTCTGCCAATACCTTCTGAATATACGGATCATTCAACTTATTATCTAACAGCAGTCGGTCAAGTAAACGTAAACATAAAATCGCCTTATACAGCCCTTTACTTTTTTCATTGCTAACCGTTACCTTGTTGCCTTCAGTTGGACTAATTAATTGAATAGTGCCAAGTAGCTGGGCAGACTTTTTATTGCTTTCTTCAAAACTACTCCCTTCCGTTAATTCAATTATAGCATCACATATAGATTGTAAATGGCTATGGCGCTCTGTTTGCTCGAGTTTATGTAAGATTTGGCTGTCAGCATTTACGGTCGCATCGGTCGTAATAAATTCGTGATGCTCAAAATAATTAATAGCACGTTCAAGCACAGAGTCCTTTAACACGCTGCGGCCATAAATTTTTTCAATTAGAATATGGGCCTGGCGGGTGTAGTGTGTTTGGTGTTGAGCACTTGTAGTCATGTATTAAGTTATTTATATAAGCAAGAGGTGAAAGACAATAATGCTAGAAAAAACGCAACTAAGCAACAAATTCAAAAGTAAATACCCTGAATGCTAAAGGGTATTTTATATGTAATCTATGGTTGTTTTTCGCTTGTTTTTAGGGGGATATAATTAATATATAATGCAAGGTTTGCCATAATTCAACTCAGTCACTGAGAGAAACTAGGCCTTTTCAGTGTTATGTATCAACGCAGTAGGCAAGATGCCATTGCGTCAATCTACTGGCCTA
This sequence comes from Colwellia sp. F1, assembly GCF_056238625.1. Taxonomy (NCBI): domain Bacteria; kingdom Pseudomonadati; phylum Pseudomonadota; class Gammaproteobacteria; order Alteromonadales; family Colwelliaceae; genus Colwellia; species Colwellia sp. F1. The sequence goes on from NZ_JBWDLI010000012.1 coordinate 87,562, forward strand.
ATGAGTAAACAAGTTAGTTTATCCCCTTAATGTTAACTTGTTTTTGTTTATGCGCTAATTGCTGACAAATATTAACTAAATCTGAATGGAGTCCACCGGCAGTCACATCTCGCCCTGCGCCTGGCCCCCGTATAATTAACGGGTTTTCTTGATACCACTGACTGGTAATCTGAAAAATATTGTCGCAAGGAGTTAAACCAGCAAAAGCATCATTTTGCGGTAATACTTCCAAGCTTACCTTAGCTTGAATACTGCCTGACTCGTTAACACTTAAACGAGCTACATAACGAATGCAATTCGCTTGCTTTTTCGCCTCATTTAACGCTGTAGCGAAAAAGTCATCTAGTTCATTAGCTCTGGCTAAAAACGCCGCTATACTGAGGCTTTGTAATGCTTCTGGCACTAAGTTAGTGCAATCAATGTCTTCAAGTGATAATTCAAAACCCGCCATACGGGCTAAAATTAATAGTTTTCTTTGAACATCACGCCCTGACAAATCTTCGCGTGGGTCTGGCTCTGTTATGCCTTGTTCCTGTGCTGCTAATAGCAAGGTAGAAAAGGCGGTTGAACCATCATAAGTTTCAAATAACCAAGATAAGGTACCAGAAAAAATACCTGCGATACCGGTAATTTTATCACCACTATTTTTTAAATCTTGAATAGCATAATTAATCGGTAACCCTGCACCTACTGTAGTATTGCCTAACCATACGCTGTTATTTTCATCGGCTATTTTTACTAACTTATTATAGTGCGTGCTGTCTGCTGAAGCGGCCCATTTGTTCGCACCAATTACATGAATACCCAAGGCAAAAAAGTCTTGGTAGAGCAAGCTAAACTGTTCACTGGGTGTAATATCCACTACAACCAATTCGTCGTAAGGGTGATTACTTAACCATGATAATAACTGCTCGTGGTCATAGGGTTTTGCTAATTCATTAAACAATGACAATGCCTGACTTACTTCAATACCATCATTATTAATTAATGCCTTCTTTGACGATAGTAAACCAACAAGGTGAATATTTTCTAGCGCATAAATTCGGTTTAGCTGTGTTGGGAGTAATTCAATAAAGCGCTCGCCAATATTACCTAAGCCGGCAACAACTAACCCAATATGGCGTGAGTCTTTTACCATGTCGTGGTGCACACGATTTAATAGTTCTGTACTACACGGCTGAGATAAAATAGCAATAATACTGTGGTTATTTTCACCCGCAACTAAATGTAAAGGCTGAGCATTTTTTAACGAGCGCTTAAACCGAGCTTTAATGTCACCGCGCTGGGCCACTTTATGGCCAACAGTGGCGATAATTGCCACTGGCTTAAAGCTCACTTCAATGCTGTGGCTTGCTAACCATTGGCTCAGGGCTTTTTGCTGGCTTTGGTCAATAACAACACCATGGACAGCGTCTGCGCAAATAGGAGAAAAGTCGAGTAAAACCTTATTAAAGAGATTACTGCCTAAGCGCCCACCTAAATCGTCTGCTAAATCACTAACAAAACTGTTTGATTGCGCTAAAATTAAATCGTTTAAGTAAGTTACTGACAACTCTTGCTTGGCAATATGGCCAAACCTTCCAATTTCAGTGCCTAATACTTGCGCGTCAAAACTACTGGCAACATGTAAATGGCAGTGGTGAGATAAACTTTCGTTCACCAGAGGTGTTAGGGTTTTTGCATGCAACACAGGATTCCCCAAACGGCCTAATTCTTTGGCAACACCACTAGGTAAACGATGCAACTTTCTAGCATTAGGCACAATGCGGGGGTCGGCACTATAAATACCGTCAACGTCTGTCCATAGGGTTACATGTAAAGCGCCTACCAAAGCAGCGAGAATGGTGGCTGAGTAATCACTCCCATTACGACCTAAAGTACAGGTTTTGCCGCGACTATCTTGGCTAATATAGCCAGTAACTACGGCGAGCTTGCCAAATTGCAGCCGTTTTTTCAGCTGTACACTACTTAATGCATGATCAACTGTGCAGCTTTGCTCGTTATCAATAACGAGAAAATCTCGCGCATCGACTGAGTTACTTGGGCAAATTTTTTCATTGAGCACTGCTGACAATAAACGTGCAGACCACAACTCGCCATAAGCGAGAATGTCATTTCTGTATTGAATGGTACCGCTTGATAACCACTGCGTTAGCTGTGCGATATCTACTGATAGCAGCTGGGTTAGTTGTTGTGCACTTTTCTCATTTAAAACATGGTTGATCAATGATGTTTGTTGCGCTTGTAATGCAGCTAATGCATCTGTTATAGCACTTTTATCTGTTAAAGCCAGTAGTGCAAATAAGCTATCGGTTGTTTTACCATTCGCAGACACAACAATAATATCATTTAACTGACAGTTTTGCCGAATAACCTCAACAACCCGTTCAATGCATGCTGCATTCGCCAACGAGCTACCACCAAATTTATGTACATTAACAGCGTGCTTTTCGAGTTTATTTTCAGGTATTTGTAATTCTGTCATTGTTTTTTCTATCAAATAGTGGCTGTGGTTGCGAAGGTGCAAGTATCATGGGTAATTACTAGAATAATGCAAGTGCCATTAATCCATTTGGCTTTGTGTTAACCCGTGTGCTAAGTCAGCCAAAATGTCATTAATATCTTCAATGCCCACTGAAAGTCTAACTAATGAGTCGGTGATCCCTGCTTCAAGTCTGGCCGGCTCCCCCATACCTGCATGGGTCATGGTGGCTGGGTGACAAATTAAACTTTCTACACCACCTAATGATTGTGCCAACGTAAACAACGCAATATTGTCGAATAATTTTTTCACCGCTTCAACGCCGCCTTTTACATCAAAACTTAACATAGCACCAAAGCCTGATTGCTGTTTTTTCGCGATATCATAACCAGGATGGTCTTCAAAACCAGGGTAATAAACAGTGTCAATTGCGGGGTGCTCTTTAAGAAAGACGGCAACTTGCTGTGCGTTTTCTTGGTGTTGCTTGATACGAATTGGTAATGTTTTTAAGCCTCGTAAAGCCAAGAAACTATCAAAAGCACTACCCGTAACACCAATACAGTTGGCCCACCAAGCTAACTCTTCTCCTAACGCTTGCGCTTTAGTGACTAGCACACCACCAACAACATCACTATGTCCGTTAATATATTTAGTCGTTGAGTGAAAAACAATATCAGCTCCTAAAGTTAAGGGTTGCTGTAAGGCCGGTGATAAAAAAGTGTTATCGACAGCGACTAAAGCACCCACTTCATGACTAGCTTGAGCAATTTTTTCAATATCAACTAAGCGTAATAAGGGGTTGCTTGGGCTTTCTAGTAAAACTAACTTAGGTTTTTGTGCTAATGCTTGAGCTAATGCTTGTTGATCATTTTGGTCAACAACAATTAAGTTAAACTGACCGCGTTTAGCTAGGTGAGTAAACAACCGAAAACTACCACCGTAACAATCATGTGGAATAACCACTAAATCATCAGCGGATAATAGCTGGCATAGTAACAACACCGATGACATCCCTGTGTTAGTTGCTATACCTACTTTGCCTTGCTCTAAATCAGCAATGGTTTGTGCAAATATTTCTCGGGTTGGATTGCCCGTTCGAGAGTAGTCAAATTGTCGTTTTTCATTAAAGCCCTTCATAGAATAAGTGCTTGATAAGTGAATAGGAGCAACAACCGCCCCGTAGTGTTGGTCGATATTAATACCTGCCTGCACTGCCGATGAAGTAATATTATTCGTTTTCATTTTCGACATCTTTTTTCCCTATTCTTGTTAACTAACAGCTTTATTCTTTTGATCCATCCGTTTGGATGTTTGGACGTCTATAACTCTAAAGGTTTTGGTTATTTAGGTCAAGATTTTTTAGACATCTAAACTTCTACTTGACTGAATTTCTACAGCCAGTAGAATTGCATTATTAATAATAAAATAATCTATACTTTTTATTTTAATCAAGCCTTGATGAAATAATACCCTGTAAATACATTTACAGCACCAATATTAACACCCTAATTAACCGCCGATATTAATAGTAACAGAGGAATTTACATGGCTCAGTGGAATGACGAATATATTAATCCCTACGCCGAACATGGTAAAAAGAGTGAGCAAGTTAAAAAAATTACAGTCTCAATTCCTTTGCGTGTTTTAAAGGTATTAACCGATGAACGCACTAGACGCCAAGTAAACAACTTACGTCATGCGACTAATAGTGAGTTGTTGTGCGAAGCATTTTTGCATGCTTTTACTGGCCAACCCTTACCTGATGACGAAGATCTCGCGAAAGATAATAATGAAAAACTACCAGCTAGTGTTCGTCGTATTTTAGAAGAAAAAGGCATTACTGATTTCAGTGCTTATGATCTAGATGAAGATTAAGTAGCACTAAGTGCTAGCCTCTAGAGTCTAGCACTTAGTTTTCTACTTTTTTACAAATGGTATGGCTTACTTAACCGGTGCACCGACTCAATAAAGTGTCCTGCATGCTCAGGGTTCACATCGGGGTGAATACCATGCCCTAGGTTAAATACATGCCCGGTACCATCCTTACCAAAACCTGCGAGTATTTTCTCCACTTCTTGTTCAATGCGCGGTAAGGGTGCATATAACATAGAAGGGTCCATATTTCCTTGTAAAGCTACCTTATCCCCTACACGTGCTTTAGCGTGCTCGATATCAAGCGTCCAATCAAGCCCTATTGCATCACAACCTGTTGCTACAATGTCTTCAAGCCACATACCGCCATTTTTTGTAAACAAAGTTACCGGCACTTGGCGGCCATCATTGTGTCTTGTTAAGCCGTCTACAATTTTATGCATATACTGTAAAGAAAACTCTTTATAGTCTCGTGCTGAGAGTACGCCGCCCCACGTATCAAACACCATGACAGATTGTGCACCGGCAGCAATTTGCGCATTCAAATATGAAATAACTGACTCAGCCAACTTATCAAGTAATAAGTGCAGCGCTTGAGGCTCTGCAAACATCATTTTTTTAATTTTAGTAAAACCTTTAGAGCTGCCACCTTCAATCATATAGGTTGCCAGTGTCCATGGGCTGCCCGAAAAGCCAATAAGTGGCACACTACCATTCAATTCTTTTTTGATAGTACGTACAGCGTTCATTACATATTGTAGTTCGACTTCAGGATCAGGAATACCAATTTTGTCTATGTCTGCTTTGCAGGTGATAGGCCGTTCAAATTTGGGTCCCTCGCCTGTTTCAAAATATAAGCCTAACCCCATGGCGTCAGGGATTGTAAGAATATCACTGAATAAAATAGCGGCATCAAGTGGAAAACGACGTAGCGGTTGAATAGTTACTTCACACGCTAGGTCAGCATCACGACAAACCGACATAAAATCGCCCGCATTTTTGCGTACTTCCTTATATTCCGGCAAATAACGCCCAGCTTGTCTCATCATCCAAACTGGCGTGTAATCCACTGGCTGTTTTAAAAGCGCACGTAAATAAGTATCATTTTTTAATTCTGTCACCAAAAAACCCTCTAATTTATCCATTTGTTAATTTGCTATATTCTTACTCAATAGAATAGGAAGCAATTTATAGTAGCATTCTAGCACTCGCTGTATTTTGAATCTATGCGCTAAATCAATTCCTTTGAATTAGCGCTTATTATCGACCAGGCGAAAAAACATTTCTATTTATTTTATTTTGTTATTTTTTGTTTATTTCACATATTTAATGTAACAATCAGTTACTTAGCTCAAAAATCAGGTCAAATAAGGGCTTGTACGAAAAAAATCGTCGAGTTTATACTCTATTAAAGTTGTTGCAGTGGTGAAATTGCTTTGATATAAAATAGCTGCGCAGCAAAAGAAGCATTGAATAATAATAATAATACTTCTAAAACAATTAATAAGAATCTTGATTAACAAGACCATAAAGCGAGCATTTCAAGCCTTTCTCATTGAGAAAGGCTTTTTTATTGCTTAACGTTTATAATACATACAGGTGCAACAACAAGCCCTTAACGTCATGCTCTAATCAATGATACCTTTAAACAATATTTTACCAGCCACACCTTAAAAATAATGTTTGGTATAAATATTCACTTATCTAGCAGCCTTATAGAATATAGTCACCCTTAACGACAACTTTAACGATGAATTTTTGAGAAAATATAATGAATAAACCTCAACGTAATATAACACTACGATTTTTAGCCGAGCCACAAGATGTTAACTTTGGCGGCAAAGTCCATGGTGGCGCAGTAATGAAATGGATTGATTTAGCAGCCTATGCTTGTGCAGCTGGCTGGAGCGGTTTGTATTGCGTCACTGCCTATGCAGGTGGCATACGTTTTGTTAGCCCTATTCATGTGGGTAATTTAGTTGAGGTCGATGCAAAAGTTATTTACACAGGAAACTCTTCAATACATATAGCCATAGAAGTTAACGCTTGCGATCCAAAATCATTAAGCCGTCGCTTAACAACGCACTGTATTGTAATTATGGTTGCGATGGACCAAGATGGCCAACCAGAAAATGTTCCCAAATGGATCCCCGAAACAGCCGCAGACAAAAAGCAACATGCTACAGCAATTAAACTCATGGAGATGCGTAAAAAAATAGGTAATGAAATGCAAATTTTTGTGGACTAATAGCGCGTTAATAATGAAAAATTTTATTGTTATTTTTGCACTTAGCTGCATTTTTTTAGTCAATAAGCCAAGCTTTGCTATGGGAAAGCTTGGTCATCAACTCGTTTGTCAAATAGCCTTTGAACAGCTTAGCCCCAAGCAACAAAGTAAAGTAAGCACATTGCTTGATACTATTCCTAAGCAACATCGACGCTTAATCAACCAATATAACTACCAACAAAAAGGCCAAGCAATCACCTTTGCTAATGCCTGTACTTGGGCTGATGCCATAAAGCGCTTAAAGCAGTTTAAACCTTACAGCGCTTGGCATTACATGAACGTACCCCGATCACACAGCAAAGTTAGCGCGCATGATTGCCAAAGAAATTGCTTAGCACAAGCCATATTAAAACATCAAGAATCTCTCGCTAGCGCAACCCATAACACATGGCAAAAAGCACAAGCATTAATGTTTCTTGGGCACTGGTTAGGTGATATACATCAACCTTTACATGTGAGCTTTAAAGATGATTTAGGTGGCAATAAAGTAACTTTTTCTCATGCGCAAAACCAATGTAAAAACTTACATAGCTACTGGGACAATTGTATTTTTGATAAAGGAAAGCACAGTAAAGAAAAATGGCTCACTTTAATACGAAATAAATGGTTAGTGGCTGAACGCCAGCAAGAATACCCGAAAAACTGGCAACAAGAGCAGGTTTGGCAATGGGCCAATGAGTCTTTTCAAATAGCAACACAGCCAGATTTTGGCTATTGTATTAACGATCATCAAGGTAGCTGTCAAACGCCTCAAGGCAAATTAACCTTACCGCCAGGTTATCTTGCGCAATACCAACCTGTAATGGCGCAAAGAGTCCTACAAGCCGCACAGCGATTAACCCAGGTATTAGCAGCCTCTTTGTAATATTCTACGCTGCTATGAGGGTTTGTTTTTTTCTGCGATCCATTGCGACATATATTTAGTGCTTTTGTGGTGGTGGTGATTAAGCATACTACCCACAAAATTACGCTGTCGATGCTGCGTTAAACTTTGTAATAATTGGCTTAACCGGTTGGAAAACCTGCTTAAGTGCTGCGCTGGTGAAAACAGCAATGCCGCATTTTTTTTGCCTAAATCACTCGCGTATTGCCAAGTATCTTGCTGTTGGTAAAGCTGCACCGCAGCATCAGCAATACTGTTAGCGTCGTTAGCAACCGCTCCAGCCCAAGGTAACTTAGTTTCCATGCCTTCAATGCCAATATCGGTGGTCACTGACGGTGTAGCGCACAACATAGCCTCTGCTAACTTACCTTTAATACCGGCGCCAAAACGTAAAGGAGCTAAACAAACTTTAGCCTGCTGCATTGTTTGCATGGCATCATCAACCCAGCCTTTCACTAAAAAGCCTGTTTTTTCGTCGTGTAAGTCAGTTGCTTTAGGAGGCGGGTAAGCGCCACAAATATGAATTTCTGCCTTGGGAAGTTGTTTGCGAATTAGCGGCCAAATGTGCTGCTTTAACCATAGTACTGAATCCCAATTAGGGGGATGACGAAAGTTACCAATAGACAAAAATGCGTTTCGTTGCTCATACCCCGGGTTTTTTTGCTGAAAGTACTGTTGCTTAAAAATAAAAGGCACGTAATGCAATAGGGATTTATCTACCTTAAACAAGGTTATTAATAACTCAATTTCTATTGGTGAGATCATTAAGCTGATATCACTACGAAAAATAGCAGCCACCTCACGTTTTGCCAAGTCTGATGTTAACAGGGCTGATATTAATGGTGCTGAGAGAGGTAAATCAGCGATTTCCTGCCCTAATACTGGCTTTAGCTTAGCCTGCTCCTTTACTAACACCGCATTATTTACTTTATGTGCGTCATGTCTGGCATGGCGTAAGCAGAAGAGATCTTCGGTATCTAAAATTCTTAACGCTTGTGGACACTGCTCAATAACACGCCAGCCAAATTGCTCTTCCATCATAAAACGGTCAAATATCACTACATCGGGTGCAAGTGCATGGATAAAGTGATCAAAACTGTCGCAATTTAACTTAATATCAATACTGTCGACATTTAGCGCAGCTAAATCCACCATGTGCTCTGTACGTTGGGCTGGGCTGGCAAATACTATTTGATAACCCTGCTGCTGAAAAAAATCAATTAATTGCAACATACGGCTACCTGCAGCAGAAGAATTTGGCTCTGGCCAAACGTAACCAATAATAAGAAGTGTGCTCATAAATATAAAGTGGCGTTATAGCAAATAAAAAGAGTATACACGGACTTGACCCCGCATGGCACTGGGAAATCACCAAACAGCAGAGGTAAAAAAGCCATCAATCATTGATGATCGATGGCTTTTTATTGCGTTTATAGCCTATTGTAGTTTACACGGGTTGTAACAAACTTATCACTGAGTCTATAACTCAAGCGTAATGATACCCAGTACTCTAAAATCTATTCTCCCGCAGGTGCTTCGCCTACTTGTTGCGCTGGCTCTGCTTGTTGTATTTCTAATAATTCGATTTCAAATTCTAATACTGAATTACCAGGAATACGTGGCGGGTTACCATTAGGACCATAAGCTAAGTCAGCAGGAATAGTAAATTTATATTTAGAGCCAACTGACATTAGTTGAACACCTTCTGTCCAGCCTCGAATAACACGATTCAGTGGGAACACAGCAGGCTCACCACGGTCATAAGAGCTGTCAAAAGTATCACCATTTAAGAAAGTACCTTTGTAATGCACTTTAACAGTGTCTGTCGCGGCAGGCTTATCACCTTCCCCTTCAGTAATGACAACATATTGAATGCCTGAATCAGTAACAGTCACACCTTCTTTTTTAGCATTTTCTTCTAAAAACTGTTGCCCTTGTGCTAAGTTTGCTTCAGCTTCTTGAGCAGCCATTTCTTGCTGTTTTGCCTTCATCGTAGCATCTAAACTTGTTAGTAATACTTTTATTTCTTCTTGGTCGATTACTGATTTGTCATTAATGCTAGCAACAAAGCCTTCAACGATTAACGCTTTATCGAGTGTTAAACCAAGTTTACTATGCTCGTCTAGATTGCGTTGCATATACGTACCAATTGACGCACCTAATCCATAGGCTTGTTTTTGTACTTCGGTTTCTAACACAGGTGCTTTTGCTTCTTCTTTAGCGCCTTCTTGACAGCCAGTAACAGCGAGTAAAGCAACAGCAACTAAAGTGGGTTTAAAAAATTTCATTTATTTCTCCGTAAAAACATCACAATTGGAGAATCCCCCAATCCATCTATAATTTTTTTGCGTCACCTATGGAACAATTAAATCCAAGATAAGGTTAAACAATTCAAAAAAACGTCTTATACTAACGAGAAATGCGCCAATAAAAAAGTACTAATATGTTGCTTAACTTTTCAGAGGGTATAAAACAGCGTTTCAACACTATAAAAGCCCCCGTTTTATATTTATTTTTATTCCTATTTTCACAAGGCTGCAGTCCAGCAAAAGATCTCCCTCTAGCGCGCTTTTTACATGCGGCCAATGGCAGTTATGCTGCCGATATTTCTCATGACGGTAAGTGGAGTGTGGTTTCCTCTATTCATCATGGTATTAGTGTTTGGGATTTAGAAAAAAACACCTTGGTTTATCAATGGGCTCAACAACAAAACAGCAGTGACAACCTGGTTTTAGCCATAGATGTTAGTCATAACAACAGCCACGCAATAACCGCAAGTAGAGAAAACTTTGCTTTATGGAATATTAAAACAGGGCAGTCTGAAGGTTATTGGCAAGTACGAGAGTCAAACATTCGTGACATAGCAATAAGTAATAACGGCAACCACTTACTTATTGGCAAAGGCAATGGCACTGCTGTCCATGTGACTGTTGACACTGGCAGGCGGTTAGAGTTTTTAGGCCATAAAGAAAAAATAAATTCCGTCGATATGCTGCCAAATGGTAGAGTTGCTATATCCGGTGGTAATGATTTTACTGCGTATGTTTGGGATACACTTTCAGGACAAATTATTTATCAATTTAATCATACCAGTAGAGTGTCAAAGGTAGCATTAGACTCACAAGGTCGGTTTGCCTTTTCTGCCGACAGTATGAAATCAGCCCATATTTGGGATTTAACAACGGGCAAGCTAATAACCACGCTGCAAGGCACAAAACGCCAAGAGGTTTTTAGCTCGGCGCAGTTTTCTCCCGATGGTAAAACATTAGTTACAGGCGCAGCTAGCAGTAAAGTCAGTGTGTGGGATCTTGCTACAGGTAAACGCACCGCCAGTTGGCATGTTACCCCTAAAGAAGCAAAAATACCGACAGGTGCCGTTGTTTATAGTCTCGCTTTTAGCGATAATAACACCCTATTAACCGAAAGCTCTTCAGGCTATGCTGAGCTATGGCAAATCCCCAACGAAGCAAATTAAATGACCGTAAGTAATACAGTGAATGACCACATACTTGTACTTGAAGCGCGTATAGACACCCTTGAGTCTCGTAATCTTTTTCAAGATGATGTAATTGAACAACTCAGCAGTGAACTCGCGGTGCACCAACTGCAAATTGCTGAGCTAAAAGAGCAAATTCAATTAGTTGCTAACCGTTTAAAAGATTCAGGCGCCCTTTCTTCAGCAAAAGAAGAAATTGAACCACCACCACCGCATTATTAACCTAGTGAAGCCATCGCACATATTAGCTACGACTCTGCCAACAAAAAAATGCCAATGACTTTTGTTTTATTGTCGCGGATGTTGGCCGAGAATTGGCCGAGAATTTAAAGCCTGTTAAAAAGGCATCCCCCGTACTCAAGGTTTTAGCAATGTTCAGTAGAAAAATACATAAAATATTAGGATTAGTTTTAGTACTTCCCATCATTGCTTGGGTCATTACGGGTATTATTTTTTTTATTAAACCAGGATATCAGGCTGCCTATGAGTCCTTGGCTGTAAAAACCTACCCATTAACGCAATCATTCGTTATACCGCCTACAACAAATTGGCAAGAAGCGAGAATAATAAAAACAATTCTCGGTTATCACTTACTGATCAAAACAAGCAATGGCTTTGAACATTTAGACCCTGTCACCTACCTGCCAAATAAAATGGCTGGCGAATTAGCATTTAATGCCCTTTTAACGGATGCTTTTTCACATAACCCTGAGCGCTATGGTGATATTGTTACAAGCAATGGAAATACAGCAACAACCTCAACTAATGTTGAAGTTACCCTGAATTGGGACCGATTAACGCTGTACCAAAGTGGCACAGACACTCAGTTAATCAATACGTTATATAAAATACATTATTTGCAGTGGACTCCTTTTAAAGAAGTGAATAAATTTTTAGGTTTTATTGGTCTTTTGTTATTACTGTTATTAGCGTTATTGGGTATTAAAGCATACAGGCTAAAAAAGCCTAGCCAATAAAAGCGCGCTATCGCAGTTTCAAAAGCGGCGACTGCTACCCATTGGGTAACAGTCGTCGTTGCATTAATTGCATAACCCTTAGCTTATTAAACTACTTACTTAAATGTTCGGCATGAAAGCGTAAATGTTCATCAATAAATGATGAGATAAAGTAATAACTGTGATCATAACCTTCACGAATATTCAACGCTAAAGGGTAGTTATTCGCTTTTGCTGACGCTTCTAGTGCTTCTGGCATTAACTGCTCGGCTAAGAAATCATCTGCCCCACCTTGGTCAACTTTAGCAGGAATAGGCTGTGTTGCTTTGCGCATTAACTCACTAGCATCATAATTTTGCCAAGTCGCCACGTCTTTACCTAAATAGGCGGTAAAAGCTTTTTTACCCCAAGGCGCTTTTATTGGGTTACAAATAGGACTAAAGGCCGACATAGAGCGGTAACGTTCTGGGTTTAACATCCCAATAGTTAATGCACCATGCCCACCCATTGAATGGCCGCTAATCGCACGCTTGTCTGACACTGGGAATGCTGCTTCAATAATGGCAGGTAACTCATTAACCACATAATCATACATTTGGTAATGGCGATTCCAAGGAGCTTGCGTTGCATTCACATAAAAGCCTGCTCCCATGCCTAAATCATAACCGTCATCATCAGCCACACCCTCGCCTCGCGGACTCGTATCTGGCGCAACAATCGCAATGCCTAATTCAGCTGCCATGCGCATCGCACCAGCTTTATGCATAAAGTTTTCATCGGTACAAGTTAACCCTGAAAGCCAATACAACACGGGTACTTTTTCGCCATTTGATACTTGCGGTGGTAAATATATCGCAAAGCGCATCGCACAATTTAATGTTTTTGACTGGTGGGTATATTGCTTTTGCCAACCACCAAAACTTTTGTTTACACTTATATTTTCTATCGTCATGGTAAAACCTCCATAAAATCACGCCTCTTATACTGATCCCTTTTGTTACATACGTATAAAATGAATAAGCATGAGATGAATAATAAAGCCTTGTTTAACAAAGCTTTATTTAACAACGTTTTATTAATTATCCCAGTGGTGAATTTTATTTGTCAAAATGAATAACGGTACGAATACTTTTCCCTTCATGCATTAAGTCAAATGACTTATTAATGTCTTCTAACGCCATGGTATGGGTAATAAAATCACTTAATTTAAATTCACCTGCTAAATAACGCTCTACGTAATCAGGTAACTCGGTACGGCCTTTTACCCCACCAAAGGCAGAGCCACGCCACACACGACCCGTCACGAGCTGGAACGGACGGGTAGAAATTTCTTGCCCTGCGCCGGCAACACCAATCACAACTGATTCACCCCAACCTTTATGACAACATTCTAAGGCTGAGCGCATTAAATTGACATTACCCACACACTCAAAAGAGTAGTCAACACCGCCATCAGTTAACTCAACAATAACGTCTTGAATAGGCTTGTCATAATCTTTCGGGTTAATGCAATCAGTAGCGCCGAGTTTTTTCGCTAACTCAAATTTACTTTCGTTAATATCAATAGCAATAATACGGCTCGCTTTCGCCATGGTGGCGCCAATAACCGCCGACAACCCGATACCACCAAGACCAAAGATAGCAACAGTTGCGCCCTCTTCAACCTTAGCTGTATTCATTACTGCACCCATACCTGTAGTAACACCACAGCCTAATAAACACACTTCTTCTAATGGCGCTTCTTTATTCACTTTCGCTAATGATATTTCAGGTAATACTGTGTATTCAGAAAAAGTTGAACAGCCCATATAATGGAAAATTGGCTGACCGTCTTTATAAAAACGGGTAGTACCATCAGGCATTAAGCCTTTACCTTGGGTTTCACGAATTTTTTGGCACAGGTTAGTTTTACCCGACAAACAGAATTTACATTCTCCACACTCTGGCGTGTATAATGGAATAACGTGATCACCTACTTGAACACTCGTTACCCCTTCACCAACTTGCTCAACAACACCACCACCTTCATGGCCTAAAATGACAGGGAAAATACCTTCAGGATCTTCACCTGACAAGGTAAAAGCGTCGGTATGACATACACCCGAGGCAAGAATTTTAACCAATACTTCGCCCTTACGCGGTAACATCACATCAACTTCTTCAATAGACAATGGTTGATTGGGCCCCCAAGCAATGGCGGCTTTTGACTTAATAAATTTATCTGACATATTCATTCTCACTTTAAGTTAAGAGATTAGTTGCGGATTACGCTAATCGTTTTAGCGTGAAAGCCAACGTAGTAATGTAGGCTAGTGTACAATAATTACATTTATATGATAATACAGCTGCTTTGTAATTCACTTTTACTCAGTGGTAACAACCACCTGTAATAATGTGATAAAACCCTTACAGTTAAGACCAATAACAGTGATTTATCAACAGCAACTATTTTTAATGCGCATGACCTTGCGAAAGATTGATCATGCCAATGCCTATGGCGACAAACCCCATACCCAACCAAGTGGTTAAATCTAAGTGTTGACGATAAATAACCGTGGATAATAGCGTAACTGTTATAATCGCCAAGCCTGCCCAAAGGGCGTGAACGATACCCACGGGCATACCTTTCATTGCCTGCCCTAAAAACATAAATGCGGCTAAGTGCCCTAATAAAACCAGTGCGCTTGCTAAAGGTTTGGTGAAACCCTCTGTCGATTTTAGTGCAACATGCGACATAGCTTCAGCAACGACGCCTAAAAAAAGGAATAACCAACTCATTTTTATTTCCTATAATGTTATGCGAGCTGTGTCTATATGAGTAACTTTTTCTTATTCTGAGTTTATAACTCATGAATTAATTTAAGCACAGTGCGCTTGTTTTATTGGCTGTTATTATATTTGTTTCCAAAAAAATGATAATATGCTAATTTGGTAAATCACTTATACTCACAGGTAATAATTATGCAGTGGGATGGTATTAGCGAATTTGTTTACGTTGCTGAAAATGAGAGTTTTACCCTAGCGGCAAAAAAAATGGCGATCTCTACCGCGCAAGTGAGCCGCCAGATAAGTGCCTTAGAAAAACGGCTTAATATAAAATTATTTTATCGAACAACCCGAAAAGTTTCATTAACCGAAGAAGGACGTGTGTTTTATCAACATTGTCGTAGTGTACTGGACGGCTTAGACGCAGCAGAGCGTGCTATCACCAATTTACAATCTAAACCGCAAGGTAAAATAAAGCTCACTGCACCAGTGACTTTTGGTGAAAAACAAATATTACCCTTGGTAAATAACTTTATTAAACGCTATAACGAAGTTGAAGTATCGGCTTATTTAAGCAACCGCCAAATTGACATAGTTGATGAAGGCTATGACTTAGCGATCCGCCTTGGTAAGTTAAATGACTCAACAATGATGGCAAAAAGGCTAGGTAAACGAGCAAATTATGTTTGCGCAGCGCCACAGTACATAGAAAAACACGGTATACCCCACTCTATATCAGAGCTTAATAAACACAGCTGCTTATTAGGAACAAACGATTACTGGCACTTTAGCGAGTCTGGTAGAGAAAAAAGCATCCGCGTAACGAGTAGGTTACAATACAATAGTGGCTACAGCTTAACCGATGCCGCACTCAAAGGCTTAGGCATAGTACAACTGCCCGATTACTATGTGCAACAGCATATAAAAAGTGGTGAATTAGTCGCCTTATTAGACAGTTACCGTGCCCCTGACGAAGGTATTTGGGCGGTTTACCCACACAACCGTCACCTATCGCCCAAAATAAGGTTGCTGGTAGATTATTTAGCGGAACAATTAGTTTAGTTTTGGACTGTAATAACTTGTAATCATTGCCATTGACTCACGCTTTGTATTCTCCTGCCAGAGAAAGATACTCAGCCTTATTATCTCTAATTCGGTATAAACTTTTAGAAATAATATCTTTTTTTAATACCGCACCAAAGTATCTGGAGTCGTAGCTATCTTCAAAATTGTCACCTACCAAAAAATATTTTTGTTCCTCTAGAATTTTATGTTTTAATTCACAACTTTCATCATTGTTTGATTTTATTTTTTTCTCACCATTTATTGGGTTAACATTAACGCCATTAACATAAACCAAGTTTTTACATACCGAGATTATATCTTGGGGCATGCCTATCACCCTTTTATTCATTAAAGAGCCCTTTTTAATGAAACCAATCATGTCACCACGCTAGACTTTAAAGTTAAAATGTTTGGAGATGATCAGATCGTTCATTTTTAAGGTTGGGAAATTGGAAAGGCTGTCAACTATGCGATAAGAATAACCCGTAAATTTATCAGAAAATTGATATCCTCCTAATAGAGTCAAACTTGATAGGCAAAAACCGCTAAAAAACACAAATAATTTTTTTTTAGCAAATAGTGGAATTAATAAAACGGTAAAAACCACACTAAGCAATATCATAAAAAATCCAAGCTCAAAAGAACTTACATTATCCCCAAGCTCAAATAGGTAAAAAGTAATGTATGGTATTGCCAGTAGGAAAAGTTGAATTAAAGTCTTATTTATCATTATTTCTCACCTCACCTTACCATTCACCTCCTCATAAAACAGAAGAGGTGAGTGCACATTTAAACCCTAAGGAATACACTGGTATCCATTATCATGATATCGTCCACCGGGACCATTATAGTACTCCCCATTCCCCATTTTAGTAGGTCTCATAAATCGCAGAAACCAACCACCACTGCGGTAAGTTTCAATGAATAAAGCGCCATCATAATCAAGACGGTGATAGCCATTACCCCGTCAACTAAGTTTCAACAAAGCCTGTGGTTATACGTTCGCGTATTTGCGCTAATGAGCCCAAAACGAGAAACAATGTCGCCAATATGGCGTGACTCAAAATAGTTCATTGGCAAACGTAGTAAATGCCTAAGCAGGTTTACCCCCATTTGTATATTAAGCAAGCTAGAAAGACGTAATATTAACCAGCTACGTACTGCATTAGTCACTACAAAAATAATAGCAATTAAAGCAAAGCCTATGGCTAATACGGTAAGTAAAGGCTCATCAAAACTAATTAAAACCTCGTCAACTACCCACTGCATGTAATAAGGGGTCATTAAAGCAAATAGCTGCAACACCAGTGATAAACCAATTAATTTGAAAAGTCATGCCTTTAAACCCGACATTGAACTCCACAACTGCGTGAACTTCATTTGAGCTTGCTCTTGCTTGACTTCAAACTTACTGGTTGACGTAAGCTCTAAACAAATACCGGTAAAATGTTGACTGAATTCTTCTACATTTAACGTGCGTTTACCTATTGCAGGATCATTTATAGAAAATTTAGCGCCTTTAGTTGGGTGAGAACCTTTACCTGCAACTTTCGCTAAAACAACAAAGTGATTTAAATCCCAATGTAAAATACAAGGAATAGCTAATTTATGTACTTCATCAATAAGGCATTGTAAAGCACGACTCGCTAGCCCTAAACTATCACCCAACTCGATAAGTTGTTGAAGATTAATCCCTTTTAAATTAGCAGAAAAACGCTTACGCATAGCAGGCATATCAAGTTGATGACCATGAAAACTAGCAACCATAGCCAATGAGGCTAAGCCGCACTCTGCAATTTCAGATTGTAAAAATAAAGGAACTGATTTAGAAGTATTAAAAGATAGTAATGAATTCATGGAATTTGTCTTAAATTAGTTTTTACAGGTAAATGATATAGCTAAATAGATAATAAATATAAATTTTAATTAAAGAAAACTGTTCGACTATGAATTCTCATTTTTATAATGATTGCTTACGATAACAATCATTATAATTAAAAGCTAAGCAATTAACATTCCGATCATTACCCCAACAGATATGCCAAAGCAAAAACCCGCGAATATTAAATTTATAGTATTTTTAGGTAAAGGTTTCGTTGTGTTTTTAAACATAAGATTCTCCGAAAATACGAGGGAATTGATCCCCCATATTCTCATAATAATTTAGTTTTCCATTATGTAAGAAGCTGTAACAGCTACAGACACTAAAATCAGACCCGCGACAATTCCTACACCTGTTGCAGATAGTGCTAAACCAGTGGTTGCCATCGTAGCAGAAAGTCCTACACCTGTTGTTGCAATTGCAGTATTGACTCCAATGGCAGTACCTTGGTCAACACCACCATTTACTTGTTCAATTTCATTTACGTTTAATTCACGCATTCTGTTATACTCCAGTAATCCGATATTTAATTATCGGGTTGTTATATGCTAACTCAATCATTTGAATTAGCGGTTAATAAGGCTGGCTTTAGTTCTTCTCGCTAAAGTTTGACTAAAGTCAGCCGCTCTATTCTCTGTTTGATTTTTTATAAAAGAAATCAAACAGGTGAATTTTTCTTGCTGTTGGAATAAATACCAAACCACAATATTAAATCGCCCTACTTCGCAGCTATAAATTTGTTCAAATTACCACTCAAGCAGGTAAATTGCTCTTATAAATGTCTACTTATAATTAAGCTTTAACCTCCCTCGTCAGAACAACTCTCGTTTACGTTAACCAATATGCCGTCACTTAATACATAAACTTGCTCGGCCATATTAATGGTTTCTTGTCGGTGAGCGATCATAATACGTGTCATAGCCAAGTGTTGAATTTGCTCACTAATTTTAGCTTCATTGTCTTTATCTAAATGGCTGGTTGCTTCATCCATAAATAGCACACAAGGCGATTGGTAAAGTGCACGGGCAAGTAATAATCGTTGTATTTGACCTCCCGATAAATTAGATCCCATATCACCCACTAACGAGTTATAGCCCATGGTCATTTTGTTTATATCGTCATGAATTGCCGCTAAATGAGCGCATTGTTCTATTTTTAAATAATTAGGTTGGGGGTCAAAAAAGCTAATATTGTCAACGATAGATCCAGCAAGCAGTGTATCGTCCTGCATCACTGCCGCTATTTTTTTACGATAATTTTTCAAACCCACTTGCGTGATATCTTTACCATCAAGAGTGACTTTACCTGAGGTAGGTTGCAATAAACCCAACATAATTTTCATTAAGGTAGTTTTACCTGCGCCTGATGAGCCTGTAATAGCAATAGATTCACCCGCATCAAGTGTTAAATTAACATTATTTAAAATTGGTGCTTGCCCATCACTGTAACTAAAACAAATATTTTCAAGCGTTAATTGGCCTTTTGGCTCTTGACCTTCACTAGTTGAAAAAGTAGCTTCACCTTCTCTATTAGACTCTTGTTCAGTTAATGCAATATCTGCGATACGGTCAAGATGTAAACGCATCATTTTAAATTGAATAATTTGCTCTATAAGGTTGGCAAATCGTTCAGTTAACTGCCCTTTATAGGCGATAAAAGCTAATACCATACCTACAGATAAAGTGTTTGCCATTACCATAATCGCAGCAAAATAAATTACCAAGACATTTTCCAAACCAAATAAGAGTTTATTAAACGAATCAAAACTAATATTTAGTCGCCCTAAACGGATTTCACTATTAATGACTTCAGCATAACGATTTTGCCAAATCCCTTGGCGTTGCGATTCATTTCCAAAAAGCTTAATGGTTTGCATTCCACGAATATTTTCTAAAAAGTTTGATTGCTCTTTCGCTGAGCTTTGGATCATCTCTTCAGTCGCTTGATGCAGCGGACGATATAACGCTAAACGCACTATGGTATATAACGCTATTGCGCCAAGTACCACTGCGGTAAGCTTCAATGAATAAAGCGCCATCATGATAAGTACGGTAATAGCCATGACTCCATCGACCAGTGTTTCAACAAATCCCGTGGTTATACGTTCTCGTATTTGCGCTAATGAGCCAAAACGTGAAACAATGTCACCAATATGCCGTGACTCAAAATAGTTCATTGGTAAACGTAATAAATGCCTAAGCAGGTTTACCCCCATTTGCATATTAAGCAAGCTAGAAAGACGTAATATTAACCAGCTACGTACTGCATTCGTCACCACAGAAATAATAGCAATTAAAGCAAAGCCTATGGCTAATACGGTAAGTAAAGGCTCATCAAAACTAATTAAAACCTCGTCAACTACCCACTGCATGTAATAAGGGGTTATTAAGGCAAATAGCTGTAACACAAGCGATAAGCCAATCAGCTTAAAAAGTCCTGACTTTAAACCAGACATTGAACTCCACAATTGAGTGAACTTCATTTGAGCTTGCTCTTGCTTGACTTCAAACTTACTGGTTGACGTAAGCTCTAAACAAATACCGGTAAAATGTTGACTGAATTCTTCTACATTTAACGTGCGTTTACCTATTGCAGGAT
>NZ_JBWDLI010000012.1:107948-131456 GCF_056238625.1 Colwellia sp. F1
CATTTATAGAAAATTTAGCGCCTTTAGTTGGGTGAGAACCTTTACCTGCAACTTTCGCTAAAACAACAAAGTGATTTAAATCCCAATGTAAAATACAAGGTGTCGCTAATTTATGCACTTCATCAATAGGGCATTGTAATGCTCGACTAGCCAACCCTAAACTATCACCCAACTCAATAAGTTGTTGAAGATTCATTCCTTTTAAGTTAGCAGAAAAACGCTTACGCATAGCTGGCATGTCAAGTTTATGACCATGAAAGCTAGCAACCATAGCCATTGAAGCTAAGCCGCATTCAGCAACTTCAGATTGTAGGATAATATTTACTGATTTTGAAAAGGAAAAATTAAGCAATTTTTTATTACCCAGAAGTCGTACAAATAGTCCTTTCTTTAAATATGAAGGTTCACCACTTGTATATTTAGCGTAAATTAGTAACGTTGAAAATCAAAGCAGCACAGAACTATACGAAGAATATTAATATACTGACAAAAATAAAACACCTAAGATTGGACGGAGAGTTGTAACAATAGTCTAAATAATCTTAGGTATTTTATATCAAAATTACTTTAAAAGTTTTTTTAAAACATATTGGTCAAATAGTGTAAAGAAGAATGTAAAATATAATGCACTATAAACTATATCTTCAAAATTTTTATAAGGTGATTCAATAAAACTAAACCAATTTTCGACTTGCCCTAGCAATAATAATGAAACAAAGAAACCAAAAAAGTATAAAGCAGCAACTTTTAATATTTTCATCTTAGAACCTCATAGTTAACTATATTTATAGGCTTTGGCAAAGCCAAAGCCTATCTAAATTATTTCAGCGCGTATCGAATCATGACAAATGCACCACCGATTGCAGCACCAAATATCATACCACCTACACCGCCAAGAATGCCCCGTCCAGCTCCAGCAGCAGCGCCTCTAGCTACGCCCCCTAAAAAACCAAGCGTACCACCTTGAGCCGCACCACCAGCAACTGCTCCACCAGAAGCTACATCACCGCCATTTACTATTGTTAATTCATTTACATTTAATTCACGCATTCTGTTACACTCCGTAAATCCGATATTTAATTATCGGGTTGTTGATTTGCAATCCTCAAATTGAGGTTGTAATTAATTAGGCTGGCTTTAGTTGTTCTCGCTAAAGTTTGACTAAAGTCCGCCGCTCTATTTTCCAACAAAGTTACTCTTAAAAAGAGCTCCCTCACCAGAAAAATTTACTTACCAGTTGATCATATCACTGGAATTATATTTTTTGCCGGAATAAATTCCGACCTACAGTTAGCTAACTCTACCTTTTAAGCTGTAAATGGGTTCAAGTAGCCATTCAATTAATGTGCGCTGTTCTAACATAATATCTGCCTCAAACAGCATACCACTTTTCAAATCAAACGCTTTACCAAAAGCCTTCATTTGCTGTTGATTTAACTTTGCACGTAAACGGTACACAGGCTCTTGCAAGCTAATAGGCAGTTGTACTTCATTTGGGGCAATTAACGCTTGGTCAATACGAACAATTTCACTGTTGATAAAACCAAAACGTTGGTAAGGAAAAGCGTCAAAACGTAAACGAGTATTATTACCTAATTGAACAAATCCAGCAGAGCGAGTAGGTAATAACAATTCAGCAATCAATTCTGAGCCTTCAGGTAAAATATGCAATAACGGTTTAGATTGCGCCTTGCTTTGTGACAGTGTTTCGCCTTCAACAACTTGAACACCTGTTACAATGCCATTATTACTTGCAGTGATAGTGTATTTATAGTTACTTGCGATTTGAGCTAATTGACGTTGAAGATCTGCTTGCTGACGTTTTAGGTTATTAATCCGTAAAGTATATTGTTGTGGAATATTTTTAATATGAAAAGCAACTTGATTTAATTTATTCTGCTGCTGAAGTAACAAACGGGCTATGTTTTGTTTCTCTTGCTTAGCTTCAAGTAAAGCCTGTTGTTGACGCTCTTTTTCTAAGTTAGATAAGTAACCACTTTTATTGAGTTGATTAAAACCTAATTGCTGTTCATATAGCAGTGTTAACTTTTCTTCAGCCAATGCCAACTGATTTTCAAGTGCTATTTGCTCATTTTCTAAAGCTGTTTTCTGAGCTTGTAAGTTAAGTATCTCTTGAGTTTTTAAGACTTGATGTTGAGTTATTTCGTCACTCAATAAATTTTCTTGAGTATTAAGTTGATCAGCAAGCTGCTCACTTAAATCAACGCCTTCACCATTGCTTTGCTGTACTAAAAGTGTTGCTATGGATTGCCCTTTAGTAACTTTATCGCCTTCTTTTACCCACAATTTTTCGATTGTGCCGCCTTGGCGAGCAAAACTTTTAATAACCCCCTTGTTAGGCATTAAAAAACCACGCACGATTTCTTAACGAGAATATTCAGCACTAAAAAGGAAAGCGATAATAGCAGCAGCAACAGTAATTAAAATTAGTACAGTTAGCTTGAGTGATAATGGTTGGGCTAAGGTGATAGCACCTGTTAAACGCTCACTTTGATGAGAAATAGCTTCCTTTCTAAATAACGACACAATAATTCCTTGCTTGCAATTCCTTGCTTGAGTATTTAAGAAAGCCAAATATAGCTACCCAAAATATGGCTGTCAACCATATTGATACAATTATTTAACACTGAATAAACAAACAACCTTAATTAATAACTACTGGGTTGTGGTGTTAGCTTCAACTCCTTATATTTACTTTGATTAAACTTAAAACCGCTCCGAAAAAACAAAAACCCAGCAATGATGTTGGGTTTGTAGTTTAATTACCGTGACTATAATTTTCTCTTAAAATCAAAAAAGCCGCTAAAAAGCGGCTTTTAAGATTATTTTTCAACATTTTTTATTTATGTATTCCTCAAAGCTATTACCTGTAACAAATTTAACAAATACAGGGGCAGTACAGTGACAAAACCAATAAAAATAAAGAGCTACAGATAAGTGACCCTATTAAATTTTATACATTAAAATATAAAAAAGTCTATTAACTGCCTTGTTTTCTATTTATTACGGTACAATTTAAACATTTTTCAACATTTCTGCCAAGGCTGTTTTACGTGTATCAATTGCGCCCTGTTTGTTAACACCATATCGAAAATCTGATTCTTTACCAATGATATGCACTTTATCTTCTGCTCGTGTCACAGCAGTATAAAGCCAACTGCGGTCAAGCAACATTCCCCGTTCAAGGAGTACAATCACATTCGGAGCTTGAGACCCTTGCAACTTATGTAATGTTAAGCAGTATGCCAGATCGATGTATTCGAATAATTGCCAATCTACTTCCAACATGCGTTTGTTGCCTTTTTCATCAAAGTCTTCAAGTTCAACGACACAAGCATAATCATCAGTAGCAATCGCATTTTTAATAACACCTAACGTACCATTCTGAACATCATTTTTATAACAGGTTAGAGTAATAACAATCGGATCGCCTTCCTTAAAGTCATAATTACCTTTGGTGATAGGCATATCTGTAAGGTCAAGTATATTGCCATTAGGGTTCACAGCACCTTGCAGCTTAATATTTGCGTTTCTTACCGTAGCATTAGTAGAAGCGACAATCATAGCACTTTCATACCCGGAATAAGCGGTTACTGCGTCTTGTAAAATATCACCTCTTAATGCTTGGAAGGATATATCAACGGTATTTAATGACTTTGGTATTATGCCGTGCCGTATGGCATTGGAGTATGCTGGAACACTGCTATCTGTTCCCTGTCGTTTCACGACATCAAGTTCTACATGGTTAATCACACCACTTTTAATAACATCATTCAGAATAAAGCCTGCATTAATTGGCGGTAGCTGATAAGGATCACCAACTAATACGATTCGAGTATTTTTCGAAAACAAAGTAACCAAACGCCACATAGTATAGGCATCCAACATCGAAGCTTCATCTACGAGCAAGACGGCATTTTTCTCATTGAGGTCAGTTTCACGCAATAGCTTTGCTATTGTTTTTGTTTCGAAACCGATAGATTGTTGAAGCCTACGAGCTGCCTTTCCCGATAACGCAACTGGATATATAGTGAAACCTAGTTTTTGATAGGCTTCGACAATGAGCTTGGTGGTGAATGTCTTTCCCGTGCCAGCCCCACCAGTGAGAGTAAATACATTGCTGAGTAAAGCAGTCCTTACTGCTCTTTCCTGAGCCTTTTCTAACTCCCATCCGATAGGTATTGAAGACGTATAAGCCTCTTCTAAATTGCTTTGCCAAGTATGCTGTATCTTAGAAAGTTTACTGAATCGTTTAGCGATGGTTTTCTCAAATATGTAATTGCCAGAAACAAAATAATTTTTTCCTTGTTTAACGAACCCAACAATATCGCCTTCTAACTTATTTGCTTTTGAAGTTAACTGCTGATTATTATTTAATAATTTACAGATATTAGGCTCAATATCTTGCCAATCTGCAACGGTATTACCTTTATCACTCCAAAGCCTCAATGACTGCTCAATAATCGAGGAAAGCCTAATGTCATCATCGGTTTTTATTCCGAAGTGTTTTTGAGCAATAGCATCAACTTTTGGAAATCTCATCCCCAATGAAAATAAACGATATGGATTTTTGGTTAGGAAATTGATCACGTCCTGCTCAGCAATTCTAAATAGTTGACGCTGAATAGGTGCTTCTATTTCCCACTCAACCAACTGAGCTGAATACTTTAAATTTGCATATTCTTTATAGCCATCCCACAGTCCATGCACCGCTTTATCGCTGAGAAGAACTTCTCTAACAGCTTGGAAGTTAGATATCGATTGGTCGTGTTCATATGGTGCATATTTGCCATGCTCAAGTATGTTAAATATATCGCTTCGAAACTCATTCCAAAGAAACTGTGCGCTTACCTTACCTATACCCTCAAATGCCTTCTCAGTGCTTAGAAATGTCACAAAACCAGCACCATTATCTGGCATTACACATTTTAGTTTAGGCTCCATAAATCGCCATACATCGACATATCCACCAACGCTGACTTGCTGTTGCTTTATGCTGAAGTTTTGTTCTTTAAGTATTTTCCATTGTTGCCCGACTTTTGGGTCAATATTCAACTTATCTTGTGTGGTCAGTATTACAATACGATGCGCCCCTGCACTAGGGTTTACAAAAACAGCACCCAATTGAACATTGTCAGAGCGGTATTGATATATTCGGGTGATCCTAACCAGGTAAGCGCTATTACTCATTTCCACAAGCCCATTTCTATCAACACTTCCTTAAATTCTGACAACTTGGCGACTTCAGCTACTAGCTTTGCATTTTCATTTTGCAATCTGCGGTTTACTCTTTTTAGGTCACGAACTTTTGCACTATCTTTTATGTCTTCTTCAATTTTTTTTGATATATCAATAACCTCATTATCCAGAGGCAGATTAGTTTTGCGTTGATGATAAATCCCTGAAGTAGCAAGTTCTTGTTTCAAGTCTTGCAACATATTAAAAAGCTTTTCATTTCTCGCTTTCTTAAATGCAGATGGATCAAAGCCAAGCTCACCAGCAATTTTTTTGGGGCTTAACGTGTCACCATGCCAGTAATCCAACCAATTAGGCGACTTTTTGGCTTTGATTTCAGCGATCCAACCTTGAAACTTATCTCTATTTTGTTGACCCCTCTCTTTGCTCATACTAACCCCCTATAATTCACTTGACCTTAATTCTGCTAACTCTGTATATCTCCGCTCTTCGAGCAACGAGAATTAAAGACGGGCATTTTTTATTCTTTAATCAATGTAATCGTTTCTTTTTGTTTTAAGCTTACGCCATTTTCATCAAGCCAGTAATCTGGCCCACTACACGGATATCCTAATAAAATTGCGGCGGCTTGAGATGGACTAGTAAAAAGATAGTCTTCTTGTAAGAGTAACTTTCCATTAATAGTTAACAGCTTTCCCTTTTCAATAAGCATATTTCTTATTTTTGCATACCCTTTAGATAAACTAGTATTTGCTTCAATAGCGGCTTCAGCACCTGACAGTACAACCAAACCTTCATCAGTTTGGATAGCTCGGGCTTTATATTTTTTTGCTTTTAACTCAAATATTGATGTATCTGCTGTCTCACTCGTTTGTAAATTTACTATTTCTTTTACTTTCACTAAAGGCTCTAACAAACGATAACCAAGCGAACCAATCAGTATTCGGATATTAGCAATGAACTCTTCCATAACATCTCGATCACCTCTAGGTAATACAGCCTGTGGGGGTTGATTGCCATTAAGCAATTCGTATCTTCTTGCTTGGCTAGTTAATGCAACAAGCCTAGACTCAAGATATTTAACATGCGCTTTAGTTAGATTTTCATCTTTATTGGTAAAACAGACAACTTCATTCCAGAAGTCTTTTCCTGACAAGTGTTGCTGTATTCGACTAGCTACTTGCTCAGCTTCGCCTATATAAACAGCATCATTTCCTGTTTCTTCGCTGTCACCAAACAAAAAGTAAACACCCGGCTTGAGGCTTTCTTCCCATTCGCTAAGTTCTTTAACCTTATTTCTTGGAACGGCTAAAGCTTGGCCTGTCCATCCCATTATTTCAGCATGACGAATTCCAGTGACTGAGCCATCGGCTAGGTATATTTTTATTTGACGGCCTTTAATCATAAATTTCCACCCCTTTTCCAGACAGTAATAAAGCCCATTCATAATGTCCTTTATTACCATTGAAGTTATGAATTACCCACGTTTTATGTATCCCTTCTTGAAACTTCCGGCCTATTTCAATTGCTAACGAAGACTGCACAGATAAAAACAGATGTATTCTCCTAACTTTGGGATCTCTAGATAATGCATCGATTGTTGCCAACAATGAACTAGATAATCTTTGCAGATTTTCTTGATTGAGTACTAAATTACGTTCAACTAGAGTCGTTGAACTTAAGATAGCCGTATTATTTTGAAATTCAACAGGAAGTTGATCTTGCAGTATAGGGGTTGATAAACCAACGGCTAGACCCACATTTCCATTTTCATCTGCTTTAGGAAGTGGTTCAGTGTTACTCAATTGGATGTTGATATCTTCGTTATCTAAAATACACCAGTTTGTGGAACCGTGCATTTTATCGAAATAACTAATATTGCTAACGTTCCTTAGAAATACACCGTAAGCCACTAAGAATGGAATTCTAGCTAAACCACCTATATAGAGTTTTTCACATTGGTGGTGAAGTACAAATCTTTTGAACAGGTCAACGCACACCTCAGCATTATAGCGTTCAACTTGTTTTTCAATATTATCATCTTGAATACTTAGTTCTATAGGCTCCCTAGCAAGCCTTTGCTCAGACTTGCTTAATATTTCCGAGGGGAAATGAGTAGGCATACTAGGTAGTCCAGAGATAATGACTCTTGCAACTTTTCGAGCTTGGTTTAGTTCTGCTCTAATATCAAAGAGTATGAGTCCACTTCCCAATAAAAACCCCATAACGCCTAATGTTGATGTTAAAAATGATACGCCACCGTTTGTTATTTCTATACTCCCTAAATAGTAGCTTGGAGGTAGAGTTAAGTTTATTGCAACCCCAAGTGCCGGACTAGCTATAGCTGCGATAATAATCCTTGTACCTGCAATCGTTTTGGGTGATGAGTTTTTTTTCAAATCGCGATAGACGCTAATCAACCACTTAATTTTGCTCCACATACTAGTTTCCAATTTTATATTCTCCAATTAATGATATTTGGGTTCGTAAAGTAGATTTTGTGCCCATCCACATCCGAATATGCGTTTGTCCTACAATCGCAAAAAACAACTTGTCACCTTCAAATTTTGATTGAATAAGTGCGTTCTGCCAGTCTTGTTTATCAATCAGAGAATAGTTTGGAATAGGCTCAGGGTGACTATGCCAAAGTCCTACATAAGTTGAATGTTTATTACTTTTTTTCCATATATCATTCACCAACTTATTGTGTTCAGTAGAGCGATAAAATTCACAGCGCCCTTGCTTATCTGATTTTTGAGGTGGGGTAAGTTGATCGATAAGTAATACACCCGCTGAATTAAGGTGCTTACCAATTAATACACCGCCAGATTCAGGTGATTGCCTAGCTAGTTGCCGAAAATCACATAATTTTGTCAATAGTTCTTTTGATACTCTAATCAAGCCATATCCTTTTACATCCATTTGCCATTCTTCAGTCATTGCAAACCCTACAATCATGATGCTGTTTTAAAGGCAATTGTTCTTTCAATGGCATAGTGGTGTATCTATCTGTTGTTTTTAGATTTGTTGAGTTATTACCCTTCCAGCTGATTGCTAGCCCAGTTATAAAAGACTGCAATATTTCGATTGTCTGAGTTGCGGCCAACTCAGCAGTTCTGCTTGAATCTAAAAAAGAAAATGGAGTAAACACACCAGCACAACCGGTAAGATTTTTAGAAATAGACTGCCCAACACAAACAAGCGATAATTCACTTTCAGCTTTCAGTTGGTTGCCATCAGTATAAAGGCATTGATAGCAGCTATCCTGCAGGTTTAAAGCAATGGAATGGCCACCTAAACCAGCCGCTTCATTCCAACAAAAAACAACACTATTGAAGTTTCTGTCTTTTAACTCTTGGTTAATTTGTAAGTTTACTGACGGTGCGCCCACAGCAACCACAATAGCGTCGCAACTCACTAAATCCTTGTCATTGATGACTTCAGAAAAGTATAGAGGTTTGGTTTTAACTTTTATGTATGGTAAATCATTCTGTAATTGACGGGCTAATGAGTTAACTTTACTCCATGTATCAACGTGACCTGTCTTTTTATCAGCTTCAAAATTTAATTCACGGCCTCCCAAATGGTGTCGGTATATATTATCGGCACTTAATATATCGGGGTCGACTAATACCAATTCTCCAACACCAGCTTTAGCTAACATGTTTACCACTTGGCCCCCTACAGACCCACACCCTACAACAGCAACTTTTTTATTACTCAATAAAATGTCACCGCCTCCACGTTCTACGAGGTACTCTTTTGAGTTCCGCCTAATTGAAAACAGTTCAATCTGCCAGTCGTTTGAATGTTCGACAATAGGGTGAGGTAAATGATGGTTAGCGCTAAATCTCAATAAAAACTGTGTTCTTTCATTATTAATTCTTGGCATAGAGAGTAATACGTAAAATATACTAAATGAGCGACATTTCTTAACGAGTTTATTTAATATTTTTTTGTTTTGTTCACTTACATAATTAAGCAAAGTAGTAAAATACTGAGAACTAAAATCTTTGCCTCCTACTGGAGGTAATACCGCGCTATCCAGAGGTAAATGCAATATTTTAGTAGCACGATACTGCCCTAACTGTTTTACGTTACTAAATTGATATGGCAAAGCCTTATTACGACTACACATTACGACGGGTATAGAATTTTGAGGGCCTTTTTTCTTTTCTCTTTCAATAACTCTCAGGTAAACCATTTCAGCTTTATCTTTAGCATGGTAAAAACTAGCAACACTATAATTAGGTTGGTAATAACCTTCTAATTCATCTAGTAATTCGTCTTGGTATATTTTGAGATTTATCCTGTTTAAGAGTTTAACTATATCTTCAATGTATTGACAAATAATGTCATGTGCTCTCGTATAATCAGCAAAAACAGTATCGCTTTCTTCAATGCAAATAGTGCCGTATTGGTTAACATGGGGTAAAGTACCAATTAAATCTTTATTTAGGAGTATTGATTTAGGTAAACAATAAGGAAAGCTCTCGGGGAAATATATAGCAACTTCCCACTTACGGTTATTTCCAATCAAGACGAAATTAAAATGACGTTCTTTTTCTTCCTGAAAAGATTCTACATAGGATGATTTTAATCCTGAAACCATCCTTGAAAGTTCTGCTTGGTTCACGCGCTTGTGCCTGTGGGTACATATGGTGCTGTATTAGTTTGTTTACTGTCTTCGACTAAAGGAAAGTCATTGCCAAAAACTTTGCGTAGAATTTTGCTACATTCATGCTCAGATGATTCATCTCTAGCTGCCTCTAAGGCTTCTAGTAAATCCACTACTTTCGTATAAAATACGTCTTGCTGTTTTAATGTCATTTTGTAATAAACATTTTTGCATGGTTCTACTGGCAGGCTTACATCAATACTCCATTTCAAAGCACTGCTTTCCTGATCCCATGTTTGGTTAAAACTATTTTTAATGTCATTAACTACAGTAATAAGTGCATCTAAATCACAGTCTATTTGGTATCTGAAAGCTGTTCGTGCTTGAATGGTCAAGCCAATTGAAGGTGGTGCATTATTACCATTGTTGCTGAAAGCTTTAGCTTTCCATTTTTTCAAAAAACGTGCAATACGGCGAAACTGTTTTTTGTGTTCAGCTTCGGTCGCAACATCACTAATCCATTGCTTTAGTCCTTTAGGGTCTGCAATCCACCATTTCCGATTTTCAGTAGAAAACTCTTTACCCCAAGCAATGTGGTGGTTGTCATTATTTTTCGAATAAATAGCCAAATCCACATGGTAGCCACTGGCATAATTAACCGTAATGCATGGCTTATTAAATTCAACGGTTCGATTGTGATGTTTATTAAGTTTATTGAATACTAATTTTTTTAG
This sequence comes from Colwellia sp. F1, assembly GCF_056238625.1. Taxonomy (NCBI): domain Bacteria; kingdom Pseudomonadati; phylum Pseudomonadota; class Gammaproteobacteria; order Alteromonadales; family Colwelliaceae; genus Colwellia; species Colwellia sp. F1. Next base: position 118,518 of record NZ_JBWDLI010000012.1, read on the forward strand.
TTTATTTGAATCGTATTCATCGTTTGTTATATCAAAAATAATCCCAACGTCTATGTCATAGTCACCACTGGTCGGCTTAACACCTGTGTTCATAGCATATGAGCCAAGATCAATTTTTGAAAACGTCAATGACTTATTTGTATCAGGAATTTTTTCGTCAGTTAACGAATTGCGTAGCTCATTGATAAGAAGGTCGCGTTTCTCTTTAAGAGTTGCATTTTCTTCATAGGTACCCATCTTTATGGTGTCATTAAACGTTATAAACTGTGCTTGTAACTTTGCCATGTATAATCCTTCTTACTGGTTATTATTTTATCTCAACTCAATTTTTTGCGATGTTGAGTTATATCGGTAATTAACAATCTGCCCATTTCCAATAAGCTCAATAGCAGTATTTATTTGTTCGATTGGTACACTGAACCATTCTCTCGGCTTACACATATTGCCATGTAAGTCTGCAATCTCGACATCGATACAAACATTTTTAAATACGGTGTGAATAAGGTTTTCAAACTTCTGGGTGTTCATGTTGTAGCATTCATATTCAGCGACAACATTTACAGGAGCCATTAAGTACGTTGGTTCGTTTGCAGCATTGGCAATACGTTTTGCAACGGGTGTTGTTGAGTAACCAATTTTAAATAAATTAGAAATTGAATTAATTCGAGGATCTTTGCTTTGGCTAGATAAAATATAAATAAAACCTGCGGACTCATCATCTTCACCAACATTTTTAATATCAGAGAAGTGATCGCCTTTTGGTGAAACCATTTTTCCATCAGCATATAGTGACTTAGCAATAGAGCGATAAAGCATATTCGACTCTGTACCATTTTCAAATATACAGCGTGTCCTTCCATCCTTTCTGAAACGCTTTCCATCCACAGTTTTTGCTTCACTAGTGATGTCTATATGTTCGAGGTACATCAGTACCCCACTTAAGACATAATATTCACCAGCTTGAAGCTTTTCACCTTTATCATCAAACTCAATAATTTTACGATGACCACTGTTTAACTCTTGCTGAACAGCCGGGAACAGGTCTTTATATTTATCGAAGTCTTTACATGACTTACGCCTTGCAACCAAATCGCTTTCAGCACGTTTATCTGCTTTAACATGTTTTATATTAAAAATGCTATCGTCAGAATCACCCAGTAAACCAAAATCATCATCAGCAAATATATCTTCAACCGAGTTAATTTCTTTTACTACAGGCTTTGGTTCAGGTTTAGGTTCTGGCTTGTATTCTGCCGCAGGCTCAGCTACTTCATGGGTTAATGGAAGCAAATTAAATTCATCAAAATCAACCAATGCATGGCACTGGGTATCATTACCTCTAATATAATCTAACCGTTTAAATAACATTAGCTCACTAATGTTTGCCATATTGTTTTCAGGCAACCGACCATTCGCTTTATAGAAATCATTTATTTCTTGAAACTTCGCAACCAAGTGTTCATCTGCTGTTGGCGCTTTGGACTTTACTTTAACCGCTGTAAGCCCTAATTCGTCATCATCATTAATGAAGGTTAACCAGTCATCCATTTCCATCGACTTTAATTTTTGCCATTCTTCATTTTTCATTACGCTTGCATCCTTTTGCGCTTTTCTTGTTTGATGTAAATTAAGCATTCAGCCAAACGCTTTTCGGTAAAGTCAGACGCGTTTAAATCAGGTTCACGGCCATTTTCATGAACAAACTGTTTAACTTTAGGCCATAACAATTTAGCTTCATCAAAATCCATTTGAATACGGGTGGTTTGAATTGACTCTTGAATGAGCTTAAGTACGTCAGTAGTTACTGATTTGGACAATATCTCAAAGGCTTTCTGGAACGGGTTAATTTGATCGATTAGATCAATACTCAATTCATCAATGTTGATAAATTTATCCGCTAAGCGAACAAACTTTTTACCGCCTTGTTCACTAACTTCTGCTGTACTTACTGCTGAATCAACGACTACTTGTTGACGAACTTCTTCAATTTCTGCTTCAGTTAAATCTGGGTATTTACGTTGAATTATTTTAGGGATAAGTATTTTATTTACGACTTCTGGGTCAACTTTACCTGCTGATGCAGCAATTACTTTGTCATCCTGTAAAATTGCGGCTTTTAAATCAGCTAAGTCTGATTCAATAATGTCTTTAGTACGCTTAGTACTTGGCTCTTTAAAGCCGCCAATTTTCATTGTGCCCGGTGGTGCAGGCTCAAAGTCATCATCTTTTTTGGCTTTAAACTTAAAGTTGGGTGCCAATACTTGCTCCATTAGCAATGAACAAGTAATTGCTTTAAGCATGTTATTCACTGCAATCGTTACTTGGTCATTTTCAGCATCAGGCTGAGCTATTAAGTTAGTGAATTGCGCATGTGTTTTGTTTGAACTATCACGAGTACAGCGACCAATAATCTGAATAATTTCAGTTAATGAGCTTCTATAACCCACGGTTAATGCATGCTCACAGTATTCCCAGTCAAAGCCTTCTTTGGCCATGCCTAATGCGATGATGATATCAACATCATCTACGTGTTTAATCTTTCGTAAGTAATTTTGAATTACATCACGCTCATTTTCTTCAACTAGGTCAGCTACTTTTATTACCGTACCGTCAGACCGGGTAACAGGAATAACGCCAGTTCCAGGGTCGCGTTTACCTGCTTCACCAAGCACTTCCAGAATGGCATCGACTTCATCGTATTTTTCTTTGGTTGATTCACCAGAATTAACATTAGGGATATGAATGATGGTCTTTTTACCGTAGTTCTCTTCTGAATTAAGTACTTCATGAATAACTTCGGTGTATTTACCTTGGTAAAAGTGATAACCAATGCCAAGCGATTTTAAATAATTGTAACCATTAAGCTGTTCATAATAATTAAATGATACTTTATCGAATTGCGCTTCAAGCTCTGGTGTTAACACAGGAACGCTATCACCACGAAAATACGAACCTGTCATAGCAACAATATGGGCGCTACTGTTTTCCATAATCGAGCGTAATACATCACCTAATACGTTTTCACCATCAGCAGAGACGTGGTGAAATTCATCAATAGCAATTAGGCAATCGTTAAAAGCTGTATCTTCTACTTCTTGGAAGGCAAAACGTAATGTCGCGTGAGTACAAATAAGTACTTTATCGTCACCTGCCATAAAGCGCTTAAACGCTTTAGTTCTACTAGTTTCACCACCAGGAGTACAAAGGTTATTATCTTCTTCAACTTCCCAATCACAGAAAAAACCGTGTTTGCTAAGCTCAGTGGTACTAAATGAACCACCTATAGAGCGTTCTGGTACTGCAACTATGGCTTTTTTAACGCCTTGGTTATGCAGTTTATCTAACGCCAAAAACATTAATGCACGAGACTTACCCGATGCTGGTGGTGCTTTTAATAACAGGTACTGGCTGTTTCTTCCTTCATATGCACGAGACTGCATCGCTCGCATGCCCATATCATTTGTATTTGAACTAGCACCGCTTTGAGCATACTTGAATTCCATTAAATTACGCATTTTGACCTCCTGTCATAACTGAAAACAGTTTCATTAGTTCTAGTAACCGTTGATTGTTGTCTGAAAAAGTTGATTTTGAATACAACGAGTCAATTAGAGTGTCATTATTGTTGTGAACTTCCCTTAAATCGGCGGGCATTTTTTGAGGATCATATAATTCCGCTAGTGTTTGATCGGAGTATTGCTCTCTAAGAGTTAAAATACGTAAAGCACTTTCTCTAAGGCTCTCGATACTTTCATTTGACAACTCTGGTACAGGAAAACTATACCAACAAATACCAGCAGAGTAGCGATAATCACTTTTTAATTTCCCCGCAAAGTTTTCAACCCAACTTGTATGCATTTTTGAGTTAATCAATGCAAAAATATATAAGTCAGCTTCATAAATTACTTGTGCGGCATCGGTAACAATACAATCCTTAGATACGAAATCTATAGGTATATACTCTCTCCTAATTGAGGATACTCTAGGTAATACTAACTGGGTATTTTCAGCTTTATTCACCATACAAAATTGATGCGATCTTTCAGCACAAGATATTGCGTTTTTTGCTCCTTGTAAGCGAAACTCCTTAACAGAATCAATCCTCTTTTTAATCGGTGGTATATTTAATGCGAAATTTAAATCTTTATCTTCAATCCAAAGGCAGTGTCTTTCAATGCCATTAATTAGCTCTCTTGAGCCATATATTCTTTTTATTAACCTTTCGCATTCAGGAAAGGACTCCAATAAAGTCTTTTTTTCTTCTGGAGTTAATTGTAAGTGACCATCATCTAATGCAATATTCCCCTGAATCATTTTAGGTAGTTTACTTATTGGTTTAGTGCGACGGTCTACATATATATTTGGAGCATCAAGTAAGTAACCATTTATATTTTTAACTAAAAATCGATTTTGAGATGTATATATATATTTAGGAGATGTAGATGTTTTTCTTAATCCAATAATCGAACAAATCACAGCAGCTTTTTTCTTGGCATTATTACTCCATACAAAGTCTTTTACTGCAAAAAATATCTCTTTTTCATTAGGCTCTATTATTTGAGGCCATAAATCATGAACCTGAGTACCTTGACAGATTGAATTAGTTGAAACAAAAGCTGCTTTGGTAGTTTTGTTTATATATTTAGATGCTAAATAAAACCAGCATGCGATGTAATCAAGGTTGTTATACTTCTTGAAACCAGCGAAAACAAATTTAGTATCTTCTTTTTGCTCACTGTTTTGTAATTTACCGCCTAAATATGGAGGATTCCCTAAAACATAGGTTTCAGTGGAGGTATTATCACAAATATTTTCCCAGTGTAGCTTGGTTGCATTACCAAAAACTATTTGGCCACTTTGTTTTAACGGTAATGGAGCCTCACATTCACCAAACTCTGACCTAAACTCAACATTCATTTGATGCTCAGCTAACCAAAGTGAAAGTATCGCCACTTCATGAGCAAAGTCATCTAATTCGATACCGTAAAATTGAGAAAGCTTGATACGTGAAAAGGATGAATCTAAGCCAACATCACCAAACAAGTCATCTTGATTATCGTTTTGCTCAAGTTCTTGCAAACGCTTGATGATTTCCATTTCAAGCTTGCGTAGTTCTTTAAAGGCAATGATCAAGAAGTTTCCTGAGCCACAAGCTGGGTCAAATATTTTTATTTCAGCGATGCGTTCATGGAGTTTACGTAATCGGCTTGGTTTTAACTTAGCATCAATGTTGTCTTCAATATTTTCAAACTCAGCATTAAGCTCATCTAAAAACAGTGGTTCAATAACCTTCATGATGTTAGTCACTGAGGTATAGTGCATACCCATACCGCCACGTTGGTCTGGGTGAACCACTGCTTGGATCATCGAACCGAAGATATCAGGGTTAATATCAGACCAATCTAGTTCACTGCCACACTCAATGAGCATTTTGCGTGATTTAGTGGCAAACCTTGGAGAGGCTATGGTATTGGCAAATAGACCACCATTAACATATTTAAAATCATCTAAATATTCAGGTAAATCAACACGATTATCTTTATGTGTATTTAAAACTTCAAACAAGCGATTAAGATAACTATCAACATCTGAACCATCAACTTTAGTATGAGATTCTAATGTACCACTAAATTGATTTTGATCGAATATGTCAGTATCTTCAGCAAAGAAGCAGAACAGCAAACGGGTTAAGAATACGTTTAGGTTATGCAGTGCGTTGGTATCGTTTTTTGTTTCTTCATTAAAGTTATCGGCTTTGATTAAGTCGAACAACTTAGCCATTTTTTCAGCCGCTTTAACATCAGCAGGGTTTTCACCTTGGTAAACCGCTTTTTCCATTCCTGCCCAAGGCAAGAAAAAGTCAAAATGTTTGCCTAGCTCATTAAACTCAATATCTAAAGTGTCATGAGTGCGAGTATCAAGAGCAACAAACTGATTAAAGTCGGTAGCGATCACAAAGCGAATTTTATCACGAGTAACTGATGGCTCTTTTTTCATGCTATCAATATCTGACAACACGCAATCACTTTGACTTTTTTTAAAGTAAATATGGCGCTTAGCTCTGACTTCACCATCAACTTTAGATAAATTACGCTCACCTGATTTAATACGACCTATGGTTGTTTTACGATGACCATAAGCCGCCATTAGTTGGTATATAAACTCATCCTTGTTAACTTGGTTAGCAATAATATCTGACGCTAACTTTTTAACGATTTCTTCTATTTGGGTAATATTCATTTAATAATCCATCATTTTTATAATGCTTTATAGCCAGGTGCGATAACTAGATCCGCAATCCCCATTAGTTTTTGTTTAGTCTGGTTGGCGTTACTCAACCACAATTGATATTCGTTGCCTTGAAGTGATGCATTTTCTGTACAGTCGACGTTCCACTGCCTAAGCAAATAGCCAAGCAGTGACGCTCTTACTTCAAGAGTTAGCTGCCCATTATCCATATCGTAATCAAGCTCTATTGCTTTCTTATATTTGATTGATGGGTGTGGCTTTAAAGTTACCTTTACGACTTTGTTCCACTGGTGGTCATTTGATCTTAACTCGTTACTATCTAACGCTATGCTTTCTATATTTGATACTTCATGTTGTTTAATTTCAGTAACGTTTTGTAATCGTGTACATACAAAGTCCCTAAATTCTTTTGATTTTCTATCAAAGGCTCGTACATGCCAACGATGACCATTATTGACTAGCACATGAGGCACTATTTCTCGTTTACTTTGCCCTGAGCTTAATGACACATATTCGCATGTAACTGCTTGTTGACTATTGATAGCGCGCATAAGTGTCGCTATTACTTCACTTTTAGGGTGAACAAGTCTGGTTGCATCAAGGCAATGCTCACTTACTTGTATACCATTCGACAAGCCATCACCAAAACCACGGCAAAGACCTGTTAATATAGCTTCGGGGTTGTGTTCAAAAACAGGTTTGAAAGTATCAGTTCGGTGGTAGTTTTTTGTTTGATGGAATAGCTTAAGGTTTTTTGGTGCAAGCTCGCGGTAAGCGGTTAAGTCACGAGTGCAAGCTGCTAAACCAGTTTTGAAGCGTTGAATTAAATCCGCACGAGCTACTTGGCCAAAATATTGAAGGCTAAAGTCGATAAACGCGAGGCGTTCTTTCTGTGCGTGAGTTAGCGAATCCAGTGTTATTTGTGACATATTAACTACGGGTGAGTTATTAATGAATTTTAATATAGCATTGAATCATAATGAGTCAATCAATTTGATTTCATGTGAGTGGGCAATGGTATTATTTCGGCGTTAAAAAATATGCGCTACTCGCACATTTTCATAAATATAGTGAGGGCTAAAGTCATTTTTGATTTTTATGGAGTGTTGTTTTGGAAAACTTAAATTTGTATTAAAATCAGCTACAGAACTGCTTTAACAAATTTGATTTTTACGGCAAGAATTTAGGAAAAATATCTACTCACAATAACCTAGTCTATTGAAATCTTGAGCGTTTAGGTTTCAATTCGTCGGATAACCTTTTTCCAAAACAGACTATCAAATTCTAGGTTACTATATTTGCATACTGCCTTGATCTGTTCGATAAGCTCATACGTTCCAAATATAAAATTATTATTCTCTTCACTTAGCTTTGACGTATAAAAAATAATTTCAATAACTTCTCTTAATAAATGTGCAGTCCAAAACTCGATACTTTGACTTGTTTTCAATCGTTCTGTTTTTTCAAGCTGCTCACCTTTAGTAAGCCAATCATTAATGTTTACATCTCGCTGACTCTCTTTAATTGAAATAGCTCGATTTTTATTACTTAGACCAACAAGTAAACGTCGTTGACTTTTAGATAGCATTTCATCAGTACTTGAGAGTTCAACTACTAAATTATCTAATAGTTTAGTATGTATCAATGGTGCTCCAGAATAACAATGTTTTAACGGATCATTGAATTCATCAACCAATATCATTAACCAGTTAATGTAGTCTTCATTGATAATTTGTATTTCATCATACAGTGCTTTTTTTTGTTTTTGTGTACGTGATTTAAAGAGGCTTATTGTAAATTTATGACCAATCCATGAGCCAAATAGCGCGCCACCTAGCGCACATGCAATATTAATCAAATAACTCATTGGACAGTTCCTTGCAGCATAATGAGTCTGTTACATCTTGATATGTGAATTTTTTAAATTAAGAATCCCGCCACCAAACATGAGACTGATATAGACAACCATTTTATACAAAACTAATACTGCAAAAGATGAAATTGTTAAAATATCCATTACCATAGGCAATACCTCCACTAACTTATTGACCATTAACGCCTTAACCCCGCATCAGTCCGTAGACAAGCATATAGCCGTTAGTTATAGAGTCCCATGGGTGACTGGACCGGGGGATTCAACAGTATCAATATCACTATATTTACGCAATATGTTTTGTAAATAACTAAGTGTATGAAAGGGGGCGTTTATTAATTGAATTGCATCATGGAGATGACAGATAAGAAATTCTTCCCCAAACTGTTCAATAAGAACTTGCAGCGACAGTGTATCTATTTTTTTCTTTTTTCTATGTAACACAGTCGACTTTCTAATAAAGTCGTTTTCTCTTAGAGTTGCCACTATTTCAATTAGTGTTTTATTAAAAAACAACTCTTCGGGGTATTGAGCTGAAATTTGAGTATTAACCAACTTGTCGCTAGCAATAACTTGGTCAATATTTCCTGAACTTACAACCTTACAGTTTATGAAGCTGCAACCTTTAAATTTAACCTTTTCAAACACCGTAGCGGCTATTATCGAGTTTTTAAAGGTAACCGATTCTAAATTACATTTACGAAACAAAGTTCCACGAATTAAGCATTCGTTAAACATAGTGCTGTAAAAATCACAAAATTTAAATTTGGTAGCAATTAATGATGTATTTTCGAATTTAGCATTAGAAAAGTTTGAATTATAACTGACTGACTTGTTGAAGTTTTTAAATATAAATTTTTTATCTCTAACATCATGGTTCGTATAACTAAATGCATAGCGGTTTCGATCATTTATAGCCACTATTTCCTCCGGAATTTGCTATTCACATGACAGCTTATTTGTCTGCTTCTAGCAATAAAATAAGTTTACGTTTCCCTTCATCATCAAGTTTATCAATCAACCTTGCTAGAGTAGCACTTTCTTCTGACTCACAAAAAAAATAATTAATTGGTACATTCAGCTCTATTGCTAGTTTTTTTATTGTGGCGAGATCAGGCATATGACGACCCGTCTCGTAATGGTTCATACGACCGCTTGCAGAGCTTGGATCAATCCCTATATTGATACCTAAATCTTTTTGGCTTATTTTCATTCGATTTCGAGCCTCTTTAAGGCGCTCTGTAAAAAAGGATTTAACCTGCACTGGTATTTCATCTCAATAACTCTCACATAAAAATGATTGTCTAGTTTTTACATCAACATGTATACTTAGTAATCCTAAGTTTATGGTTATTTATGAGGTATAGCAATGAGTAAGAAAGTGGATATGAATGTGTTTTTGCATTTTCTTCTAGTAATCAAAGAGATGAATGACTTCACAGTATCAGAAGCAAAAGACGTTCTCTTGCTTGAAACAACAGAGTTTACTGATCCTGTTGAAACCCGAAAGTTTATATACCGCCAATTAACTCGTAATGTTGAAAAAGGTCTGCTGAAGCGAAGTGAAAAACCTGATGGTAAAGTTAAAAAAGTTTTATATTCAAAAACAAATTTATTCTTCACAGCTAAAATTGAGGCGACTTCTAGAAATACTACAACGGATTTAAATGATAACAAGCATAATAAGTTACTAACTAAACTGAATCATTACAAAGCCGAATTATTATTGAATATTGGAGAGTCTGAAGCTTATAAAGAGCTTTATTCTGACTTTCCGGAGTTAGTTGATGAGTTACAACCCCAATACAATGAAGCACGCGACAATAATACTAAGATATTAGGAAAAATAAGAGCTATTGAAGGTTTACTTGGGCAAGCTAAATTTGTAGTAGAGAAGAAATGAAATTAAGACAATGGCAAGCTGTGTGTATTAATTCAGCCCTTGAACAATTTTTGAATGGAACAAACCACTTTTTAGCCTTAGCAACACCTGGTGCCGGTAAAACGATGATGGCATCGGAATTGGCAGACCAATTACTTAAAAATAACTTAGTTGATTTGGTGATTTGTTTTTCACCTTCGTCGATTGTTGCGAAAGATTTCAGTGAGAGCCTTCACTTAAGAACAAAAGAGCGTTTTGATGGCTTGATTGGCGCTAAAGGCCGATCACTGACGTATCAAAATTTGCAATATCTTGACACAAGTTTTTGGCAGTTATTTGAGCACTATCGCGTTTTTGTGATTTTTGATGAAATACATCATTGTGCAGGCTCTAATATTGACAATGCTAATGCGTGGGGAGAGCAGGTAATACTTAACATTCAAGGTAAGGCTCAATTTACTTTAGCCTTAACAGGTACTCCTTGGCGCTCTGATGCTGTTCCTATCGTTCTTTCTAATTACATGGGCCCTAGTAACAAAATAACTTGTGATTACATTTACGGGCTCTCTGAGGCTATTCAAGATGAAGTTTGTCGGGTTCCGCAGATAGTGGCTATTGATAATAACAATATTTCGGTTGTTGATAGTGAGGAAACAAAAAATTTTAGTAGCTTCAAAGCATTACTATCTCAGTCAATAATCCCTTATCAGGATGTAATTGAAAACGAAGCAGTGATTAAATACGTAATATCTTCAGCGCATAAAAAACTTTCTCAAATACGATTGGTTAATCCGGATGCAGCAGGGCTAATTGTTGCTTCATCGGTAGAGCATGCAAACCAAATTTCTGTGTTAATGAAAGCTAGCTTTAATGTAGATTCGATAGTTGTGACCTATAGAGAAAGTGATCCCACAAGTATTATTCAAAACTTTAGACACGCTAATTCTCAATGGATAATTTCAGTTGGGATGATCAGCGAAGGAACGAATATTCCTAGATTACAAATTTGTTGCCACCTGACTAATATCAAAACAGAAATGCACTTTAGACAGATCTTAGGACGAATTTTACGTGTAACAGATTCAACGAACCAAGAGGCGGTGATGTATATGCCTGCTGAACCAAAATTGTTGGAGTATACTTATAGAGTTAAGCAAGACGTGCCTTTTGAGGCTGATGTCGTTAAATTTGAAAAGATGAAGCCAGAAACGCTAGACCAGCTGGGTAACAATAAAAAAAATGTAATAACTTTCGATAAGATAAAGCCGACTTCGCCTACTTTTGAGCTAAGTTCAGATGATTTTGACAATAAGATTAGCTTTGAAAATGATGCAGAAATGAATACAGTTGATGAACATTATTTAAGTACTTCTTATGAAAAAGTAGTCAATATTTTTGGCCGATTTAAACAAGAATCTATCGCTTTAGGGCTAAGTGAATTGAGATGATTGATATTACTGTTGAACAATTTAAGCAACGATTAAAACAACCAAACCACCCAGACGGCTTTCATGTCGCTGTTGATTCACAAGATGAAAGTCAACTATACATTGCTATGAATGATGGTTTGGCTAACATCAAATGTGATCCGATCGAATTATATGGAACAGACATAAAAAATTACATACAACTAATGATCACTCAAAGTAAATTGTTCGTAAAAGACAATGAAAAGTCCGTTCGCATTGGTCAGGGTCGAAGTATTTATGGGTTCACGCTAAAAGCAGAAGAATATACACAGAATGAAATACAGAAAACAAAGGGTATATATTTTTCTAGCATTCTTATTCGGTGGCAAAGAACACATAAATTTCCTGACAAATACGTACAAGAAAAACTTGGATTATCAGCAAAAGACTTCCAACTATTTAGAGAGGATGAGTTAGAAGTCACTCAAGGTTTAATAGCTAAGCTTAGCGTATTGACTGGTGTTTCAGAGCAGTTTTGGAAAAACAGATGGCAGCAAAAAGCCAGTAGGCTCTATGATGAAAACATTTAAAACGATAACAACCAAGGAATTAACAACATTAGTTTGTGATAGCTGCGGCTTAAAAGCAAATGCTGAAAGTGATTATGAGTTCCATGAGTTTATTTCCATCGAACATCATTGTGGTTATGGCACAATACATAGTGATGGAAACCAGATAAACATTGATTTATGTCAGCAATGCTTTGCACAAAAATGTGGTGATTCACTCAGAGTCATAGATAAAATCGTTGATGCAGGAGAAGTTCAAGAAAATAGTGAAATCAATCGGCTTGAATATCATAATATTTTTGAGGCTATTACTAAATCTAAACATGAAGCATATCAACTAAAAGAAAATTGTGACCTAAGATTGGCAGCAAGAGACATTCTATCGAAAAATAAACTTTCAGATGATAATGAATTAAATGTTGCACTAAAACGTGTAGAGCAACTATGGGATGCACAATACCAATCAACCGAGGGTAATGAACTTCATCAACTTGCAGATTTAATTTGCGCCTATGAGAAAAAAGATTAGAAGAGTATTTATGATAATACTGAATTATCGAGCAACGGCTTTGTGACAGAATGATTTGACTTTCAAACAACCTATACAGGTATAGATTCGAATCGCCTTGACGAAATAAATAGCATTTATTCATAAGTATAGCCGCAATTCTAGTTATTGCTCGTGTAAAGCTTTTACACGAAGCAAAGCAGTGTGGCTACTTAATTAATTGCCGAGGTATTTTAGTGCTTGGCTAAAACGTTACCTAAAGCGACATGGGTAACAGACATTCCATCATTTAGAGTAATTGATGCCGCTCGCGAAAATTAAGGAGGGCGTTCAAAATTCTGTGTCAGCTTAAATTCTTAAATATCGAGTACGCTGTCTAAGCGTCCTTCAAAATAAATGGCCAGCTGAGATAAACACAAGCTCCAATTGTGGATTGGCATGGTCCATTT
>NZ_JBWDLI010000013.1:0-126027 GCF_056238625.1 Colwellia sp. F1
TTTAATGTCAACGTTTATTTTCATTTTTTTAAAAGTTTATTTAAAACTTTCAAAACCTGTTAATAACACGTTAAGTTAACTTATTTACTTAAAAAGCACTAAGATAACTTATTAAAACGTCCTGTTGATTAAGCTTTTTGGCTGAACCCCTTGGAACTGGAGCGCATTGTATAGAGTTATCGTTAGAGGTCAAGCGTAAATTTCAATTTAATTCACTTTTTTTGTCAAATACGGGCTAAGCGTTCAACAAACATACAAACCTTACTGATTATGCCGTTTAAACAATCAGTTTGATTTATACGGGTAACATTAAACTACTACCTAGATGGCGAGTTCAGAACCTTACGGTATGGGTTCTATCGTTTGTTTATTATCTTGTGCCTACTTTTATGCTATTTTATTGATATATTATTTAAATGTTTATTTAAGGTGTTTTATGTCTAGCTTAAGAAAGTTTAACGGGATATCTCCTACTCTAGGTCATGCAAATTATATTGACTCTTCTTCAGTACTTGTTGGTGATATTACTTTAGGAGATGACGTGAGTGTTTGGCCATTGGTTGCCGCTCGTGGTGATGTTAATACTATAACCATTGGTGCAAGAACTAACATTCAAGATGGTACTGTTTTACATGTAACCCATAAAAACAAATCTAACCCTGCTGGTTATCCGCTTGTTATCGGAGATGATGTAACGATAGGCCATAAGTGTATGTTACATGGGTGCACTTTAGGTAACCGAGTGCTCGTTGGAATGGGAGCTATAATCTTAGATGGTGTTATTGTCGAAGATGATGTCTTCATTGGTGCTGGCAGTTTAGTGCCACCCAATAAAAAACTATTAAGTGGTAACCTATATGTTGGTAACCCAGTTAAACTCGCAAGAAAGCTAAAAGAAGGCGAAGCGGAGTTTCTTAAAAAATCCGCTTCAAACTATGTTGCTTTAAAAAATGATTATTTAAATCAGGAAAGCTAAACAACAACCTAGCATTATCTGATGACCCTAGCCTTTTGAAAAAAGGCCGTTTACTGGGTCATCATATATGTATATGAATAACATTTCCGTCTAGTTCATTTTTTTCTAACCAAAGTTCTGCAATTTCTTCTAGATCAAACTTAGTGCATTTATCAATAGCATCTACTTGCTTGAGATCCCTAGAATGAAAATAGATCTTCACTTTTTGCCCTGTGATTTGGGCAGTGAAAGACCACGCAGCTTCTTTTGCATCAAAAACTAAGTCGTCATTAAAGAGTATTGCTTGGTTCAATAGTTTACTCCTGAGCAATTGCCGCTTTTAAATTTAACATTACCGAATCAACATTTGGCCTTACGCCTCTCCAAATATAAAAGCTTTCTGCAGCTTGCCCAACTAGCATGCCTAACCCATCAATAATCTTGCTAGCTTTAAGCTCTTTTGCTTTTTGTAAAAATGGGGTTAGCACTTTGCCATACGTCATATCATAACAAACGGTGTTTTCTGTTATTAAGCTTTCGGCAATAGGTAAGCCACCACCTGTTAAACCTGCAGAGGTAGCATTAATAATAATATCAAACGCTTGTGCGTTTGCTTCATCAAATGAGCAGGCGACAAGTGGTTGATTTTTATATTGCTCAACAATAGCCTGCGCTTTGGAAACTGTTCTATTAGCAATAGTTAAGCTTTGTGGTTTTTGATTTAAGAGTGGTAACACCACACCTTTTGAAGCACCACCTGCACCAATTAATAGTATCTGACTATTATTAAGCTGTACTTCATGGGCAAGCAAGTCATTAACTAAACCAACTCCATCGGTAGTATCACCATATATTTTACCATTTTTAAAGGTGAGCGTGTTTACAGCACCTGAAAACTTTGCATGCTCAGTTAACTCATCACACATTGCCATCGCTTGCTCTTTAAAAGGGGCCGTTACATTAGCACCCTTACCACCTTGAGCAATAAATTTATTCACTGCACTAGTAAAACCATCTAACTCTGCAAATTGAATGTCGTAATTCATTACTTGCTTGGTCGAAAGTGCAAACGCCTGATGAATAAAAGGTGAGCGAGATTGTTTTATTGGGTTACCAAAAACGCGATATTGATCCATAAAAAATTTACCTGATAAAAATAGTAATAAATAGCCTAACGGAATTATGTGTTAAAAACACAAAAAAGCAGTAATAAATTACTGCTTTAAATATGATTACTATAGTCTAATCGTATTAAAACTTATAACCAAGCATTACCGAATATACCATTGGGTTTATATCAACAGCTGCACTGCCTTGGCCTGCTAAGTTTACACTCAAAGGATCCGTTAATTCAAATGTGGCTTCTGTTTCAATATCTATATAGCGTGCGGAAACATTCACCGACCAATTTTTAGTAATTTCATAATCCATACCTACCTGAACAGAGAAGCCAAATGAATTATCTAGTTTTAGATCCTGAAAACCAGCGTTGGTAGGGATAGAGGTAAATTTTTCTTCAAAAAAGACGGTATAATTAATACCAGCACCAATATAGGGCTTAAAGGCTGACCCTGTATTAAAATAATATAGTGCACTTAACGTTGGTGGTAAATGAGTAACTTCAGCGAGGTTGGCACCATTGAGGTCAATACCATACACATCATTTGTTAAGCTTGCTGGGTCTTGTAAAATGACATCATGGGTAAATGGGGTAGCTGCGAGCAACTCTATTGCCCAGTTACTATCAAAAAAATAAACCAGGTTCAACCCTAATTGGCTGTTGTCATCTACCGTTAGCGCTAATGAGGTGTGTGCATCATCTAATGCTACACCTGCTGCGCTAGAATCGGGAGAAGCCATTGTTGCGCCACCGCGAACAAGCATATCGCCCGCTTGATTGGCTAATGATGGTAAAGAAAGTGATAAGATTGCGACTGCTAATATAGAATGTTTCATGTGTTTTATACCCTTAAATTATTTAAGGGTATAGTAATACCAACCACATTAAATACCTTGATATGTATCAATGTTTTTTGGTTAGTTAAATACGATTTATTTCAACATTGATTTCAATCAAGTAATTACTCTAATTACGACTGTTTTCCCAGAGCAACCATGATAATGCTTATGTATGCTGAGCTTATTGGCGCGCTTTTTGTCAAAACCTATTCTTTATTAAACTTATTTACCTTTAAATTAGTGCATAGCACTATATAATTCTTCACTATCATTAAAGTAGCAGCGTCCTTATTAATATGCTCAGTACATCAAATAACCATAACCTACAAAACATTACGTTATATCAACTCATTGGAGGAGAAGTAGTCACTCGACATTTAGCTAATGCATTTTATGATGAAATGGAAAGTAACATTCACCTGCAAGCGTTACTGGCTATTCATAAACAACCTTTAGATGGTATCAGGCTGAAATTTTTTGAGTTTCTCTCAGGCTGGCTTGGCGGGCCAAGTTTATTCGAAGATAAGTATGGTCACCCTCAACTTAGAGCTAGACATATGCCTTTTAAGGTTACTAAAAAGCAGCGTGACTTATGGATGTTATGCATGAGTAATGCGATGAAAAAGGTGATTAACGACAGTGCTATTGAACAACATTTAAAACGAGCCTTTGCTCAGCTAGCTACACATATGGTTAATTGTTAAAGTGTTTTTTATTCATGCTTATAATCTTTTAAAGCGCGGGTTTATTGTCTAAATGTCTCCCCTGTCAGCGCATCAATAATAGTTGACGGTTGGATAAAGCCTAATGTGCTTCCTTTAACTATGTAGTCTATTTTCGATGCTAAACCCGTGTTCTCTTCTATTGCCTGCCAAGTTCTAGCTGGCTCATGCCCAGACAAATTAGCACTGGTTGATACAATAGGCTTGTTTGTACGGCTACACAGGTCAATAACATCGGGTTGATCAGTTATCCGTACGGCAATGGTATTGAATTTCCCCGTCAACCAAGCTGGCGTAAACTGATTTTTAGGTAACACTTGAGTAACGCCGTTAGGCCATCGAGATAAAATTGCTAACTTTACTTCTTGGGGGATGGCATGATCGTCAATATAAGGCATCAATTGCGCATAACTTGTCGCTAGCAAAATTAAGCCTTTTTCTACTGGTCTCTGCTTTAGGGTTAATAGTTTTTCAACGGCCAGTTCATTGTCGGGATCACACCCCAAGCCAAATACAGCCTCGGTAGGGTACGCAATAATACCGCCAGCCAAAAATACATCAACAACTGAAGTTTTGTTCACAATATGCTCTTTCTAATAATAACTCTGCGTTAATATTAACAAAATTGACTAAGCACACCTAATAACAAATTAATAAAATTAATAGAAGAAACACTTCATCATTCCGTATTGTGAAAAACAAGGTTATAATTACAGGCTTATTTTTCAATTTCTTCGTAAAAGAAGAGTATCCAATTCTTTTTAAAGGGCATAAATTCATGACAGTGGGTATCATTATGGGGTCAAAATCAGATTGGCCAACAATGCAACACGCAGCAGAAATGCTTGATTTATTAGGTGTTAACTATGAAACTAAAGTTGTTTCAGCGCACCGCACTCCTCACTTATTAGCTGAATATGCTCAAGGCGCGAAGGACAGGGGTATTAAAGTGATTATTGGTGGCGCAGGCGGTGCTGCTCACTTACCAGGTATGACAGCAGCTTACACCCCTTTACCTGTTTTAGGGGTGCCAGTGCAGTCTAAAGCGCTTAACGGACAAGACTCTTTGTTGTCTATAGTGCAAATGCCAAAAGGCATTGCTGTTGGTACGTTAGCCATAGGTACAGCAGGTGCAGCAAACGCAGGCTTACTGGCTGCACAAATTATTGGTAGCCATAATCCTGAGATTATGAAAAACATTGAAGCGTTTCGTAAAAACCAGACCGAAACAATCCTTGCCAACCCAAACCCAGCAGAATAAAAATAACTTATGAATAAAGTTCTCGTACTTGGCGCAGGTCAATTAGCTCGAATGATGGAGTTAGCAGGCTCCCCTTTAAATTTAGATGTTAAAGCATTTGATGTAAGAAGTGATAACGTAATAAGCCCTATTTATCCCGATCGCCTTTACGGCGATTTAAAACAAGGCATTGGTAATGTCGACGTTATTACTGCCGAGTTTGAGCATGTTGCGCATGATGTACTAGCCGAGTGTGAAGCCTCTGGTAAATTATTTCCTAGTAGTGCTAGCATTAAAGTAGGTGGCGACAGGCGTTTAGAAAAAGCATTACTTGAATCATGTAACGTGGCAAATGCAAAACACCACTTTGTCAATTCAAAAGCTGACTTTGATAACGCGCTTGAGTGTTTATCTTTACCCATTATTTTTAAAACTGCCCTTGAGGGTTATGATGGCAAGGGGCAATGGCGCTTAAAGTCAGCTGACGATGTCGAATTAATTTGGCAAGAAATTTCTGAATTTCTAACTTCCGCAAAAGAGACTCAAGGTATTGTTGCCGAGCAAATGGTGCCATTTGACCGTGAACTGTCATTGATAGGTGTTCGTCGTGTTAATGGCGATGTTGCAGTTTATCCATTAACTGAAAACCATCATACCAATGGTGTTTTAAGTGTCTCGGTTGCAGCACCTGTCGACTCGAAATTACAAGCACAAGCAAGCGCTGTATTTCAAGCATTATCTGATAAATTAAATTATGTTGGCGTTTTAGCAATTGAGTTTTTCCAAGTTGCCGAACAACTACTAGTAAACGAAATTGCTCCTCGCGTTCATAACTCAGGACACTGGACGCAACAAGGTGCTGATACTTGTCAGTTTGAAAATCATTTGCGTGCTATTTGCGACTTACCTTTAGGTAGCGCTGAACTTATTCGCCCTACGGCCATGATCAATATAATTGGTGAAGATAGTGTACCTAACGACGTACTTTCAGTACCGAGTGTAACTATACATTGGTATCACAAAGGAAAGCGTGCCGGTCGTAAAATGGGTCATATCAATGTTAGTGGTGATAGCGAGCACCAACTTGCTGAACGTTTACAACAATTAGCTGGTTTACTTTCTACACAAGCATTTCCAGACCTAGTCGAGTTTGCACAAAACTATCAGAGTAAACAACGCTAAAGCTTGCTTGCTCAAATATAATAAAAAAAACGCCTAATACTGGCTGCAGTAATAGGCGTTTTTTTGTTTACTTAGTTTACAGCTTTATTACTGTATAACTTTCTGCATATAAGAACACTTTTTGTCCGCACATTGATATTTAACGCCAGCCGACATATGCCTTACCAGTAATAGAGGGTATTGACATTTTTCACACTTACCTTCAAAGGGTTCATAATTTACAACAAACTTGCATTTAGGGTAGGCATCGCACGCGTAGAACTTCTTGCCATAACGGCTTATTTTTTCTTTAAGTGCACCTTTTGAACAACTAGGGCATAAAATATCTGTTGAGTCATTTGTCTTATCCTGCTCTATATAATTGCAATCAGGAAAGTTAGTACACCCGATAAACATACCATAACGACCCTTTTTTACCGCTAGTTCTTGTTTACATAACGGACATTCACTGCCGGGTAAAGGGGTATCCTCTACACGCTCTTGCTCTACAACAGCTCGAGTATAGGTGCAGCTTGGGTACTTGGTGCATCCTAAAAAAGCCCCGCTCTTACCCTGCTTAATAGCAAGTTCAGAACCACACTCTGGGCATTGTTGATACTCTTTCTTTAAAGCATGTTCGTGATGAGAAAATAAAGGATTATCTGACTTAGGCATTTTTTTGGTTTATAACAGCGATGAAAATAACAAGGCAGCTATTATGGCATATTGGTTGATTAAACAATATGCCCTACGTTCACTGGCTTAAGAGTTAAGGCAGTGAACGCTTTTGCTAACTAGCAATATAATGACGATATTGATGTTAATGTAATGGGCCTTCTTGTTCGTCAAAAATAAGATCTTCCATTTTTGAATAGGCACTTTCTTGGCCTGGCACATTAAATAACACCATTAAAATAACCCATTTAAGGTCGTCAATTGTGAAATGGTTCGTATCTAGCTCCATTACACGGTCAATGACCATTTCACGCGTAGTGAAATCGAGTACATTAACTTGCTCTAAAAATAAGATAAACCCCCTACTTTCTGTATCAAGTAACAGCATTTCATCTTCGGTATAAACACGAAATGATTTATTACCTACTCGTGTTAAGTAAGGATAAACATCCGAGTCTTGCAAAGCACTCAATTTTTCTAGCCAGTTTAACGCCTTATATATTTCATCTTGATGAAAACCTGCCCGGGTTAATTCATCAGTTAATATGTCATGGTCAACCATGACTTCGGCTTCACTATGGATATAATTTTCAAATAAATACATTAAAATATCGAACATAACTAGCCCCTTATCACCTATGAATACTTAAAAATAGTTTTACTGTAATCTAAAGTAGCCCCCTGGTACTGCGCTAACTAAACCATTTAACTCTAGCTTTGTTAGCCGGGTTAGCACTTCTGCTACCGGTAGTTTACTGCGGGAAACTATTTTATCTACTGGCGTAATATCAAATCCCACACTAGCCAACAATTCATCAACACACAAGCCCTTATTTAGGCTTTTTTCATAATTTTTACTGTTTACCTTTGGTTGTGCTTTTTGCTCTTGCTTTAAGTGTAGTTCAGAATTTTCAATAAATGCCAACTCCTCTACTATATCGGCAGACTCCTCAACAAGTTTAGCACCTTGTTTGATTAACCAATGACACCCCTTTGCTTGCGGATTATTAATACCACTGGGAATTGAAAAAACATCACGGTTTTGCTCTAGAGCGCTACGAGCTGTTATCAATGAACCACTTTGTAAAGCTGCCTCTACGACTAACACCCCTTCACTTAAGCCGCTAATGATACGGTTACGTTTTGGGAAGTTACCTGGCCTAGGGGTTGTCCCAGGTATATATTCACTAACTACAACGCCTTCTTTTTCAATGATTTCTGCTGCCAGTGCACGGTGCCTTGAAGGATAAACTTGGTCTAGCCCTGTCGCCACAACAGCAATCGTGCTAGCAGTATAAGATAATGCTCCCTTATGTGCTGCAGCATCAATTCCCAAAGCTAACCCGCTAGTAATCACTAACCCCCTAACTACCAATTGTTGTGCTATTTCAAAAGCCGTTTCTTTACCGTTAATACTGGCTGAGCGACTACCGACAACTGCCAATTGTCTCTTATTTAACAAGGCCTTATTACCTTTTATAAAAAGCACTAAGGGTGGGTCATAAATCTCTTTTAGCCGTTGTGGGTAGGCAGGCTCATCATAGGTAATTATTTCACTTTGGCAACGTTCACTGTGATAAATAATTTCATCTATTTTTTGCCAGTCAGGCTGATGAAATGCTGCGAGTTGCTTTGCTGATAAGTTATTGGCTGACGTTAAACTAGAGGGTGATTTTTTCGAGAATGAAAAAAGCGCTGTTAAACCATAGTGTTCAACGAGCGCTAATTTTTTATCAATAGATAGTCGTGGTACCAACTTTAAAGCTAGCCAGTATTGAACTTTGTTTTTATGCATTTGTCTTCTCCCTAAGACACTTACCTTTAGCCCAAAACGCTATCGAGTTACAGTGATTATGGCGCGGTAAGTATATCGTTTAACCGTGCCGCTTTGTCGGTTCTTAATATTAGTGCCATACTCGCCTTAGGGTATACTTTAAAAACAATTAATTCCCCCAAATGCTCTTCGGGCATTTTATAATCTGAACCACTCGAAGTTAGTAGACGATCCCATCGCGATGCTTCCTTTGTATATTTAGGGCCCTTACTTGTTTCTACCACGGCCGGACTTAAGCGCTTTATTGCCATCACATCACCTGCCGTTACTTGATGGTCAACACCACGGTTAAGCATTACAACTTCTAATTTACCAAATTCTCGACCATTACTTGCGGCTTTAATAATTGAGCCACGAAATTCTTTATTAACCGGTTTCATGTTAAAAGCAGAAGGTAATATTTGCCCTTCATGTACAGGGACAACATAATTACCAGCGCGTATTTCACGCTTAGCTGTACTTATTTTAAGTGTTGCAGGGATCTTCTCTGCCATGTTTCCACTAACAGTTGCTTGCCCGGTCGCGACTAAGTCAACATAAAAGCCTAGTGACTCCCCTGTGTTTGGATCAATGATTTCTTCACCTTTATTATAAACCGCATAGGTTTTTGCGAGTGATAAGTCTTGATTTATATAAACATTAAAGCCATTAATACTTGATTTATAGCCTTCGTCACTACCAATTACATATGGTAGCTGCTTAAGCGCTTCTTCACTAAATAGATGGTCATACTTGATAAAGGGAGCTATCACTTCTAAAGGCAGTAATTGTATTGCGGTATCTTGTTTGTTTTTTTGACGAATCTTAGGAGACCATTTATAGGTAGGCTTACCTTCTGCGGCATTAAGCACCAATCTAGGCTCGCCATTTTCATCAAAAACAAGTGAAAGAATATCACCTGGGTAAATTAAATGAGGGTTACTTACTTCAGGGTTTAAACGCCAAAGCTTAGGCCAAAGCCATGGCTGATTTAAAAATATAGCGGAAATATCCCATAAAGTATCACCTTTTTTTACAACATAAGTCGTTGGGGCCTCATCATTAATTGTTAATTGTTCCGCTAATGTTACTAAAGAACATGCAAACAGAGTCACTGTTAACATTATTTTTTTTAGCATGTGGCTAGTTCCTTTATTTCCTATCTTGATGTGGGGGTATTTCATGCTTTTATAGAAATGCTGTATTATTAGTTGTTATAATGATAAACATAACACCCTAAAAGCATTATCGCTAATTTTTTTACCAAACATTTGTAATATTATGACTATTTTAACTGTATTGCGGTTTCCAGATCCGCGTTTAAAAACAAAAGCTAAGCCTGTAAATGACATTACAGGCGAGACACTAACCATTATAGATAACATGCTAGCAACTATGTATGACGAAAATGGCGTTGGACTTGCCGCCACGCAAGTTGATATACATCAGCGCATTGTTGTGATGGATGTTTCTGAAAATGGCGATCAACCCATTGTCCTTATTAATCCAGAAATTATTGCTAAAAGTGAAGAGACCTTGATTAATGAAGAAGGTTGTTTGTCTGTGCCAGGTATTTACGCCAAAGTTGATCGACATACCAGCTGCACGGTAAAAGCTTTAGATAAAAACGGTGAGGAATTTACGCTGGAAGGCGAAGGTTTGTTAAGCATTTGTATTCAGCATGAACTTGACCATTTAAATGGCGTTTTATTTGTTGATTACTTATCGCCACTTAAGCGCCAGCGAATTAAAGCAAAATTAGAAAAAGAAGAGCGTTTAGCTAACGTGTAAATCATAGCAACGTGCCACAACCTTTAGGAACTACCTTGTCAAAACCATTAAATATTATTTTTGCAGGAACACCCGATTTTGCTGCTCAGCATTTAGCGGCACTTATCAATAGCCAACACAATATTGTTGCTGTGTATTGCCCACCTGATAAACCCGCTGGTCGCGGTAAAAAACTCTCTGCATGTGCAACTAAAGTACTCGCGCTTGAACACAACCTCCCCATTGAACAACCTATTAACTTTAAAGAAATAAGCACTCAACAACAACTCGCACAATATCATGCTGATGTAATGGTTGTAGTGGCTTATGGTTTATTACTGCCCGAGGTAGTTCTACAAACGCCACGCCTAGGTTGTATTAATGTACATGGCTCTATATTACCCAAATGGCGAGGAGCGGCTCCTATTCAACGCTCACTAGAGGCAGGCGATGAAAAAACTGGCGTCACCATCATGCAAATGGATAAAGGCCTGGATACCGGTGATATGATTTTAACCGCCGAGTGTAAAATTGAAAAGACTGACACCAGTGCTAGCCTTTATGAAAAACTAGCACAGCTTGGCCCTAAAGCGTTAGTCGATACGTTAGCACTAATGGCAACGGGCAGCCATAAAGCCATTCGCCAAAATGATACGATGGCAACTTATGCACATAAGCTAGATAAAACTGAAGCTGAGATAAACTGGCACTTAACAGCAGATGAGATAGATCGAAAAATTCGTGCTTACATTCCTTGGCCTATCGCACAATTTACCTTTACTGATGATGCTCAACCTAATAAACAACAAAGAATTCGGGTTTGGCAAGCTTCAGTTAAAAATATTAAAACAAGTAGCCCTATAGGCAGCATCATTTCAGCAAGTAAAGAAGGTATTGTTGTTGCAACAAGCCAAGGTGCAATCTGTTTGGAAGTTTTACAATTACCCAATAAAAAAGCCTTACCTGTCCAAGACATATTAAATGGTCGAGCCGACTGGTTTAACGTCGGTGCTTTTATTAATGGCGCCAATATCAACAGTGTTGTGAACTAAATGACAATAATAGCTCCCCAACAAAATAAGCCCAAGCCAGTAAATATAAGAGCCTTAGCCGCTAAATGTTGTTATAGCGTAATTGACCAAGGACGCAGCTTAGGTGACGAACTTCCCAAACAACAAGATAAGGCGTTAGCAAAAGACAGAGCCTTATTACAAGAGATTTGTTATGGCATTATGCGTTATTTACCTGAATTAGAGCATGATGTGCGTGGTTTGATGCAAAAGCCATTAACGGGTAAACAACGTGTTTTTCATTTTTTATTATTGGTCGGCGTCTATCAAGTAAAATATATGCGCATTCCAAACCATGCTGCAGTCAGTGAAACAGTCGCCGCCACAGGCCCCCTTAAAAACCGTCAAATGAAAGCGTTGGTCAACGGCGTATTACGTAACTTTGTGCGTTTGAGAGAAAAAAGCGCAGCGACAAGCCCATCAGCTTTAGACACCACGCCACCACTTTCAATACAATATAATCATCCCAGTTGGTTTATTAAAAAAGTAAAAAAAAGCTACCCTGAACAGTGGCAACAAATACTGAATAATAACCAACAAAAGCCTCCTATGTGGCTAAGGGCTAATGCAAGGCATCATAGTAGTGCGAATTACCAAGCACTTTTAGCAACGGCTGATATTGCAGTAAAATCTGTTGAGCCATTAAGCCAAGCGATAGAGTTAGCACAAGCTAGCGATGTACTAAAACTGCCGGGCTTTGAGCAAGGGTGGGTGTCTGTTCAAGATGCTGCTGCACAACAAGCTGCCCGGTTATTAGGTTGCCAAAAGGGCGACACAGTTCTTGATTGCTGCGCTGCACCAGGTGGTAAAACTTGTCATATTTTAGAACAAGCCCCAACGATAGCTTCAATGACCGCCCTAGACATAGAGGCGAGTCGTTTAGTTAGGGTACAAGAAAACCTCACGCGTTTAGGTTTAGAAGCCCAGGTGATTGCTGCTGATGCAGCTAACGCTAAAACATGGTGGCAAGGTCAACAATTTGACCGTATTTTATTAGATGTCCCCTGCTCTGCCACTGGTGTTATTCGTCGCCACCCTGACATAAAGTGGTTACGTAAAGCTAGCGACATAGACGCTTTAGTTATTCTGCAACAGCAAATTTTAAAAGAAACATGGTCATTACTTAAGCCCGGTGGTACTTTACTTTATGCAACTTGTAGTATTTTACCGCAAGAAAACAATGAGCAAATATTACGTTTTTTTGAAAATACTCCTGATGCAAAATTAATTCCTATCACTGGCGTTCAAAGTAAAGAAGCCATTGGTTGGCAAATATTACCCGGCGAAGACAATATGGATGGTTTTTATTATGCTAAATTGCAAAAAATAAAAGCCGAATAAAATGCGTTTGCATTAACCCTCATAAAGTTAAATTTGAAATAGTAGCAATAGATGAAAATAATTATAGTTGGTGCAGGCCAGGTCGGCGGAACATTAGCAGAGAACCTTGTTGGCGAGAATAACGAAATATCTGTTGTGGATACTGACGGAGAGAAGCTACGCGAACTACAGGACAGAATGGATCTTAAAGTGGTTACTGGCCAAGGATGCCACCCCAATGTATTGCAAAGTGCCGGCGCTGAAGATGCAGATATGATTATTGCCGTAACCTCTGACGATGCTACCAACATGATCGCCTGCCAAGTTTGTTCTTCTTTATTTAACACCCATAAAAAAATTGCCCGTATTCGTTCAAGCGAAATATTAAAGTATTCAACCCAATTATTCCATAAACACCATATTCCGGTTGACCATGTTATCGCCCCTGAAGAACTCGTTACTCGTGACATTGCACGCTTAATTGACTACCCAGGCGCATTGCAAGTGTTAGAGTTTGCCAGCGGGCGTGTTAGCCTAGTTGCCGTAAAGGCATACTATGGCGGCTTACTCGTTGGCCATGCGTTATCAACCTTAAGAGACCATATTCCCAATGTTGATACGCGTGTGGCCGCAATTTATCGTCATGGCAAACCCATTCGCCCATTAGCTACAACAGTCATAGAAGCTGATGACGAAGTGTTTTTTATTGCTGCTAGCATTCACATACGCGCAGTAATGAATGAACTGCAAAAATTAGAACCTGCTTACAAACGCATTATGATTATTGGTGGCGGTAATATTGGCTCTGGTTTATCCCGCATATTAGAAAATAACCATCAAGTTAAATTAATTGAACGCTCAGCCAAACGCGCAGAAAAACTCACTTCTGAACTTAACAAAACGTTAGTTTTTCATGGTGACTCTTCTGATATTGAATTACTAAAAGAGGAAAATATCGACCAGTTCGATGTGTTTATCGCCGTGACTAATGATGACGAAGCAAATATTATGTCTTCATTGCTTGCTAAAAAACTTGGTGTTCGCAAAACTATGGTACTTATTCAGCGTGATGCTTACATAGACTTAGTGCACGGTGGTGCTATTGATATAGCCATTTCCCCCCAACAAGCAACAATTTCTGCACTATTAACCCATGTTAGGCGAGGTACTATTAAAAATGTTTATAGCCTTCGAGGTGGAGCTGCTGAAGCAATTGAAATCGTTGTTAAGGGCGATGAGAGATCTTCTAACGTGGTGGGCAAAGCTATTAAAGACATTAAACTACCACCAGGGACAACCATTGGGGCTATTGTGCGAGGCACAGAAGTTTTAGTTGCGCACTCTAATACTGTTATTATGGAAGAAGACCATGTTATTTTGTTTTTAGTAAATAAGCGTTATATTGGTAATGTTGAAAAACTTTTCCAAGTCAGTGCTATTTATTTCTGATGTTACAAACATCAAGTACGCCAGAATCCAGGAGTAAACAAGACCAATAGAGTAAAAATTTCTAACCGACCAAATAACATTGCCATAATTAATACCCACTTACTTGCATCAGTAATACTAGAAAAGTTAACCGCTACTTCACCTAAACCAGGGCCAAGGTTGTTAATAGTGGCCGCAACCGCTGTAAAGGCAGTAATGTCATCCATGCCGGTCGCTAAAAGCAATAACATACAAATAACAAAGACGGCTGCGTAGGCAGAGAAAAAACCCCACACGGCTTCAACAACACGGTCAGGCAAAACCTTTTTACCCATTTTTATCTTAAATATTGCTTTAGGATGCACTAACTTATTCAACTCTCTCACCCCTTGCAAGTAAAGTAATAACACCCTAACAACCTTCATGCCCCCTGCCGTACTAGCAGCACAACCACCAATAAAGCTAGAGAGAATAAGTAATACAGGTAGTAGTGTTGGCCAGTCTGCAAAAGAGGTAGTAGTAAACCCTGTGGTGGTACTAATTGAAACAGACTGAAATAATGCTTGGTCAAATGCTTGGTCAGCATTTTCATAAGTACCAAAATTAAGCAGCACAGTAAAACAGATCAATGTTAGGGTAATTTGGATAGCAAGAAAGGCTTTAAACTCAGGGTCATTAAAGTAATTTTTAAGGGATTTACTTTGAACTACCGCATAATGCAAGGAAAAGTTAATGCTTGCGATAATCAAGAAAAACACACACACCAAATTAATGGTCGGGCTATTAAAGTACCCCATACTCGCATCGTGCGTAGAAAAACCACCAATAGCGACAGTTGCAAATGAATGACATATTGCGTCAAAACCCGACATGCCTGCCAACCAATAGGCAATAGCACAGGCAATTGTTAATGATAAATAGATATACCATAAGTGTTTAGCTGTATCGGCAATTCTCGGCGTCATTTTTGAATCTTTCACTGGCCCAGGTATTTCTGCTCGATACAACTGCATGCCACCAATACCTAGCATAGGCAATACCGCAACGGCTAAAACGATAATCCCCATGCCACCTAACCACTGTAGTTGTTGCCTATACCACAAAACAGAATGGGGTAAGCCATCTATTTTATTTAAAATGGTTGCGCCTGTAGTAGTTAACCCCGAAAATGATTCAAAAAAGGCATCGGTAACCGATAAGGACGGTTGATCTAATAAAATAAGCGGAATAGCGGAGAAACTTGCCAGCACTAACCAAAAAAGTACAACAATTAAAAAGCCTTCTCGAGATCTTAAATCTTTTTTTTCATTTTTAAAGGGATACCAAGCCAAGAAGCCAGTAAATAGACAACACAAAAAGCCCATTAAAAAAGGGACACCACCGCCGTCGCGATAGATCATAGAAACCATGGCTGGTGGTAGCATAGTGACACTGAGCAGTGCGACTAACAAACCTAATATTCGAATAATATTTTTATATTGCACGTTTTATTTTAACATCGTTATTTGATTTGTTTATGTATCGTCAACAGAATGCAAGGTTAACTTTCCGGCCGACAAGGTTTGCAGCTTTTCTTCAACCAAAGCTAATTCCGCTTGCGGTAATAACAACTTAAATTGCACTGTTTGTAAATATTCTTGTTCAATAACCTGCCCTGCTACTTGGTTAATAATATGTAACACATCATCAACTTGACTATATTGACATGCTAAGGTTTTTGTCGCCATTGCTATTTTTGTTTTAGACTGTAAAAACTTTAAACCTTGGCGTACACTATCTCCATAAGCGCGCTGTAATCCGCCAGTACCTAACTTAGTACCACCAAAATATCGCACCACTACCGCACAGACCTGTCCAATACCGCCCCCTTGTAATACAGCTAGCATGGGCTTCCCTGCGGTACCGCTTGGCTCACCATCGTCAGAATAACCATATCCTAAGCTATCATCTGCTGCTTTGGTTAAAAAAGCATAACAATGATGGCTTGCTTGCGGGTGCGCAAGTTGGCATTGCTTAACTTGCGCCTTAGCTTCGTCAATATTAGCACAAGGAGCTAAATAGCAAATAAACCGGCTGCGATTAACAAGTGTTTCATGTTCGACCTTGTTCACCGCTATTTTATAAGACTTTGTCATAAATGCTTATTTTACATTAACCCTAGATCACGGGTCATGTTCTCATTATATGACTGGTGAACAATAATATTATCTTCAATACGAATACCACCAAAGCCACGCATTGCTTCAATGTTTTGCCAATTTATTTGGTCACTGTTGTTTGACTCTTTTAATGTAGCCAGCAAAGAGTCAACAAAATAAAGGCCTGGCTCTATAGTAAACACTTGCCCCGCCTCTATAGTTCTTGAAGTCCGTAAGAAAGGATGATTGTCTGGAGAGTTGATATGAGTACCGCGCTCATCGGCCATATAACCACCTACATCATGCACTTGTAAACCTAAATGGTGCCCAAGTCCGTGAGGGAAAAATGTGCTAACAATACCCGCTTCAACGGCTGTATCGGCACTTACATTAATCAAATCAAACTCCACTAATACCTGGGCAATTTCGCGATAGGTGGCAATGTGCAAATCTACATAACTAATGCCTGGTTTTAAGCCTTCAACGGCCTTTAACATTAATTGATCCATACGTGCTATTAATTCTGCAAACCTTCCTTGTTTAAAAGCATAGGTACGTGTAATGTCAGCGGCATAGCCATGAAAGTTCGCGCCAGCATCAATTAAAAAAGATTTATGCACTGCTGGTGGCTCTTTATCTAACGCCATATAGTGTAAAACAGCGCAGTTTTCATTTAAGGCAATAATATTGCTATAAGGCGTTTCATTAGTTGTATACCCTATAGCGCTAAGATAAGCTTGTTGAATATCATATTCTGTTGCGCCACTCAAAAAAGCTTCTTTAGCCGCATTATGTGCTTTTACTGCTAATCTATTCGACTCACGTAAACAAACCTGCTCATAAGCTGTTTTATAAGCACGATGATAATGAAAGTAGTTTAACAAGGGCTCGGGATTAATCTCTTCAAAACCTAAAGCTTTCGCTACTTCAATATGGCTACCAATATAAGCAAAGTCTTTTTTATCATAAGGTAGTAATTTATCAACATCACTTGCTTTGCGCAGTATTTCAATATGAAAAAAATTACTCCAGTAACTTTCAGTAAGCGGAATAACCTTATGCCAAAAATCAACTGGCTGATAATAAATCAGAGTAGGTTTGTCTTCGCCATTAACAATAAGCCAGCAATTAGGAATATCTATTAGCGGTAACCAATGTTTAAAATGGGGGTTTACTCTGAATGGATAGGCATTATCATCAAGAAATGCTTTTATCTCTTGGCCTGAATGAATAACAACACCTGAAAAATTATCACATAATAACGCCTGCTTTGTTCTGTGTTGTAAACAGTTGATATGTGCTGAATACTCTTCTTTTAATTTACTGGTTAGCATACTTATAAAGCCTTACTTAAATTTTTATCTATCATAGCATAGCCCTGTATTTTCAAGCTATTATCCAACTATTGTGCTCATTTTCAAGTTGTGCAACTTTTGTTACAGCGTTTCTTTTTACTGACCATACTTTGTCATTAACCCCCAATACTCATATTGATGACTTTTTCAAATAACTCGCTTACCTGTCCTGGCTTGTTTTGATATATTTCTTGGTATGCTAAAACACTTTTTACATAGTTTCGGGTTTCTTTAAAAGGAATAGTCTCAATCCAAATATCAGCAGGAACAGGTTTGATATCATCGACCCAGGTGCTAACTCTATAAGGCCCAGCATTATAAGAAGCCGTTGCAAGTATTTGGTTTCCTTTGTTTTTACTTAACAATATTTTTAAGTATTTCGTGCCCAGTTGAATATTATTCTCAGGGTTCAATAAATAGCGGTTACTAGACCTGCCTTTATTGAGACTTTTTGCCGTATTGGGCATTAATTGCATTAATCCTTTAGCGCCCACTGGGGAATGAGCATCTTTCATAAAAGAACTTTCTCTTCTTGCAATAGCAAAAGCCCAAGCAGGCGCTATTTCTTGCATGCTAGCGTAGTGGTTTATTTCTTTATTGAAGGCTTTGGGAAAGCGTAAACCCACGTCATCCAAATAACCTGCATCTACTAAGGTGAAAATTGTTCTATCAAACCATTGGTTTTCATTTGCTATTTTTGCAGCAATGAGTTTCTCACGGTTATTTAGTGTTCGAAGTAAGTAGTTCCATTCTGAACGGGCATGATAGTGACGCCCTAAAGAATAAAACTCAAAAGCTCTTTTAGCAGCAGGATAGTTAATCACTTTTTGTTTCTCTGCTAAAGTAAATTTAAGTGGTTTGTCTTGTAAGTTTACCGGCATTTTTAAGTAACTAGCTGCTAAAAAGCCATAGTAATGGCGTTCATTCGCTAACTGCTGCAATAAAAATTGACCACGTTGCGAAGCGCCTGTTGCAATTAATGCACGCGCATACCAATACTTCCACTTTAATTCATCTTTTTGCGTACTCGGTAGTTGTTTTAGTTCAACAATTAATCTTTCCCAATCATTCTGCTTTAACGCTTCTGATAAACGTCGTTGCAACATGCCCTCATTTAAAAGGTTAAAATCTAGTTTATCTAGCCACAGTTGAGCACTTGGATGATCTTTAGAAGATAACGCTAAGGCAAATTTTTCAGTAATTTGCTGTTGTTGCTCTGGGGTAAAAGAAAACCTTAATTGCGCTTTTTTATAGCTACGAATGGCTGAGTCAGGATAGTGCCAGATAAGTCGCTTAAACCCATAAGTTAGTATTTCTGTTTCTCTTATTGAGTTATTCGGGAAATATTTAAGCTTACTCACCATAGAGGGGTCACGCCTAACTTTGTGCCACAAACTGGCTAAGTATTGCTGCTCTGGTGGTAATAACTTAGTTAAGTAAGGAATAAGTGTATGTTGTCCTCCGTCAGCGGCTAAACCTATACGTTGCCACACTAAGGCGTTTGTTCGATACCCTGCTTTTTGCCAACGCTCAAATAAGGGATCGCAAGCTTTATCTTGTGATTTACCTACGACCCACAATTTAGTAATTTTCGGTAAAATTTTACTTTCTGCTACCCCTGACTTCAAAGCAAAACTTAATTGATGACACACTAAAGTTGCATTTGAAGTAGGCTTATAATCTCGTAAGTATAACGCCCCTTTTTTTCTCTTTGCCAAATAAGTTAGCCATTTTTTTCTTAATGGCCAATCCAGTGGTGTGCCTTCATACTTTGCTAAAAAATCTGATATTTCTTTAGCAGCAGACAAACGCATATTATTCATTAAACGCCGTTGGTCTAAATAGGGTTGCAAAGAGTAATAATGAAGTTGCTGATAAAGCCTTTGATATTGTACCGAATTACTTTTGTAAATCAGTTTCTCTGCTTTAATAAAATTTTGTTGCTGTGTTTTATCTATTGTTATAGTTAATGGCTCACTCGCCTGTAAGCTATAACTAATGATAGTTAAGGTAAATACTAGTTTTACTACAATACGACTCAGCATTAATCTCTCTTTTCCAAAAACATATTTCCTACCTAGTGAAAGTATATACCCAAACAAAGCTAATAGGCGAATGCCAAGCACTAAAGGTCCTTCTGCTTAAGCATAAAGGCAAAGCAGTTTAAATAAAAATGAAGTAGAATAGTACCATAAAGACATTTTGACTAAATCCCCTTTACGTTCTTATTTAGGTATCTATGCTAAGCGACATTTTTCAACAAACTGACCATCAACTTGATGCAATAGGATTACGCTGCCCAGAGCCAGTGATGATGGTTCGATTAAATATCCGGAAAATAGCAAGAGGTGAAACGCTATTAATCACTTGTGACGACCCTTCGACTACACGTGATATACCTAGCTTTTGTCAGTTTATGGAACATAAACTCATTGCTAAAAGAGTCGACAAAAAGCCTTATTTATATGTAATCGAAAAACTCTAATATAAGTGTCTTAAAAATTTACACTTTTTAGATAAAACTTGGCGACCAAAAACAAACCTCTAAAAAAACAATCACTTAAAATAACAATAAATTATGGCGCATTATATGCTTACCTTTATAGGGTGACTCAACCTTGATGTAAATTAATTTAATAGCAATATAAAAAGGTGAAATTTATGAATAAAGTAACCAAGGCTTTTAAACTTGCGGCAATCTCTATTATATTTGCTGCCAGCACAGCACATAGTGCGCTAATATCCTTCGGTGGCCAAGATGCTGATGATGGCACCATCACCAGCAACTACGTAGACGCTGCCAATATACTAGATATAAATAGTGATTTTTTTCTAGAAACATTTGATGGCAACACTGAGCAATTTTATTCAAGTGTAAGTGGTGGTCCTTTCAGTATCACTGACGGCTGTACTATTAATTCAGGTAATGGCCCTCTAGCCATTGATGCTGGCATTGGTGGTTTTGGTGTTACCTCGGGTCAAAATACTCATGCCGCTCATGATACTTCTAATAGTACATGTTATGGCTATACCCCTATATTAGGTGGTTTAAACAATATATCCAGCACAACAGTAACGATTGATTACACTGCTTTACTGAATATTTCTCATTTAACCTCGTTTAACTATATAGGCATGTGGTTTGCTTCTATTGACACCTACAATAGTATGTCTTTTGGTTATATGGATGGAGCCAATTTCATCTCTAATACTGAACTAGCTGGAAACTCTATCATTAATGAGTTTAACTTAACTTCAGGCGATAGAACCAACGAAGGTATTTATGTAAATGTGCACTTTAGTCCAGCAGATACATTTACCGCTTTTCAATTTCATACTAGCGGTGTCGCTTTTGAGTTAGATAACATTGTTGTCGGTAAGGTGCCTGTTCCTGAGCCTAAAACTGTTTTTATCTTTGCTTTAAGTTTATTAGCGTTTGCTTCTGTAAGGCGTCAAAAGTCTTAATTATTTTTAATGGGCTTTGCTAATTAAAAACCAACGATGGCTGTTGTTTTTCCATAAAAAAGGGCATATTACTATGCCCTTTTTTATGTCTTTGTCACCACCTAGCTTCAGCTATAATAGTGATATATCTGCAATAGCAAAAAAGTTATTACGTATCTCATTAAGCAAAGTTAAACGATTAACCTTCACCGCCTCATCTTCACTCATTACCATCACGTTATCAAAAAAGTTATCAATAGGTGTTTTTAATTGCGCTAGCTCTGTTAGTGCTGCTTGATAATTTTTGCTATTTACAAGCGGTGCAACATTTAAGCTAATCTCTTCTAATGTTTTCGCCAGGTCTTGCTCTGCTTGCTCACTTGCCAATTCGGATTTAAATGTAGAGTAAAGCTGACCATCAAACTTCGCAAGAATATTTCCAACACGTTTATTTGCTGCGGCTAATGTTGCGGCTTCAGGTAATTCACCAAAGAAAGTAACGGCTTTAATACGTTTGTCGAAATCCAAGGGTGCACTTGGTTTTTTCGCTAACACCGCTTGAATAACATCAATACTAATACCTTGCTCTTGGTAAAATGCGCGGAAACGGCCCATAATAAAATCTAAAACATTACTGGCAGTATCTTTATTGGCTAACTTGTCGCCAAACAGCTCAATACTTTGATTAATCAAATCTGCTAGGTCTAAATCAAGTTGTTTTTCGATAATAATACGTATCAAACCAATGGCTGCTCTTCGTAGCGCAAAGGGGTCTTTATCGCCTTTAGGTGGCTGATTAATACCAAAGATACCTACCAAGGTATCAACTTTATCACTAATAGCAACTGCACACCCTATATTGGCTTCAGGTAAGCTATCGCCAGAGTAACGTGGACGATATTGATCTTCTAATGCTTGTGCAATTGCCGCATTTTCACCGTCATTAAGCGCATAATATTTTCCCATAGTGCCCTGCACTTGTGGAAATTCCGACACCATATCAGACACTAAGTCTGTTTTACTCAACAAGCCCGCACGGTATGCATCAGCACTATTTTCACCTAATTGTTCGGCAATAATTTGGCTCAGTTGTGCAATACGCACTGACTTTGCTTTTACCGTACCCAATTGTTTTTGAAATAATACTGATTCAAGTGTTGATAACCTTGATTCAAGTGTTTGCTTTTGATCTTTATTAAAGAAAAACTCTGCGTCGGCTAGTCTTGGACGAATAACTTTTTCGTTACCAAAAACAACCTTACTAGGGTCTTTCGACTCAATGTTGGTAACAAAGATAAATTTATTAATTAATTCACCTTCATTATTGGTCACTGGGAAGTATTTTTGATGATCTTTCATCGAATATATCAATGGCTCAGCGGGTACATTAAGAAAATCTTTATCAAAGGTTCCTACTAACGTAACTGGCCATTCAACTAATGAAGTTACTTCTTCGAGTAAATCCTCATCTATTAACGCAACCGCTGACATATCGGTCGCAATTTTTTCTACTTGCGCAATAATTTTTTCTTGACGCGCTTGATAGTCAACTTCAACAAAAGCTTTAGCTAATTCTGCTTGGTAATCATTGGCATGCTTAAGGGTAATTAGCCCTTGGTGATGAAAACGATGGCCTTGTATCTGGTTGCTTGAGTTAACACCTAAGGCTGCGCCTTGAATAATATCTTCTCCGTACATTAAAGTTAATGTATGGACTGGACGAATAAATTGTATACGCTCAGCACCCCAACGCATGGGCTTAGCAATAGGTAGTTTATTTAAGGCTGTAGTGACTATGTTAGGCACTAATTCACTAATGGTTTTCCCTGTCACTGTTGCCTTATGTAATAACCACTCACCTTTTGGTGTAGTTAAACGCTCAGCTTGTTCAACAGTAATACCATTTGAGCGAGCCCAACCTATAGCGGCTTTACTTGGCTGGCCTTGTGCGTCAAAAGCTACATTAGTTGCAGGGCCGCGTTTTTCAACAACTTTATCGGCTTGCTTCCCTACTAGTTCAGTCACTTGAACGGCTAAACGGCGTGGTGTTGCAAACCACTTTATGTGTGAATAGGTTAAATCGTTCGCATCAAGTTGACTTTTAATCCCATCATAAAAAGCTGTCGCTAATGTTTTTAGTGATGTTGGTGGCAGCTCCTCAGTGCCTAGCTCAATAAGGAGAGTCTCTGTTGTCATTATTTATCTCCTTTGGTTACAACATTGTTGGCGGTTTTATTATTTTGCTCTTCATTACTTTTACATAATGGGAACCCTAGCGCTTCACGCTTTTGGTAATAAGCTTCAGCTACAGCTTTTGATAAAGTACGCACACGTAAGATATAACGTTGTCTTTCTGTTACCGAAATGGCGTTACGTGCATCAAGTAAGTTAAATGCATGTGATGCTTTCATTACTTGCTCGTACGCCGGTAAGGGTAAGTTAGCCTCTATCAATTTTTGACTGTCTAGTTCACATTGATCGAATTGATTAAATAATGCCGTTACGTCAGCATATTCAAAGTTATAGGTTGACTGTTCCACTTCATTTTGATGAAAAACATCACCATAATATACTGTACCCATTGGGCCGTCAGTCCATACTAAATCATATATGCTGTCGACATTTTGAATATACATAGCTAAGCGCTCTAAGCCGTAGGTAATTTCACCGGTAACGGGTGTACACTCTAAGCCACCTACTTGTTGGAAGTAAGTAAACTGTGTAATTTCCATACCGTTTAGCCAAACTTCCCAACCTAAGCCCCAAGCACCTAAGGTAGGAGATTCCCAATTATCTTCAACAAAACGAATATCATGAACTAGTGGATCTATTCCTAACTCTTTCAATGAGTTAAGGTATAACTCTTGGATATTTTTTGGTGATGGTTTTAACATTACTTGAAATTGGTAATAATGCTGTAGTCGATTAGGGTTTTCACCATAACGCCCATCAGTAGGTCGTCGGCAAGGTTGAACATAAGCGCTGCTGATAGGCTCAGGACCTATAGAGCGTAAAAAAGTCATCGGATGAAATGTACCCGCACCCACTTCTAAATCTAAGGGTTGTACTATTACGCAGCCTTGTTTTGACCAGTAATCTTGCAATTGCAAGATTAGGCCTTGGAATGTTTTACAATTGAAACTAGTCATGGGTTTTCAAATTCACTATAAGTTATAAATTAACACGAAGTAATAACATGTCGTTTTTGAAAAAAGAAATGCTCAGTTTTTGATGACCGAGCATACAATGTATATGGGTTAGATAAAATTTTGTGTTTCATCTGTACCTTTAATTACATGGGCGTAACTATACGGCACTTATATATTACTGTAATTATATATTGGGCGTAAATACACAGCACTTAAAAATCTAAATTAGAAACATTTAATGCATTATCTTCAATAAAGTGTCTGCGTGGCTCTACATGATCACCCATTAAAGTAGTAAATAGTTGATCTGCTGCAATAGCATCTTCAATGGTTACCTGCAACATACGACGTGTTTCTGGATCCATGGTGGTTTCCCATAACTGTTCTGGGTTCATCTCACCTAACCCTTTATAGCGCTGTATGTACTGTCCTCGTTTCGATTCAGCCATTAACCAATTTAGTGCTTCTTCAAAAGTAGCAACTGGCTTTACTTTCTCGCCACGTTTAACATAAGCACCTTCTTCCATTAAGCCATTAATTGCATCATTCAATGCGATGATAGCGGCAAACTCATTCGACTCAATAAAGTCATAATTACAGCTATACACTTTATCAATACCATGTTTACGTACGATAAATTGTGGGTAGTAAATATTACGCTCAATATTATGTTCTACGCTAAGTGTATAAAGCGAGCCATTACCATCTTGTTCATCAAGTTGAGTAATTAAGTCTTTCGCCCAAGCGTCTACTTTCGCTTTATCAGAAAAATCTTCTTTCGCAATATTATTGCTATAAATCATTTTTTCTAAAATATCACTAGGGATTTGTCTAGAAATACGTTTTATCGTTTCCATGGTATTGCGAAATTGATTAACAAGTTGCTCTAAAGCTAGCCCAGAAATAGCAGGTGCACTCTCATTAACATGGATAGAGGCTGTATCTAAGGCTAAGGTTGTTAAGTATTCCGTTAAGCCTTCATCATCTTTAATATAACGCTCTTGTTTACCCTTTTTAACCTTATACAAAGGTGGCTGAGCAATAAATATATGTCCACGCTCCATAATTTCAGGCATTTGACGATAGAAAAATGTTAATAATAGTGTACGAATATGAGAGCCATCCACATCAGCATCGGTCATAATAATAATGCTATGGTATCTCAACTTTTCAGGGTTATATTCATCGCGGCCAATACCACAACCTAAAGCTGTTATTAATGTACCAACTTCTTGCGAAGAAATCATTTTGTCAAAACGCGCTTTTTCAACGTTTAATATCTTACCTTTTAACGGCAAAATTGCTTGGTTTTTACGGTTTCGTCCCTGCTTAGCAGAGCCGCCAGCAGAGTCCCCTTCCACAATATAGAGTTCAGATAGTGCTGGGTCTTTTTCCTGACAGTCAGCCAACTTACCTGGTAAGCCTGCAATATCTAGTGCCCCTTTACGACGTGTCATTTCACGCGCTTTTCGGGCAGCTTCACGCGCTCTAGCTGCATCAACTATTTTCATTATAATAGTACGAGCTACTGCTGGTTTCTCTAATAGGTATTCACCTAGTTTTTCACCCATTGCTTGCTCAACAGCAGTTTTCACCTCTGAAGATACGAGTTTATCTTTGGTTTGAGAAGAAAACTTAGGATCTGGTACCTTAACTGAAATAACAGCTGTTAACCCTTCACGAGCATCATCTCCGGAAGCATTAGTTTCCGTGCCACCTTTTTTAGTTTTATTTAAGCCTTCTTTAACCATGTAACTATTGAGCGTGCGCGTTAATGCCGTTCTAAAGCCACTTAAATGCGTGCCGCCATCGCGCTGTGGGATGTTATTCGTAAAGCAGTGAATGCTTTCTTGGAAGCCATCATTCCATTGCATAGCAACTTCAACAATAATGCCATCTTCACGTGCGAGGTCAAAGTAGAAAATTTCTTCATTTACAGGCGTTTTATTTGTATTTAAATAATCAACGAATGCTTGAATACCACCATCAAAATGGAAGTGATCTTCCTTGCCTTCTTCACGTTCATCAATTAAACGAATAGAAACTCCTGAGTTTAAAAATGATAGCTCTCGAATACGTTTTACTAACAAATCGTAGTGAAAAGTTACATTGGTAAAGGTATCTGTACTTGGCCAAAAACGTACTTCTGTTCCTGTTCTGTCACTTTCACCAACAACAGTTAAAGGTGACTGTGGCTCACCTATTTGATAATACTGCTCGTAAAGTTTACCCTCACGACGAATATTCAGCTTTAGTTTGCTACTTAACGCATTAACTACTGAAATTCCTACCCCATGAAGTCCACCAGAAACCTTATAACCAGAGTCTTCACCACCAAATTTACCACCTGCGTGTAATACAGTCATGATAACTTCAGCCGCAGAGACACCTTCTTCCGGGTGAATTTCCGTTGGTATACCACGGCCATCATCTTTTACAGAAACAGAACCGTCTAAGTGGATAGTAACAACAATCTCATTACAATGCCCCGCCAAGGCTTCATCAATTGAGTTATCTAAAACCTCAAAAACCATGTGGTGTAAACCAGTACCATCATCGGTGTCGCCGATATACATACCAGGTCTTTTTCGTACTGCATCAAGTCCTTTTAATACTTTAATACTGGCCGAGTCATATTCATTTTCTATTGTCATAGTTTTAGCCTATTCAATTGCTTTTTCTGATTTTACGTCAGATTCATCTGGATACACA
The DNA here is from genome assembly GCF_056238625.1 of Colwellia sp. F1. NCBI lineage: Bacteria > Pseudomonadati > Pseudomonadota > Gammaproteobacteria > Alteromonadales > Colwelliaceae > Colwellia > Colwellia sp. F1. Next base: position 26,912 of record NZ_JBWDLI010000013.1, read on the forward strand.
GTAGATACTTCACCATGTTTCACGTGGAACACTTTGTAACTTTCTATTTTATTTGAATTTTCATTAACAGTCGTAGCGCTGGTTTCAGTAATTTTGTCAGTAACCAAACTGAACTTATCAAAAAATGGCGTTAATACATCACATTCAATGGCTGTTATCACTACTTGGCAATCAAGTAATTCTAGCGCTTCTGACAGTGCTCTACGAGAGTTAATATCTAATTCTGAACCAATATCATCAATTAATAAAATTGGCTTTACTCGCTCAACGCTTGCAATTAAGTTAACTTGTGCAAAAGTTAAAGCCAGTAAAAACAACTTTTGCTGCCCTCTGGACAGCTGGGTTTCTAGTGGTTGTTTATCAAGAAGGAATTTTACATCGAACTTATGCGCACCATATAGGCTATAACCATACTTCACTTCTCGTTCTTGGTTATTAAAAAGCACTTCTTGTAATGTTTTTTTTTGTGGCCAACCTCGTAAATATTGTACTGTTACCCTATTTTTCAAACTTGGTAATAAAATCGTTAACCAGTGTTCAAGTTCATTTATAACAGCTGCGCTATATTCTTCTCTTACGCTAGCAACTTCAATAGACATTTGACAAAACTGCTCGGTCCAATACATCAGCATAGCGTTGTCTTCACGTGAGTTACTACCCAATCTTATACAAGCATTTCGCTGTTTTAGGACCCTATTAAAGCTTTTCCATTGCTGGGCAAAAGAATGTTTCACGTGAAACATACCTAAATCAACAAACCGTCTCCGCTCTCTTGGGCCACCAAAAAAGAGCTTAAAGCTTTCTGGGGTAACAATTTGTACTGCAATGTTTTTTGCTAAAACAGATAAGCGACGTTGAAATTCACCATCAATTTTTATTTTTGTTAGGCCCGCGTTAATATCACGACTTAACCCCAGTTGACGACTATTGCTGTCTTTAACACTGACAACAAACTCGCTTTGCTCATGGCAAGCAAGCGCATCTAATTTACTTGTTCTAAAAGATTTACCATGGCCAAGAAAAAATAGAGCTTCTAATACACTACTTTTACCACTACCGTTATCGCCTACAATAAAATTAAATTTTGGATGTAAATCAATTGTTGCGTTATTTAAATTACGAAAATTATGGGTAACTAATTTTGCAACACTCATCTAATTAATTTCAACAATAACCACAAGGCTATAAACGCATAGGCATAACAACATAAAGGGCTTCGCCTGAGTCTGCACCTTCAATAACAACACTTGAATTAGCATCAGCTAAAGTAAATTTAACTTGCTCGTCTTTAATCGCGTTAAGTACATCTAATACATAACTCACATTAAAGCCTATTTCCAATTCTTCATAAGGGAAATCTATTTCTAATTCTTCTTCGGCTTGCTCTTGTTCTGGGTTGTTAGCGGTAATTTTTAGTAACGAATTTAAAAAGTTTAAACGCACACCTTTAAATTTTTCATTAGACAAAATAGAGGCACGTGACAACACTTGACGTAATTGCTCTTTCTCCGTTACAAATACTTTATCTCCATTGCGCGGTAGTACACGTCGGTAATCGGGAAAGCGGCCATCTACTAACTTACTGGTAAATGAAAACTCGGTATCAATAATTCGGATATGATTAGCACCAAGGTAAACTTGTATGGTCTCATCTACCGGTGCCAGTAATCGAATAATTTCTAAAATCCCTTTACGCGGAACAATAACTTGTCTTTCTGGTAGCGTAAGTGAGTCATTGGATATTTTACAAATAGCCAAACGATGACCGTCTGTGGCAACTGAACGTATTTCATTCCCTTCACTTTCTATCGACATACCATTTAAATAATAACGAACATCTTGGTTCGCCATTGAAAAATGTGTGCTTTCAATTAAGCGTAATAATTCTGACTTTAATAACGTGAACTCTACCTCACCCTGCCACTCTTCAATATTTGGAAAGTCTTCTGCTGCGAGTGTTGATAATGAATACCTACTTCTACCAGAGCTTAATTTAACAGTGTCACCTTCAGTGGTAAAATTAAGGATTGAGTTTTCAGGAAGGCTTTTACAAATATCCAGTAATTTTCTAGCCGGGATAGTTATTTTACCATTTTCACCTTGGTTATCAATTTCCGTGTGCGACACCATTTCAAGTTCAAGATCGGTGGCTGTTAATGTTAAAGAGGCTCCTTGAACATCAAAAAGAATATTGCCTAAAATGGGTAAAGTACTTTTACGTTCAACAGCGCCCGAAACTAACAATAAGGGTTTAAGTAATAACTCTCTATTGAGTGCAAATTTCATTGATGTTCCTGCATATAAGTAAATTTTATTGTTGTTAAACTTTAGTTGGTAATTATAGTGCTATAAATTAAATAAAAGATGATACAACTAGTATAGTAAAAACCATTAAGTTTTAAGAAGATAATGTCCTAATCAAATTAGAGTAATCTTCTTTAATATCATGTAGTTCCTCTCGTAAAGATTTAACTTTACGACAAGCATGCAACACTGTTGTATGATCTCTACCACCAAAAGCATCCCCTATTTCAGGTAAACTGTGGTTAGTTAATTCTTTAGATAATGCCATTGCTAGCTGCCTAGGTCTAGCGACAGATCTATTTCTTCTTTTTGAGAGTAAATCAGCGACTTTAATCTTATAGTATTCTGCCACTGTTCGTTGAATATTATCAATAGTAACAAGCTTATCTTGTAAAGCTAATAAATCGCGTAAAGCTTCTCTAACAAAGTCAATCGTTATTGCCCTACCGGTAAAGTTAGCATTAGCAATAACACGGTTAAGCGCGCCCTCTAATTCACGCACATTTGAACGTAAACGTTTAGCAATGAAAAAAGCCACTTCATCGGCTAAATTAATATTACTCTCTTGCCCTTTTCGTTTTAAAATAGCGACACGTGTTTCTAATTCTGGCGGCTCTATAGCAATTGTGAGGCCCCAGCCAAAACGTGATTTTAAACGGTCTTCAACAGCAACTTCTTTAGGGTAACGATCACTGGTTAAAATAATCTGCTGATTACCTTCAAGTAACGCATTGAAGGTATGGAAAAATTCTTCTTGTGTTCTGTCTTTACCGGCAAAAAATTGAATATCATCAATAAGTAACGCATCAACACTACGATAATATTGTTTAAACTTTTCCATCTCATTATTTTTTAGCGCTAACACCATATCCTGTACAAAGCGCTCTGAATGCATATAAGCGATTTTAGCATTTGGGTTATTTTGTAAAATACCATTACCTACAGCGTGTAATAAGTGTGTTTTACCTAAACCTGTTGCACCATATATAAATAATGGATTGTAGGCCGAGCCAGGATTATCAGCCACTTGTGAAGCCGCTGCTCTAGCAAGCTGATTCGACTTACCTTCAACAAAGTTATCAAAAGTATATTTAACACGAACGTTGGCTTTTTTTGGTATATTTGTTTCTACGTCTACAACCGGCGCTGATTTGGTATTAGGACTGAAATTAGCACTTCCTGAAACAGCTGTATTTTTTTTAGCAGGGGCATTTAGCGGCTTACTGCCAACATCAAAACGTAATAAATATGACTCACCGCCATCTGCCATAGTAATCAATTCATTGATTCTATTAACATATTTATCACACACCCAGTCTAAAACAAAACGATTAGGTGCATAAAGCGTTAAAATATTATCTGTAACAACACACTGTAGCGGACGAATCCACATACTAAATTGCTGTGCCGGTAATTCTTCTTGAAGAACAGATAGGCATCGCTGCCAAAGAGAGTGTTCCAACCAAAACTCCAAAGAAAAAAATTTTGTCCGTTTGTTGTTCATATTGCCTTTTTATTAACGTAAATACTTAAAATAAAAAGTTGGTAAATAAACAAAAGATCATTGTTTATAACTTCAGGCGATAAAATCACCTAAAAAGTAATACAAACGGAAGTTTTTTATTATGTACTGCCATTATCTCTATACTTATCCACAAGTGCAATATTGACAGACAACTATTCGCAATTATTTTGATAATAAATAGCTAAAGGTTAATTTAATTGGCTTAATGGTGGTTTTTCAGATTTAAACAGCACTACATAATATGGTTTAGTCAATTTTTTATGTGAATAAAAATAGAAAACTACAGGATTAAGCAAAACCTTTGCATAAGCCTGTGGATATTTATTATTATCATGCCTTTTACGCTAGCATCAGCTATAAATATTTAACTCCAGCTAGATCCTTGGCGGATCACAGTGATCCGCCAAGGATCTTTTAGTAAATTGTATATATAATACATTGACAACAAGGCGAATTAGGTTTAAAATTCGGCCTCTTTTTTTAGACCTGTGTGCTCAACTTTTTTGTCAGGGCAACAATAACCGACGGATTAGCGTAATGAAAAGAACATTTCAACCTAGCGTATTAAAGCGTAAACGTAACCACGGATTCCGTGCTCGTATGGCAACAAAAAGTGGTCGTGCTGTTTTAGCTCGCCGCCGTGCCAAAGGCCGTGCAAGCCTTAGTGCTTAATCTTAATTTTACTTCTAAGTTAGAAGCTTAATTAAGATGGTAACCAATCAGGTTACTTATGAATTTAATCGGGAGTCTCGTTTATTGACTCCCGGTCACTTTCAATCAGTCTTTGAAAAACCTATCAGATTTGGCTCTCGCCACTTTACAATACTTATTACTCCTACCAATTTACCTGATGATTCGTGTAAAAATAATCGCCTTGGCTTAGCTATAGCCAAAAAACGCGTTAAACTTGCCGTCCAAAGAAACCGAATAAAAAGAATTATTAGAGAAAGCTTTCGTTTACATCAGCATGAATTACCTGCTATCGATATGGTTGTTATGGTAAAGTCTGGTATTGATCAACTCGAGAACAAAGAAATCAATAAAGAATTGACAAAAATATGGCGAAAAATAATTCAGCGCCACAAAAATTAGCACTAGCCTGTATCAAAGGCTATCAGCGCTTTATTAGCCCAATATTAGGCGCAAACTGTCGATTTCAACCCACCTGCTCTAGTTATGCAAGCCAAGCAATAGAACGCTTTGGTATAATTAAAGGAAGCTGGTTAGCAAGTAAAAGAATACTTAGGTGTCATCCGTTAAATAAAGGCGGTGATGATCCGGTTCCACCACTTGAAAAAGAAAAATAATATTAGCGTTAGCAAAAGCAGAGCTCTTTTATAGCCTCAAATTTAAACGAAAGCTAAAAGAGTATTGGTTTGCAGTTAAACCTAGTCTAAAATGCCTGCTATATAAATTACATGCGAGAGGAAATCTCCTCGTGCCAACACAAAATAAAGAGAAATAAATCTTATGGAATCTCAACGCAGTCTGCTTTTTATTGCGCTTATGGTTGTAACTTACTTACTTTTTAGTCAGTGGCAAACCGAAAATTCGCCCGCAGTTGAACTGTCTACTACTAGCCAACATAGTAACGATGAACTTGCTGCAGAGGGTGAATTTATTCCTGAACCAACCGATTCATCCGCACCTATAACAAAGAATACTGCTTCAAGTGCCAAAATCATTAGTGTAACTACCGACACTTTGCGTATTAAAATTAATACTCGCGGTGGTGATATTATTGAAGCTAAATTGCTTAATTTTGAAACAGAGCAAGGCAGCAGTATCCCCTACACTATTATGCAAGACGGTAAGCTAAAATATGTTGCTCAATCTGGTTTAACCGGTGCTAATGGGGTAGATAGAGTCATTAAAGGTCGCCCAATTTACACCAGCGTTCAGAGTAACTACGAATTAGAAGGTGATACTTTAACCGTTGATTTAACTTTTCAAGATAACAATGGCCTAGACGTAACAAAACGCTTTCTTTTTGCTGCCGGTAGCTACAGTGTTGATGTTAATTACTTAATAAAAAATAACACTAGCAATAGCATTTCAGTGCAGATGTATGGCCAACTAAAACAGTCTACACTTGCTGACACCTCTTCAGGCATGTTGCCTACATACCGTGGGGCTGCTTTCTCTACCAGTGAAGACCGTTACGAAAAATATGATTTTGACGATATTTCTGAAGCCAACCTAAATAAAACAACACCTGGTGGTTGGGTTGCCATGTTAGAACATTACTTTGTTTCTGCTTGGGTACCTAATGGTGCGGATAACAACCAGCTTTATACTAATTATAGTAATAACCAAGAAGCGACTATTGGTTTTAAAGCGCCTGCGATTACTATAGATGCAGGTCAACAAGGGAATACTTCGGCTATATTTTATGTTGGTCCTAAAGATCAAGCAGTACTAGAAAAGATTGCACCCAACTTAGATTTAACCATTGATTATGGGTTTTTATGGATGATTAGCCAACCTTTATTCTGGTTACTGCTAACCATTCAAAGCTTTGTTACAAACTGGGGTGTAGCTATTATAATTATTACTTTAATTGTAAAAGGTGCTATGTACCCTTTAACAAAAGCGCAATATACCTCAATGGCAAAAATGCGTGAATTAGCACCCAAAATGGCACAATTAAAAGAGCGCTTTGGTGATGACAGACAAAAAATGTCGCAAGCTACCATGGAAATGTACCGTAAAGAAAAAGTAAATCCCGCGGGTGGTTGTTTACCTTTACTTTTACAAATGCCTATTTTCCTTGCGCTTTATTGGGTATTTTTAGAAAGTGTTGAATTAAGGCACGCCCCCTTTATTTTCTGGATTCAAGACTTATCAGCAATGGACCCTTACTACGTATTACCTGCATTAATGGGGATTAGTATGTTTGTAATGCAAAAAATGCAGCCAATGACAATACAAGATCCAATGCAACAAAAAATAATGCAATATATGCCCGTTGTATTCTCTATTTTTATGGCGTGGTTCCCTTCTGGTTTAGTACTTTACTGGTTTATCAGTAACGTCATTTCAATTGCACAAATGAAAGTAATCTTTAGTGGCATTGAAAAGAAAAAACTAGCGAACAAAGCTAAAACTTAATAAATTTAGCTGATAATAAACTGACGATAAAAAGCGATTTCTTAATAAGAAATCGCTTTTTTGTTAGTTTTAATAAATTAACGTAAAATAATAACCTAGCCGTATGTGAAGGTAGTCACTTCTACAGACCAAGTATTATTTTCAACGATTCAACAATTTATAGGCATAAATTACTCAATGACATCATTACCCAGTGGAAAATCAACTATTGCAGCACAAGCTACCGCACCAGGTCGCGGAGGCGTTGGTATAATTCGCGTTTCAGGTCCGGAAGCAAAAAATGTTGCCCAAGCAATATTAGGTAAAGTTCCTGAAATAAGAAAAGCGGAATACTTACCTTTTTCAAATGCTAACAATGAAATACTTGATCAAGGGATTGCTTTGTACTTTAAAGCGCCTAATTCATTTACAGGTGAAGATGTGATTGAATTTCAAGGCCATGGCGGCCCTGTTATTCTAGATATGTTATTAAAAGCTATTCTAGCCTTACCTAATATTGTGATGGCTAAGCCAGGCGAGTTTAGTGAGCAGGCTTTTTTAAACGATAAACTCGACTTAACACAAGCAGAAGCTATTGCAGATTTAATTAACTCAAGCTCAGAACAAGCAGCTCGGTCTGCCCTGCACTCTCTACAAGGTAACTTTTCTAAATTAGTTAACGAAATGGTGGAAAATATCATTCATCTACGCATGTATGTAGAAGCCGCTATTGATTTTCCAGAAGAAGAAATTGATTTTCTTGCCGACACAAAAATTGTTACTGACCTAAAAGCCATCATTAGTAATGTTGAAGCGGTTCGAAAACAGGCACAACAAGGCAGCATTATTCGTGAAGGAATGCGAGTGGTTATAGCCGGCCGGCCTAATGCTGGTAAATCAAGCTTACTCAATGCGTTAAGCGGTAAAGAAAGTGCCATTGTTACCGATATTGCCGGTACTACACGTGATGTATTAACAGAACAAATTCACATTGATGGTATGCCGCTGCATATTATAGACACTGCTGGTTTACGCGATAGTGATGACAAAGTAGAACAAATTGGCATTGAACGCGCTTGGCAAGAAATAAAACAAGCGGATCGCGTATTGTTAATGGTGGATGCCAGTACCAATCATGATATTTTAGAAAGCGAACAAGATATTAAAGATTATTATCCTGAATTTTTTGAAAAGCTCCCCAACAACATTGGTTTAACCTTGGTAAGAAATAAAGCCGATTTAAACCAAGCTATTCTTGAAAAAGATATTGGTTTAGCTGAGTTTACCGATGAAAATAATAAAGATCATATCTCAATTACCTTATCAGCAAAAACAGGTGCAGGCGTTGACAGCTTAAAAGAGCACTTAAAAGCGATTATGGGCTACCAAGGTAGCACTGAAGGTGGCTTTATGGCTAGAAGACGCCATTTAACCGCTTTAAATAATGCTCATCAGCATTTACTGACAGGGTTAGATCAACTAGAGTCTTATGTAGCCGGTGAAATTCTTGCAGAAGAACTAAGAATTTGTCAGTTGGAACTTGATCAAATCACCGGTGAATTCACCAGCGATGACTTGCTAACTAAAATATTTAGCTCTTTTTGTATTGGAAAGTAAACCTTAAATTAACATAAAACCGTTAAAATATTTACCTATTTTAACGGTACGCATACTGTACACAAAAAGTTTCTTGCCCGACCTTAACACTGAAATATTCTCTACCGCCTTGCCATTTGATCACACCAAAAGTAACAACATCTGTAAATTGATCCAATACCTGTAATGTTCATTGTCGCATATATAGTGCATAAGTAAGCGCTATTATTTAATACAATAATAAACTCATCAACCGAGCACATAATGATAAGTGATCTGGCATCAAACCATAAAGCTAAACAACAAAAATATCAGTTAAGTTAAAGCAATTATAATAATACAATAAGACTATTATTAACCCATTAATGAGCAAAAATTAAACATGAATACATTTCAAATAATCGTAGGAAGCATGCTTGGTGGCACAGAATATGTTGGTGAAGCCTGTGAAGAACAGCTAAATAAACTTAACCATGACGTAAATTTACACTTAAACCCTAATTTTAATTCGATCCTTAAAGCAACTTTTTCACAAGATCCTGCCAAAAAAACCACTTGGCTCATTTGTACTTCCACTCACGGCGCTGGTGATTTTCCTGACAACATACAAGAATTTGTTAAAGATCTTAAAAATTGTGAACAAGATCTATCCTCAATAAGTTTTATGATCATCGCCATAGGAGATTCTAGTTACGATACCTTTTGCAAAGCCGGCTTTGATTTAAATAACATATTAATAACAAAGGGTTGTAAGGCCTTACTAGAAGTTAAAACCCTGGATATGAGTAAAGATATTGATCCAGAAGATCTTGCACAATTATGGTTAACGCAAAACAAAGATCTTTTATAACTTTTTATACATTAATTACTCACAAAAATGTGCTTTAAAAAACCATATTGTGGATAAAAACATGCATAACCTATTAATTTACTATTATTATTCCGTGTGTAGAATAAGTTTTTTATTAGCCTGTGCATAACTACCACTTCTGATCACCGCTTATAAGTGACTTGATCATCTCTTGATCACAAAGTTATCATTGCGTTAAACCAATAGGATCATTAAAGAAAAGATACTTACCCACAAAAAATGGCTTGCCTAATAAGTAAAAGTAATAAGATCTATTTAAAGATCTTATATATATTAGAGAGATCGAGCGAGGATCTTTTTACGCATTTGATCGTTTCACAATTGGAAAAAAAACGGTAAAATACGTTTCCTAATTTTTGTTAAAGTTATTTTCTTTACTTATATTTTCTAAGGTTAAAATTTATGTGGTATCAAGAGTCGTATGATGTGATCGTTGTTGGTGGTGGCCATGCAGGCACTGAGGCTGCGTTAGCATCTGCCCGAATGGGTTGTAAAACGCTTTTGCTAACCCATAATATCGATACATTAGGACAAATGTCATGTAACCCTGCCATTGGTGGTATTGGTAAAGGACATTTGGTAAAAGAAATTGATGCACTCGGTGGTTTAATGGGCACAGCAATAGACCACAGCGCAATTCAATTTAGAACACTCAACGCAAGTAAAGGTCCTGCAGTTAGAGCGACAAGAGCACAAGCAGACCGAGTACTATATCGAAATTTTGTTCGTCATTACTTAGAAAACCAAGAAAATTTAACTATTTTTCAACAACCTTGCGACGATTTAATTTTAGAAAATGATCGTGTCGTGGGTATTTCTACTCAAATGGGGCTAAAATTTAAAGGAAAAACAGTAGTGCTTACTGTTGGTACTTTTTTATCAGGCTTAATACATATTGGGTTAAATAATTACCAAGGTGGGCGAGCTGGCGATCCTGCAAGCATGAATTTATCGACTAAAATGCGCGATATGCCTTTTAGAATGGATCGTTTAAAAACAGGAACCCCACCCCGTTTAGATGCCCGGTCACTAGATTTTTCTGTAATGGAAGAACAAATTGGTGACACACCAGACTCGGTATTCTCATTTATGGGATCAGCAAAGGATCATCCTAGACAAGTCTCTTGTTTTATTACCCATACGAATGAAAAAACACATCAATTTATTCGTGATGGTTTAGATAGATCCCCGATGTATTCAGGAGTAATTGAAGGAATTGGTCCACGTTACTGCCCTTCCATTGAAGATAAAATAACACGCTTTGCTGATAAAACATCACATCAAATATTTGTTGAACCTGAAGGGCTAACCACCCATGAAATTTACCCAAACGGCATTTCAACTAGCTTGCCTTTTGATGTACAAATGAATTTAGTACGTTCAATAAAAGGCTTTGAAAACGCATTTATTACACGCCCTGGTTACGCGATAGAGTATGATTACTTTGATCCAAGAGATTTAAAACAAACATTAGAAAGTAAGTTTATTGAAAACTTATATTTTGCTGGGCAAATAAATGGCACCACAGGTTATGAAGAAGCTGGTGCGCAAGGATTAATTGCCGCCACTAATGCAGCAAACCGCGTAAAAGAACGGGATGAGTTTACCTTAGGCCGTGACCAAGCCTACATGGGAGTATTAGTTGATGATTTAGCTACCTTAGGGACCAAAGAACCCTACCGTATGTTTACTTCACGAGCGGAATATCGTTTATTATTACGAGAAGACAATGCTGATATTCGTTTAACTGAAAAAGGCCGATCAGTTGGCTTAGTAGATGATCTTCGCTGGCAACGTTTTAACGAGAAAATGGAAAACATTGAACTAGAACGTCAACGGTTAAAAGATAACTGGGTGCAAAAAGATCAAAGTAATATTGAACAAGTCAATAAATTACTCAAAGCACCTATGAGTAAAGAAGCTAGCCTTGAAGATCTTATACGTCGTCCAGAAGTACGTTATGAAGATTTAATGAAAATAGAAGGTTTAGGTCCAGCAATTGCCGACACGCAAGCAGCTGAACAAATCGAAATACAAATAAAATATGCAGGTTATATTGACAGACAACTTGATGAAATAGCAAAAAAGAAGCGAAATGAAAATACTTTGATCCCAAAAGATTTTAATTATCAAGAAATATCAGGCCTTTCAAATGAGGTGATTGCTAAATTAAAAGATGCTCGTCCAGAAACACTCGGTAAAGCTTCAAGAATTTCAGGCATAACACCAGCGGCTATTTCCTTATTATTGGTTTATTTGAAAAAGCATGGATTACTCAGTAAAAAAATAGCGTAAAACCGTACTTAAACTAAATCCGATAATAATTTTATTTAGAAAAACGAATATGACCTTAATATCAAAACTTGAAAGCTTACTGAGTAAAACTACTTTGCAACTTTCACCACAACAAGTAGACTTGCTTGTTCAATATGTTGAGCTGTTGCATAAGTGGAATAAAGCTTATAACTTAACCTCTGTTCGAGATCCACAAGAAATGCTTATTAAGCATATTATGGACAGCTTAATGGTTGGTGAATTTTTACAAGGCGAACGTTTTATTGATGTAGGTACAGGCCCAGGCTTACCCGGTATCCCACTGGCAATCTTATACCCACAAAGAAAATTTGTTTTATTAGATAGTTTAGGAAAACGTATAACTTTTCTTAGGCAAGTAATATTTCAATTAAAATTAACCAATGTTCAAGCAGTTAAGTCTCGAGTTGAAGAATACCAAGGTGAACTACCTTTTGACGGTGTATTAAGCAGAGCCTTTTCATCACTTAATGATATGGTTACCTGGTGTTCCCATTTAATTGAAAGTGAACAAGGTCAGTTTTTTGCATTAAAAGGCCAATACCCCATTGATGAATTGTCTAATTTACCAGACAATATTACTTTAGTATCAAGCCATGAAGTTAAGGTGCCTGAATTAATAGGCGAACGTCATGTGCTTATCTTGAAAAAGCTACAGAATAGCTAACCCTACTTTAAGTAGGCGTTATAAAATAATAATAGAGGCATTTGTGGGAAAAATAATAGCTGTTGCAAATCAAAAAGGTGGTGTCGGCAAAACAACAACGGCAGTTAATCTAGCTGCCTCGTTAGCAGCGACTAAACGTAAAATATTATTAATCGATCTTGATCCGCAAGGCAATGCAACTATGGCCAGCGGCATCGATAAAAATAATGTATCCGCCACTTGTTACGAATTACTGATAGAGGAAAAATCAGTTGAAGAGGTTGTACAGCAAGAAACAACCGGCCTATATGATTTAATTGCAGCAAATACAGATGTAACTGCTGCGGAAATAAAATTAATGGAAGTTTTTGCCCGTGAACAACGTTTAAAAAGCGCACTAGCACCAGTTAAAAACTATTATGATTTTATTATTATAGACTGCCCACCCTCACTAAATATGTTAACGGTAAATGCAATGACAGCCGCTGACTCAGTTTTAGTACCAATGCAGTGTGAATATTATGCCTTAGAAGGGTTAACCGCCCTAATGGACACGATATCAAAACTCACCGCAGTGGTGAATGACAAGCTACACATTGAAGGTATTTTACGCACTATGTATGACCCGCGTAACCGTTTAGCCAACGATGTTTCTGAACAATTAAAGCGTCATTTCGGTGATAAAGTCTATCGGAGTGTCATTCCCCGAAATGTCCGCTTAGCTGAGGCACCTAGCTTTGGTTCACCAGTCATGTATTATGATAAATCCTCAACCGGAGCCAAAGCCTACTTAGCATTAGCGGGTGAAGTTTTACGTAAAAATAACACTGAAAAAAACAATACAACGAATACCGCTAATAGTAAGCCAATTACTAGCCAAGAATCTGCAGAATAATGTCAAGGAATATTATGAGCCCAGCAAAAAAAAGAGGTTTAGGCAGAGGCCTCGACGCATTACTTACACCGCAAGTAAAAACTTCCCCAGTAAAAGAACACAGTGAAGAAAATACCGACAAAAACACGCTTAAAGACGGTGATTTAAGTAAAATAGCCACTAATAAATTGTCGCCAGGCAAGTACCAGCCACGTAAAGATATGTCTGATGCAGCACTTGAAGAGCTTTCATTGTCTATTCAGTCGCAAGGTATTATTCAACCTATTGTGGTTCGGTTAATTAATACTGACAGTAATGGTGAAAGGTTTTATGAGATTATCGCCGGTGAACGTCGCTGGCGTGCTGCACAATTAGCCCAGCTAAAAGAAGTCCCCTGCTTAATAAAAGATGTACCAGATGAATCAGCGGTAGCCATTGCTTTAATAGAAAACATTCAACGAGAAGATCTCAATGCCATGGAAGAAGCGGTTGCATTAAATCGCTTATTAAGTGAATTTGATCTCACCCACCAAGAAGTAGCTTTAGCGGTAGGAAAGTCACGCACTACAGTAACAAACCTTCTACGGTTAAATAACCTAGACAGTGAAGTAAAAACATTTTTAGAAAATGGTGATATAGAAATGGGTCATGCTCGTGCATTACTCGCACTGGAGCATTCGTTACAAGCAGAGGCAGCAAGAACAGTTGCGACAAAAGAGCTAACTGTTAGAGAAACAGAAGCGTTAATTAAAAAAATTCAAAATGCTAATTCAGAAAGCCCCAAAGAAGAAAAAAAGATAAAAGAAAAAGACCCCGTAAGTATGGATTTTGAACAAAACCTGACAGAAAAGTTAGGCTTAAAAGTGGCTGTTTCTCATAATAAAAAAGGTAAAGGTAAGCTGGTAATCTCGTACGCCAATTTAGCAGAATTAGAAGCGTTTATGTCTAAAATAAAATAATACTCATAAGGATAAAGTTAGGGGGATTATGTTTGAACAATATTGCAGAAATAGAGCTCATGCAAAATAGTTTAATTCAACTGACTTCATTAGCTATAGCGACAAAAGATAACTTTTTTACATTTTGGTAACTCTCATTGTAAACTTTTACTACTTTAGTTGTATTTTTTAAATTTATGTTAATTATTAGCATAAAAAAAATGAGTTAAACGCCCTATTTTCTTGCAATAAAAGACAACTTAAGTATACTTGCGCAAACTTTTTATCATTAAAGTTTTTACTTTAAAAGACTCGTTAAAATACGATTGTATTCGTAATAAAACAGTGATTATTGTTAATAGCTTTTAAAACCAGTTTTTTAGTAACGTTTATGAGTAATAGATTAGTAAAAGCAGGGCGTAAATTTGCCCTGTCACACATATTATTCACCACTGCTTTAATGATATTAACAGTCTTGGTAATTTACCTTATATGGGGTGTTACTCATGCCAAATCAGCTTTTGTTGGTGGCACAGTAGCCATAATACCCAATGTTATTTTCGCCTTTAAAGCATTTAAATATGCAGGGGCACAGTCGGCTAAAAAAGTGGTTGAGTCCTTTTATAGCGGCGTAAAAATGAAAATGCTATATACCGCGTTATTATTTGCGTTGGTTTTTAAGTTTTTAGAAGTTATACCTTCAGCATTTTTAAGTACATATTGCGTAGTGGTTTTTTTTCCACTACTACAGCCAATATTTTTAACAAAACGTTAAATATATTGGTAAAAAAAATTTATAAACTTTAACTTTGGGATAATAAAATGGCAGAAGAAGTTACTCTCTCAAGCCATATCCAGCATCATTTAACTAATGCAAAAATGTGTACAACCGATAGTGGTTTAGCATTTAATAAAGCATGTAGTGACAGTGGTTTCTGGACATGGCATGTAGATACCCTCGCTTGGTCTATTGGTTTAGGTCTATTGTTTTTATGGCTTTTCCGTAGAGCAGCTAATAAAGCAACTGTAGGTGTACCTGGAAAATTTCAATGTTTTATTGAAATAATTATTGAATTTGTTGGTGATAATGCCAGCAAAACCTTTCAAGGCAAGAGTAAATTAATAGCTCCATTGGCCCTAACTATATTTGTTTGGGTATTCTTAATGAACTTAATGGATTTAATACCTGTTGATTTCTTACCCGCCTTTGCTGGTTTTGTAGGTGAAACTGCATTTGGTATGGACTCACATGATGTTTATATGAAAATAGTACCAACAACAGATATTAACCTGACAGCAGCTTTAGCTTTAGGTGTGTTTTTGTTGATGATAGCTTATTCAATAAAAATCAAAGGGCTTGTTGGTTTCATCAAAGAACTGACTTTACACCCATTTAGTTCAGATAATAAACTTGCCATGGTGTTTTTAATACCTTGTAACTTATTACTTGAAACAATTGCATTATTCGCTAAGCCATTCTCGTTAGCACTGCGTTTATTCGGTAACCTGTATGCTGGTGAATTAATCTTCATCTTAATTGGCGGTATAGGTTTAATGCAACTTCCGTTGCACTTTGTTTGGGCTGTGTTCCATATACTAGTAATTACATTGCAAGCATTCCTCTTTATGATGCTGACGATTGTTTACTTAAGTATGGCAAGTTCGGACAATCACTAATTTTTAACTTTAACTTTAACTTTAACTTTAATTTATAATTAAAAACTCTGGAGAAAAAAAATGGAACAATTATTAACAATGCCTGAAGCAGTTAAGTTTATCGCTGTTGCTTTACTAATCGGTTTTGGTGCTATCGGTACTGCTGTCGGTTTCGGTAATATGGGTGGTAAATTCTTAGAAGCATGTGCACGCCAACCAGAATTAGCACCATCATTACAAGTTAAAATGTTCATTTTAGCTGGTTTAATCGATGCTGTTGCAATGATCGGTGTTGGTATCGCGATGGTATTATTGTTTGTACTTTAATTTCATTCTTTGAACAGCTTACTATTAAGGAGGAGCGGTTGTGAATTTAAACGCCACTCTAATTGGTGAATTAATAGCATTTATCGTTTTTGTTTGGTTCTGCATGAAGTTTGTATGGCCACCATTAAACAATGTTATTGAAGCTCGCCAGAAAAAAATCGTAGATGGTTTAGCTGCTTCAGACCGTGCTGAAAAAGACTTGGAATTAGCCCAAGAAAAAGCTACGGCCCAACTAAAAGAAGCGAAAGCGCAAGCGGCTGAAATTATTGAAGTCGCAAAAAAACGTGAAGCGCAAATAGTTGAAGAAGCTGCTGTGAAAGCAGAAGCTGAGAAAATAAAAATCTTAGCGGCTGGTCACACAGAAATTGAAACTGAACGTAACCGTGCAAAAGAAGAATTGCGTCAACAAATCGCTATTCTTGCTATTGCCGGAGCCGAGAAAATTCTTGAACGTTCTATCGATGCCGCTGCACACAGCGACATCTTAGACAAATTCGTCGCTGAACTTTAAGAGGATAGAGCTATGTCTGAATTGACAACCATCGCTCGTCCTTATGCTAAAGCAGCGTTCGATTTCGCTCAGCAAAAGAGCGCCGTTGAAGCTGGAGCAATTGATAACTGGGTTTCCCAATTATCTTTTGCTGCTGAAGTAGCAAAAGATAAAACCATTCAAGGTTATTTATCAGGTGGTGCTTCGGTTGAGCAGGCACAAACATTATTTTTAAATGTATGTGGCGAGCAAGTAAACAGTGAGGGCCAAAATTTTATAAAAATTTTGGCAGAAAACGAACGTTTGTTGGTGCTACCACTTATTCTTGAACACTTTTTAGCGTTAAAAGCTGAGTTTGAACAAGAAATTGTTGTGGAAGTAACCTCTGCTGTAGAAATTACAGAAGAGAAAAAAACAGCACTTAGCGCCGCGCTTGAAAAGCGCTTGGCACGTAAAGTAAAGCTTAATTGTAATATTGATGCAAACCTTGTCTCAGGCTTAACTATCCAAGCAGGCGACCTGGTTATTGATGGCTCTATTCAAAGTAAATTAAGCCGTTTAGCAACAACACTACAATCCTAGATAAGGGAACAGAGCATGCAACTGAATTCCACTGAAATCGCTGAACTGATCAAAAACCGTATTGAACAGTTTAACGTTGTCAGCGAAGCTCGCAACGAAGGTACTATCGTTTCTGTAACAGACGGTATCATTCGTATCCATGGCCTTGCCGATGTAATGCAAGGTGAAATGATCGAACTTCCTGGTAGCCGTTATGCTATCGCGTTAAACCTTGACCGTGACTCGGTCGGTGCGGTAGTTATGGGTCCTTATGCTGATTTAGCCGAAGGACAAAAAGTTAAAGGTACTGGCCGTATTTTGGAAGTACCTGTAGGTCGTGGTCTTTTAGGCCGCGTAGTAAACACATTAGGTGAACCAATTGATGGCAAAGGCCCAATTGATAACGATGGCTTCTCTCCTGTAGAAGTTGTTGCACCGGGTGTTATCGACCGTCAATCAGTAGACCAACCAGTACAAACTGGTATTAAGTCAATTGACGCTATGATTCCAATTGGTCGTGGCCAACGTGAATTAATCATTGGTGACCGTCAAATCGGTAAATCAGCGATTGCATTAGACGCCATTATCAACCAAAAGAACACAGGTATTAAGTGTATTTACGTAGCCATTGGCCAAAAAGCCTCTACTGTTGCTAACGTAGTACGTAGTTTAGAAGAGCACGGCGCACTTGCTAATACTATTGTTGTTGTAGCATCAGCTTCTGAAGCAGCAGCGTTACAATACCTAGCACCTTATGCTGGTTGTTCAATGGGTGAATACTTCCGTGACCGTGGTGAAGACGCATTAATCGTTTATGATGATTTATCAAAGCAAGCAGTTGCTTACCGTCAAATCTCATTATTACTTCGTCGTCCGCCAGGCCGTGAAGCCTACCCAGGTGATGTTTTTTACCTTCATAGCCGCTTATTAGAACGAGCTTCAAGAGTAAATGCCGCTTATGTTGAAAAATTCACCAACGGTGAAGTAAAAGGTAAAACAGGTTCATTAACAGCATTACCTATTATTGAAACACAAGCCGGTGATGTATCAGCTTTCGTACCAACAAACGTAATTTCAATTACTGATGGTCAAATATTCTTAGAGTCTGATTTATTTAACTCGGGTATTCGTCCTGCGGTAAATGCTGGTTTATCAGTATCTCGTGTTGGTGGTGCAGCGCAATCGAAAATCATCAAAAAATTAGGTGGTGGTGTTCGTTTAGCATTGGCTCAATACCGTGAATTAGCAGCTTTTGCTCAGTTTGCCTCAGACTTAGATGACGCGACTCGTGCTCAATTAGAGCATGGACAACGTGTAACAGAGTTAATGAAGCAAAGACAATACAGTCCATTATCTGTGGCTGAAACAGCTGTTTCTTTATTTGCTGCTGAAAAAGGCTTCTTGAACGACGTTGAAATTAGCAAAGTTAATGACTTTGAAGACGCGTTACAAAGCTACATGAACAGTGAAGCAGCTGAGCTTATGGCTACGATCAACGAGTCAGGTAACTACGATAAAGACATTGAAGCAGGTTTGACAAAAGCACTTGAAAATTTCAAGTCTACCCAAACTTGGTAAGACGTTTTTAATTAAGTAATCTTTTCGGAGAGAGAGTCATGGCCGTTGGTAAAGAAATAAAAACCAAAATTGCGAGTGTAAAAAACACTCAAAAGATCACAAACGCTATGGAAATGGTTGCCGCTTCTAAAATGCGTAAAGCACAAGAAAGCATGGCAGCTTCTCGTCCGTATGCAACAAATATACGAAACGTGATCGGTCATATTGCGCTGGGTAACTTAGAATATCGCCATCCTTATATGGAAGAGCGTGAAGTTAAGCGTGTTGGCTATATTGTTGTATCAACAGACCGTGGTTTGTGTGGTGGTTTAAATATTAACTTATTTAAACAAGTGCTAGCTGATGCTGCTAATTGGCAGGGTCAAGGAGCTGAAGTTGAATTTGCAGTGGTTGGTTCAAAAGCAACCTCTTTTTTCAACAACATGGGCGCTAAAGTCACTGCACAAATATCTGGCTTAGGTGATAAACCTTCACTCACTGATTTAGTTGGTAGTGTGCAGGTTATGCTCAGAGCTTATAATAATGGTGAAATTGATAAGTTGTTTATAGTGTACAACAAGTTTGTTAATACTATGACTCAAGCACCAACTGTTGATCAGTTATTGCCTTTACCTAAATCTGACGATGTTGATATTAAGCATCGCTTTGATTATATCTACGAACCAGATGCTAACATTTTGTTAGATAAACTATTAGTTCGTTATGTAGAGTCGCAAGTATACCAAGGTGTGGTAGAAAACCTAGCCTGTGAACAAGCTGCCCGTATGGTAGCCATGAAAGCCGCCACAGATAATGCTGGCGACTTAATTGATGATTTACAACTGGTATACAACAAAGCACGTCAAGCATCAATAACTCAAGAATTGGGTGAAATTGTTGCAGGTGCAGCAGCGGTTGGTTAAAGAATAACTTGCTTCACTTTGTTAAGTGAAGTACACAACGTTTTCGTAATTTAACGACAAGCTAACTTCGCAAAGCGTCGATTAGCTTAAATTAAGAGGAATAAACATGAGTACAGGTAAAGTCGTCCAAATCATTGGCGCAGTTGTGGATGTTGAATTTCCACAAGATGCCGTACCTCAGGTATACCACGCAGTAAAAATAACCGAAGGCGACCTTGCCGGTTTAGTACTTGAAGTTCAACAGCAGCTTGGTGGCGGTGTTGTACGTACTATTGCAATGGGTAGCTCAGACGGTTTGCGTCGTGGCCTGAATGTAGAAAATACAGGAGATGGTATCCAAGTACCTGTTGGTGTTGAGACTTTAGGTCGCATCATGAACGTACTAGGTGAGCCAATCGATGAAGCAGGACCTATCGGCGAAAAAGATCGTTGGGCTATTCACCGTGAAGCACCAGCCTACGCAGAACAGTCAATGTCTAACGAATTGTTAGAAACAGGCATTAAAGTAATCGATTTAGTTTGTCCATTCGCTAAGGGTGGTAAAGTTGGTCTTTTCGGTGGTGCTGGTGTTGGTAAAACAGTAAACATGATGGAACTTATCCGTAACATCGCGATTGAACACAGTGGTTACTCAGTATTTGCTGGTGTTGGTGAGCGTACACGTGAAGGTAACGATTTCTATCACGAAATGAACGACTCTAACGTACTTGATAAAGTATCACTGGTTTATGGTCAAATGAATGAGCCACCGGGTAACCGTTTACGTGTTGCCATGACAGGCTTAACTATGGCAGAAAAATTCCGTGACGAAGGTCGTGATGTATTATTCTTCGTAGATAACATTTACCGTTATACCCTTGCCGGTACCGAAGTATCAGCACTGTTAGGCCGTATGCCATCAGCGGTTGGTTACCAACCAACACTTGCTGAAGAAATGGGTATCCTACAAGAACGTATTACTTCAACTAACAAAGGCTCAATCACGTCAATCCAAGCGGTATACGTACCAGCGGATGACTTAACTGACCCTAGCCCTGCAACGACCTTTGCTCACTTAGATGCAACTGTAGTACTTTCTCGTTCTATTGCTGAACTGGGTATTTACCCAGCAATTGACCCATTAGATTCAACTTCTCGTCAACTAGATCCATTAGTTGTTGGTGCAGAGCATTATGAAGTAGCTCGTGGTGTACAAACAGTATTACAACGTTATAAAGAATTAAAAGATATCATCGCCATCTTAGGTATGGATGAATTATCTGAAGAAGATAAGCAAACTGTATCTCGCGCACGTAAGATTCAACGTTTCTTATCTCAACCATTCTTTGTTGCAGAAGTATTTACAGGTTCTCCAGGTAAATATGTATCATTAAAAGATACTATTGCAGGATTCAAAGGAATTTTGGCTGGTGAATATGATGCTATGCCTGAGCAAGCATTCTACATGGTTGGTTCTATTGACGAAGCCGTAGAGAAAGCTAACAAGATGTAATCAACGGTAGGTTGCCTTTTAAGGTGTCATATAAATTTATGATAGGCTAACGCCCAACCTACAACTTAAGAGGTTGAGTCAAATGGCATTATTAACTGTTAATCTGGATGTGGTAAGCGCACAAGAAAGTTTATTTTCTGGCTTTATTAAATCATTACAGATCACAGGTAGTGAAGGTGAATTAGGTATTTTACCTGGTCACGCACCTTTACTGACCTCACTAAAACCTGGAATGGCACTTATCACTAAAAAGGACGGTAGCGAAGAGGTTATCTACCTTTCAGGTGGTATGTTAGAAGTTCAACCAAATCATGTAACAGTACTTGCCGATGTAGCAACACGTGCTGGTGATTTAGATGAACAAGCCGCCTTAGAAGCTAAACAGCGTGCAGAAGCAAACATGAATGCCCATGGCACTGATGTAGATTATGCTACTGCCGCCGCTGAATTAGCACGCGCAGTTGCGCAATTACGTGTTATTCAAGTGACAACTAAAAAGAGCTAAACAAACGCTTTAATGAAGTTAAACACTATAGGTTTAGTGAATTAAATGTTAAATGCCCTGTTACCAAAAGTGACAGGGCATTTTTGTTAGTGACGATAATAACTAAGTTTAAAAAGAACTGTTGCCGAGAACACCATTCTCTTTAGCAAGACAAGACTTGAGAATGATTATCATTTATATATAATGTAACCATGATTACTTAAGGAAATTTAATAATGAAATTATGCTCAAAAAAAGTTCAAAAGGTGTTGTCAACGTTAGTATTACTCACTGGTTTTACAGCCTTTCAAGCATTGGCTAATGGCAACATTGGGGAACATGTTAACCACCTGTCAGATAATATAAAAAAATATGAAGAAGAAGTGAATTGGCTAGCCACTAAGGTCGACAACATAGTCACGACTTATAAAAAAAGTGGCGCTAAAGCGGCACAGCCAGAAGCTTTAATAGCGCATTGGGAAGCGGTTGATTTTCATGCGGCAATTGAAACTAACTATGTGCTTATTTATGCTTCAATTTGGCAAGGTTTATATGGTGTTAAAACGGCTATTGATGAAAAATCTTCGCTTGCGAATGTTAAAACAGAGCAAGAAAAATTACAAAGAGCCCTTTGGCAAGCATTAGGCGCGGTTAAAATGGCGGCCAAGTTTCAAAGTGAAGGTTTATTGGCCGAGGTTGCCGTAATGGATGAAGCACCTAAAAACTCAATTGAAGCCCTTGTTATTATTGACCAAAAATTACATTCTGTTGTGGCTAAGTATGCAGAAAAACTAACAGATACTGCAACAAATATGGTGCATGACACCTACCTTAACTTATTTGAGGGTGTTGAAGGAGAGTTGATCGCTTTAGACGCTGAATTAGTTGAAAGCTTAGAAAAAGATTTTAACGTAACTTTACCACTAGCCATTAAAAACAATAAAACTGTTGATCAAGTACGTGATATTGTAACCGTAATGAGTGGTAAACTAACGAAAGCTAAAATTTTATTGACCAATAAAGCAAAAACTAAAAAGGATATATTCTAATTTATGCAATCTAGAACATTTACGAAAACCCTCGCGTATATCTTGGCTATAACTGTGTTGCCTTTTTTGTCTGCACTAAGCTTTGCTGCACCTAGCCAAGATGTTTCGGTCGATGATTTACCCGAGTTAACTGGGCAGCTAACCTTATACTTAGGCCGAGGTGAGGGTGGGTTATACGAAGATGTTCTTGAGGCAATTAAAAAACGCAATCCTAACCTTACCTTACGTGTACGTCGTGGGCCAACGGCTGCTTTAGCAAATACCATTATGGCAGAAGCTAAAGCAGGTGTGCGCCAAGCAGATTTATTTTGGGCTGTAGACTCCGGTGCTATTGGCCAAATAGTTGGTGCAGGGTTGGCACAACAGTTACCAACAGATTTAACTGAACAACTCCAACGTGAATTTCGGTTTAGTCATTGGGCGCCTATTTCTGGGCGTATCCGTACCTTACCTTATAACCCTAAGCGGGTAACTGTAGACAAAATACCTGATGATATTATGGCATTACCAGAATCAGGTTTATCGATAGCTTGGGCACCTGCGTACGCGTCATTTCAGTCTTTTGTAACTGCTATGCGTATACTCGAAGGCGATGAAGCAACAACAAAGTGGCTAAAAGCCATGAATAAAAAAGCTAAAAAATATGCCGGTGAATTAGGCGTTGTTATGGCGGTTGAGCGAGGCGAGGTTGACATAGGCCTAGCTAATCATTATTACACCTTACGACTTAAATCGGGTAAGCCTCAGGCAAATTTAGCCTTAGCATTCACTAAAAACGATGCCGGCAGCTTAGTCAATGCGTCGGGCGTGTTAGCACTGAGCGACAACAAAACGGCAACAGACTTTATTCGCTATTTATTATCTAAAGAAGTGCAAAATTACCTTTCAAGTGAAGCCTATGAGATCCCTTTAGCGGGGCAACTGCTCCCACCAGGCGGTATTCCAAGTTTGACGGAAATTTCACCGCCCGTTATAGATTTAACCAAACTGGCTGATTTAAGGCCAACCTTAGTGTTAATGCGTAATGCAGGGGTTTTATAATTTATATGATAACAAGCGCTATAGTGACAAATATGCAGCAAACTATGTTTAAAACACTAAACCTTTGCATTAAACGCTGGCCATTATCTTATAGTTTATCGTTAATTATTGCATCATTGGCCTTTTTACCTGTCATTATTTTGTTTACGCTCGCATCAGATAACGCACAAATGTTTGATGCGCGTAACCTTGATATTCTTAGTAATACCCTCTTATTAATGCTATTTACTGGTTTAGGCGCTGTTATTATAGGCGTACCTTTGGCGTTAATACTGACCTACGTTAATATTCCTTGGCGACGTTTTTGGTTAATTTTATTAACCGCACCTTTGGCGTTACCAAGCTATTTAGGCGCATTTACTTTTTATGCTGCCTTTGGCGCTGGGGGTGAAATAGAAAATGTGTTTGGTATTACAACCCCAGTGCTAAGTGGTTTGTTTGGTTCCAGTTTAATTATGGTGCTATACACCTATCCTTTTGTATTACTCAGTACAAGGGCAGCATTAAGTAGTTTAGACGCCAGCCAGGTTTATGCAGCAAGAACACTTGGGATGTCATTGCTGCCTAGTATATGGTTTGTGGTGTTACCACGTATTCGTAACGCAATAGCAGGCGGCGCACTGTTAGCTGCTATGTATGCCTTGTCTGATTTTGGCACACCAGCAATTATGGCACTAGATACTTTCACTAGCGAAATTTATGTTGAATACAATGCGTTTGGACTAAGTCAGGCAGCAATGCTGTCTTTGCAATTATTAGCGGTAGTTGCCTTAATGTTATATATGGAGTCAAAAGTTAAGGTGGGCCAAGAGGCACCAGGCAGACACTTAACATTTTGGCCTAACCCTTGGCAGTCTAGGTTGTTATTGCTAGCGACATTACCAATAGTGATCTTGGCGATATTTTTGCCCTTAGCGGTATTTTCTTTATGGTTATGGCGTGAAGGTGTTAGTTATTTTGATATTCAATATGCCTTCAACTCAGCCTATGCTTCTTTACTTGCCGCATTAG
Organism: Colwellia sp. F1; assembly: GCF_056238625.1. Taxonomy (NCBI): domain Bacteria; kingdom Pseudomonadati; phylum Pseudomonadota; class Gammaproteobacteria; order Alteromonadales; family Colwelliaceae; genus Colwellia; species Colwellia sp. F1. The sequence continues at coordinate 51,660 of NZ_JBWDLI010000013.1, forward strand.
TTGCTGTTATTTTTGCATTACCTTTAGCTTATGCTGCCACTAAAGGGAGAGTAGGGCGTATTATGGAAAGAATAACTTTTATTGGTTTTGGCATTCCCGGCATAGTAATGGGCACAGCGTTAGTTTATGCAGGGCTACAGTTACCATTTTTATATCAAACATTGGGCTTGTTGGTGTTGGCGCATGTGCTAAGGTTTTTACCCTTGGCTGTTGGCACAATCCGCAGTTCAACCGAAAGGCTAGATAGCGCTTTAGTAAGTGCAGCGCGTGTTCTAGGGGCTAAACCCAAGGAAGCTTATCGTCGTATTACCTTACCACTTACTATGCGTGGTGTAGTTGCAGGCGCGGCCTTAGTCTTTTTAGAGGTGATGCGTGAATTACCCGCTACGCTATTATTAGGCCCGATAGAGTTTGAAACCTTATCTACCTACTTATGGCGTGTTTACGAAGCAGGCTATTTTGGCAGAGCGGCTATTCCCGGCCTTTTGCTTTTTTTCATTTCTGGTTTAGGGTTAGCAGTCATGTTTAGTACAGAGCGTTGGGGTAGCCTTACGTTAAATGAAGGATCCCCCCGTTAATGATTACAATTAATAACTTAGCCATTAAATACGATGGTACTACCGTGGTTGATAATTTAAACCTTAACCTAGCAAGTGATGAAATACTGATGCTTGTTGGCCCTACAGGGTGTGGTAAATCAACAATCTTAAAGGCGCTAGCGGGTTTAATACCAATATCTGCAGGTGACATCAGCCATCAAAGTTGGCGGGCAAATACCACGCGCTATGTGGCCCCAGAAAAACGTAATGTTGGCATGGTTTTTCAAGACTTCGCCTTGTTTCCCCATTTAACGGTAGAGCAAAATATAGCGTTTAGGTTAAGTGATACCAGCCAAGCAGAGCGCTGGATAGCATTGTTAGGTTTACAAAACTTTCGACATGTTAAACCCAGTAACTTATCAGGCGGACAAAAACAACGCGTGGCACTAGCACGTACACTAGCGCATCAACCATCTTTTGTGTTGTTAGACGAGCCATTATCAAATTTAGATGCTGCCTTAAAGGATGACTTACGTTGGGAAATTCGCAGCGCACTAAAAACGGCCGGTATTCCTGCTATTTGGGTGACTCATGATCAAGAAGAAGCACTATCAGTAGGTGACCGTATTGGCGTACTACGTGCTGGTAAACTAGAGCAAGTAGATAAACCAGAGCGCTGTTATAACCAACCCATTAACCATTTTGTAGCACGCTTTTTAGGTGAAACTAACTTTGTTCCTGCAGTTATCACCCCAGACAAAAAATGTGTAATTGCTGAACTAGGCTTTGAGCAGTCTTTTGACCCAACAACATTAATAGGCGAGGTTGATTTATTATTACGACCAGAAGACTTTTCCGTAACAACTAAGCCTATAGCGGGCTCTACCGGAGAAGGCAAAGTTTTTTCAATGCGTTTTGAAGGTGGCAGCCGTTTATATCAAATTAAGATGGCAAATACCTTATTAAAAGTAAGAACCCGGCACGACATAAAACTGGAAGATGAACAAACTGTTTATTTAAAAATAACAACGACTAAACCAATTGCAGTACTTAAAAAAGAATAATTAACTAAGTCTCGCGTGCAATAAATTGTACATTAACAAAGTTTATCCATCATAGCTTTTTTTATCGGTGCTAGCATAGCTTTTGCCCATGCTATAACATCAACACCCTTGTCCAAAAAACTACATACAAAACACTATAAACACCGTATGTTGCTAAAGGAAGTTATCATGCCAAAAAAATATATTTTGTGGGCTTTAATGTTATTTACCACTGCTACCACCGCAACTGAAATAAGTTCAGAATGGTTTTTACATAGCAGTATTTCACCTAATAGCGAAACTATCGCCTTCTCCTATAAAGGCGATATATATACGGTGCCAACAAAAGGCGGGACAGCGCGTGCCTTAACTCTTCATCAAGCTTGGGATGGCCACCCTGTTTGGTCTCGAGATGGGAAAAATATCGCCTTTGCCAGTGACAGAAATGGCAATTTAGATATTTACCTTATGCCAGCTACTGGTGGAAAAGCAAAGCGACTAACCTATCACTCAGCCCATGATATTCCTCAAGACTTCACTAAGGATGGTAACCAGATATTGTTTACCTCAAGTCGTATGGGTTCAACACTATCAACTGTATTTCCAACCCCCCGCTTAACTCAAAGTTATACTGTCGCGGTTCAAGGTGGTACTCCAACACTACTGTCGACTACGCCAGCATCAGAACTTCAATTTTCCCCCAGCGGAGAACAAATACTATACCGCGATGAAAAGTCCTATGAAAATCAATTTAGAAAACACGATACATCAGCCTTTGCTCGCGACATTTGGTTGTACGATACTATTTCTGGTACACACAAACAGCTAACAACATTTGCAGGGGCGGATCACAACCCCGTATGGCAAAACAAAAATACCTTTTACTATACCTCTGAAGAAAAATCAGGCGTGTTTAATGTTTGGCAAGCCAATATCAATCGCAGCAAAAAAATACAAATAACTGACTTTAAAGAACACCCAGTACGTAGTTTATCAATAAGTGATAATGGAACATTAGCCTTTGTTCACCACGGTAGCGTATATACCAACAAAAAAGGCGCAACCAAACATGTAAAAATAACAATAGCTAACGATGTACAAGAAGATGATTTGCTGCCTGTTTCTTTAGGCGGAAAAATTACAGAATACGCCGTATCGCCAAACGGCAAAGAAGTCGCCTTTATTGCTCGCGGTGAAGTATTTGTTGCAAGCACAGAATTTAAAACAACCCGGGCAATCACCAACACAGCGCAGCAAGAGCGCTCAGTGTCTTTTCATAACGACGGTAAAACGCTGCTTTATGCAGCAGAGCGCGAAGGCCACTGGGGTTTATATGAAACCAGTATTGAAAATGAGTCTGAGCCTTACTTTTTTGCTGCTACCGTTCTAAAAGAAGAGGTGCTTCACTTAACCGACTCCGATAGCTTTCAGCCCGCTTATTCTCCTGACGGTAAAAAAGTTGCCTTTTTATCAAACCGTGATGAAATTCAGGTGATTGACCGCGCAAGTAAAAAAGTGAATGTCGCTTTAGGAAAAGAACACAATTACTCCTATGCTGATGGCGACATATCCTTTGCTTGGGCGCCAGACAGTTACTGGATGACAGCAAGTTTCTCACCACGCGGCCGTATGTTTATTAATAATATTGGTGTTTTTCCATCTGACGGCTCAGCACAACCGAAAGACATTAGCTTGTCTGGTTACAATGACGACGCACCAACATGGCATACCGATGGTGAAGCCGTATTATGGTGGAGTGCTCGGTTTGGTCAGCGTGACCATGGCAGTTGGGGGCGCGAAGGAGACGTGCTCGCCGCTTTTTTAACAAAAGATAGTTACGACAAGTTTAACTTGTCAAAGGAAGAGTATGCGCTACAAAAAGAATTAGAAAACAAAAAAGAAGACGCTAAAAAAGACCAGCCTGAAGATGGCGATTCTACTAAAGACAAAGCACCAAGTAGTGAGTCTCCAAACAGTGAACCACTGAACGTTGAGCCATTAAATATTGAGTGGGATAACATTGAGCGTCGTACCGTTCGCCTTACCGTGCACTCTTCAAACTTGAGCGAAGCATACCTGTCTAAAGATGCTAAAGCATTGTACTACTTAGCTCGCTTTGAAAAAGGCTATGACTTATGGCGTCAATCTATTCGAGACAAAAAAACAGAATTAGTGGCAAAACTTGACGCTCGCTCGGCAAGTATGTCTTTTAGTGCAGACGGTAAGAAAATATTTATTCTTGCCGACGGTCAACTACAACAAGGCGATGTAGGTAAAAAAATAACCTTAAAACCAATTAGCGTAAACCCCGTGATGGCATTAAAAAAAGCTTCAGAGCGTGAGTTTATGTTTGACCACAGCTGGCGAATAATTAAGGACAAGTTTTATCGTGACGATTTTCATGGCATAAACTGGGATGCTATCGGCAAATCGTATCGTAAAAAATTGCCATCTATTGGTCACGGACGTGATTTTGCGAATATGTTTGCAGAAATGACCGGAGAACTAAACGCCTCGCATATAGGTTCGTCTTATCGACCAAAAGCCAATAAAACAGATGACAACACAGGGCGCTTAGGTTTGTTTTTTGATGACACTAAACAATTCGCAGTAGCAGAAGTGTTAGCAAAAGGCGCTTTTGATACTGCCAACAGTAAAGTTAAGCCGGGCGTCATGCTTATCGCCGTTAATGGGGTTGAATTAACACCAACACAGAATTTGTATCAGTTGCTCAATCATACAGTTGGTAAGCGTGTCAGGTTTACCTTTAAAAGTGTTGAAGGAGAACACTTTGACGAAGTAATAAAACCTGTTTCTACTCAAACTATCACTCATTTGTTATATGACCGCTGGGTAAACTCGCGAGAAGCATTAGTGGAAAAACTGTCTAAAGGGCGACTGGCTTATGTTCATGTGCGAAGCATGAACGACCCAAGTTTTAGGGCAGTATACTCTCGCCTTTTAGGCAAACATTTTGACAAAGAAGCTGTTGTAGTTGACACACGCTTTAACGGCGGCGGTTGGTTACACAACGACTTAGCTAAACTACTCAGTGGTAACGAATACTTCACCATGCATGTTCGTGGCCGTCAATATGCAGGTGACCCGCTTGACCAATGGAACAAGCCCTCAGTGCTGTTAATTAATGAAGGTAACTATAGTGATGCCCATGCATTCTCGTACACCTATGACGAGCTAAACTTAGGTGAAATGGTTGGCATGCCTGTACCAGGAACCATGACCGCAGTGTGGTGGGAAATGGGTATATCAGGAGATTTTCGTGCTGGCGTACCACAAGTGGGCATGAAAGATACCAAAGGAAACTACCTAGAAAATAGCCAAACCATGCCAGACTATCAAGTAAAAAATGACCCTGAATCGTCAGCAAATGGGCAAGATAAACAAATTGAAAAAGCGGTGGAAGTATTACTGAATAAACTAAATTAATGATTATTCAGATCCAGAATGTAGATTAATATTTCAAGTCATATCTAGTCACTATATAACTGGTTAAAAACGTTGTATTTAGCCAGTTTTTCACTTCTAATTATTTCGATTCACTTCGTCAATAACCTACTATTTCGGTCACTTAACCGGAAATTCCGAACAGTTGGCCTGGAAGTCAAGCAGGAAGGGGAATGGTTGTTAGAACATTATAACTTGTTGGCGGTGCTTACTGTGGTCATGTAATGATGCGATTAGGTCTTTAGGTATGCTACATACTCCTTAACCCATTGTCGTGACAGAATTAGCACAGCGTTTTTCCTTTCCGAAAGGCGTGGTGTAAAAGCGCTGCATTTTCCTGTTTGCGCTGATCAAGAGTTTTAATAATCGCAGACATTGTCGTTTTACTAACCGCTTGTTGTGTTGCAAGGGATGCAAAGTTACCAATCGCTTCAACGACTTCTTGAATACATTGCTGGGCCTCTTTCCAATTAGCAAAGCCTGCACTTGCTGCCAATTTTTGCATTACTTTGAGTGGCGGCGCTTTTCCATACCCTGCAAAAGCTGTTGCATGCTCATTAAAGGGATGAGGGCTAAATGTAACGTCGTAAAAGGGGGCTAGCTGCCAGTTACCATCATCCCCTTGCAAAAAGCCCCAGTTTTTACTGTGGTCATCTTGGTTAGCTGCAAATAAATTAAACATAGCGCGGCGAAACTGAAGTTGCCCTGCCGCAGGAGACTTACACAACTGACGACTGGCTTTTATAAGGTCACTATAGTCTAAGTTAGGAGCACGAAAGTCGGCATCTAATAAGCCACAGGCACTATGCATATGCAAACGCCCTGCATGATGTTCGCTATCGGCTTTATCTGCCGGTAATCCTTGTTCTTTTGGTAAATAGTCAAAACGTTTCAGTGCTAGCCAAGCTTTTGCACCGCTACTTGGTGGTGCATCAATTAACTGCCAAACGGGTGGCTGGCACTTAGCTTGCTCAGCCATTTGTAGATACACGGCTTCACATAAGCCCTCTTCATGACCTAGTGCCAAATTCTTCGACGTAAATTTAACCAACCATGCCTCATCTCCTGGCTGTGCATGCGTTCGGCATTGCTTTGCGTCACCAGCAGGCATATAAACTTGTGCCTTAGGCCTTGCCCCACCAGAGCTCCCCACAGCAACCAAAGTTGCTAAAACGTGTTGTGTATTACCATCTAACTCTTCAGATAAAGATAGATCAAATAAGGTTTGTGCTTCTAACCCAAGTGTTGCTATATCAATATTTTGATGTTGTTCAGGGGAAAACGCTGATACGGGCGTAAAAGACAATCCCCCCATACCTTGGCTGCCAACAAACGCTAAACGATCCATCGCTGTAACTTGCGCAGGTAAAACACCTTGTTGGCGAAATATTCGGTCTTGGAGCAACAATCCCCAGCCATCAGGCAAACTATCACCAAAAACGCCATGAATCCCGTGGTGAGGTTCTTTAGGTGCTTGTTGGAGCTGTCCATTTGCTTGTAAAGTAAACGGGGATAGGTTTCCAAACTTACTAATGTATTCATCAAAGTACTGAAAGAACACTCCTTGGCGGTTTTGAGCTAATACGCCAACCGGCACAGTCTCACCCGTTGTAAGCGTTCGTTGCACGTTGAGCTTTTGAATTGATTTAAAACTCATCTTTAAGGACCTCTTCTATACTGGTAGGCAAAGCATTGCGCTCTGTGCTTACCTGGGTTAGCCGATAAAGCCTATCGAGTGAGTCAAGTGACTGCCATAAGAGAAGTAACTGGCGAAAAGAAATTTGCCCAGTGAGTTCAAATTTTTTAATGGTAGGCGCAGGCACACAACTACGCTGGGCAAGCGCCTCTCGCGATAGTTTAGCCTGCTCACGTAAACCACGAAGGTGCGCTGCAAAAGCTTGGCTAACATCAGTGTCATCTAAAAGTGAAAATTTCATATTTAACCATAATGGATACAGTAATATCCATTATAGTATAAAAAAGTGGTTTATGGATACAGTAATGTCCATTAGTTATAAGTTAAGCGCATTTATGGAGAAAAGAGTATAAAGCTGGTATATTTCAAACTAGTAGATTTCTTAGTGTGCTAGTTTTAGTGAACGCCCATATACATTAAGAACCAACCAGCTGGTGGTTAAATCGGTGGTTAACAATCAATATTACGTACAGAGCCATGCCTCAACTATTTGATATATATAAACTAATAAATTGAAAATTAACATTCAAACTCAGAATATTGATTAATATTTCAAGTCATATCTAGTCACTATATAACTGGTTAAAAATGTTGTATTTAGCCAGTTTTTCACTTCTAATTATTTCGATTCACTTCGTCAATAACCTACTATTTCGGTCACCTAACCGGAAATTCAGAACAGTTGGCCTAGAAGGCAAGCAGGAAGGGGAATGGTTGTTAGAACATTATAACTTGTTGGCGGTGCTTACTGTGGTCATTTTGGTTAGCTGCAAATAAATTAAACATAGCGCGACGAAACTGCAGTTTATCTGCCAGTAACCCTTGCTCTTTGGGTAAATTGTCAAAACATTTAAGTGCTAGCCAAGCTTTTGCTCCACTACTTGGTGGTGCATCAATTAACTGCCAAACCGGTGGCTGGCACTTAGCTTGCTCAGCCATTTGTAGATACACGGCTTCACATAAGCCTTCTTCATAGCCTAGTACCAAGTTCTTCAACGTAAACTTAACTAGCCATGCTTCATCCCTAGGTTGTGCATTACCAGCAGGTATATAGGTTTGTGCTTCTAGCCCAAGTGTTGCTATGTTATTTAATCTATTTTTACTTTTACAGACATTAATATTAGTGTTACAAATGGTAATAGTTATCATTTGTTATTGGGTCGTGTTTACATTGTGTCAAAAATAAAAGTCTTGTTAATTGAAGACGACAGTATTCTAAATAATTATCTTGCTGATCTCCTTACTAAGACAGGTTACCTAGTCGAGCAATGTTTTGATGGTGTTTCAGGGCTGAAACTGGCGCAAACACAGCAGCATCAGCTTATTTTGCTCGATAAAATGTTACCTAAATTAGACGGGGTTTCTGTATTAAAAGCGTTAAGACAAACGAGCCAACAACCGGTGATTATGATTTCTGCCAAAGGGGCAGAAGAAGAGCGAATTTTGGGGCTAATTCATGGTGCAGATGATTATGTAACTAAACCCTTTAATAGCCAAGAGTTATTGCTAAGAATAGAAGGTTTACTTAGACGAAGCCAGCTAAAAGTATTGCCAAACAACACAACTGAAATAAGTGTTGATGGCTTAACACTTAATGCAGCTAAACAACTCATTAAGGTAAATGGTGAGAAGGTTGAATTTACGCCTATACAATTTAAGTTACTGTGGGAGTTAATATCACAGCAGGATAAAACTATTAGTAAAGCAGATTTATATCAAGCGGTATTAAATAAAAAACTCGGTGTATACGACCGCAGTTTAGATATGCACTTAAGTCGAGTACGCAGAAAACTTACTGAAGCTAATTGGTTAGGTGAACGTTTACAAACAGTGCATGGCAAAGGATATTGTTTTAAATGAATAGGCAATATCTATGGAAACTATGTTTAATTATTGCTACCGGACTCGTTGCTTTTTTCTATATTGTAAGCGTGCTAACTTCTAAAGCGGAAGAAGGCATGAGCTTTATTGCCGAAAAAGATCGTACGCAATTAAAAGCGTGGGGTGCAGAAGCCGAACGTCTTTATTCATTAGGTGACCAGAAGCGTCTAAACCAGTGGTTAGACACCTTACACAAAAAAGAAAATACATGGGTGGCGGTAGCGAGTTTTGCAGTTGAGCATATTGCCGGTGACCAACTAAGCGAAGAGTTAATAACAGGCCAACACTTTGGGCGTAATATTGATTGGAAAATACATTTATATTTTGAACATAACCCAACAATGGAGTTGCAGTTTTTAGACACTAACGCCAGCTTTTTAATAGAGTTACCCGATAGAATGAGGCCGGGCGCTTACTGGTTAACTACCCGAATCGTATTACAAATAATTTTACCTTTAGCAGTATTAGTTTTACTTGCTACATGGCTGTATCGACATATTATCACGCCTTTACATCAATTAGACAAAGCGACCTCGGCGTTTAGTAAAGGAAATTTTGACGTTAGAGTGAGAAAATTGCTAGGCAGCAGAAATGACGAACTTGCTCATTTAGCGTCTACTTTTGATCAAATGGCTAGCCGTATTGGCGAATTAATTGCTAATCAGCGACAACTTATTTCAGATCTGTCACATGAATTACGTACCCCATTAACTCGCTTAGATATTGCCGTAAATAATTTTGAAATAGACAATAGTCATCAACACCTTGCACGCATATCAAGAGAGTCGACCTATATTCGCAAATTAGTGGAAGACACGTTAACACTTGCTTGGCTAGAGAATGAAAAACCTATTATTCAGCGTGAATCGGTAGACTTAGTAGATTTATTAGATGTTGTTATTGATGATGCTAAATTTGAATTTGCAGACCGAGAATTAATACTTGAAACACCTAACAATGCACTTATTAGTAACAGTAATCACCAAGCGCTGTGTCCGGCATTAGAAAATATTATTCGAAATGCGTTACGTTATACCCCTACGGGTAAGACAGTAGGGGTAAAATTAAGCCAGCAAACTCGTCATTATTGCATTGAGGTCATTGATCAAGGGCCTGGCGTACCAGTGCAATATTTAGATAAAATATTCAGGCCGTTTTTTCGAGTGGATAATTCACGTAAAGAAGGCAGTGACAGTTTTGGTTTGGGGCTAGCACTAGCGAAGCGCTTTTTAAAAAGTGTTAGGGCAGACATCTTTGCGCAAAATCATCAAGCAGGCGGTCTTGTGGTAACGATAATAATTCCTATTACGTAAATGTAACAAATGTAAAAGTTGTATGAATAGCTGGTTTAAATGGTAATAATTCTCATTAACAAAACAACAGAGAACTTATCATGTTATTTACACCAAAGAAAAAAGATGTATTTCGTCAGGCACTTGTTAGTGCCAGCGTTGCCGCAGCCACCTTACATACAAGCGTATATGCTAATGAACAAGAAAATATAGCGGCAGTAAAAGCGATTGAAAAAATTGTTGTAGTTGGTGCAACGACTAACACCAACATCACACCAGATCAGCTTGAGAAATATCAGGCACATGATTTAGCTGATATATTTCGCCAAACCCCCGCGGTAACTGTGGGTGGTTCTTTAAGTATCGCGCAAAAAATTTATGTGCGTGGTTTAGAAGACTCAATGATTAATGTAACTGTTGATGGTGCGCCACAAACCAGCACGTTATTCCATCATATTGGCCGTGTATCAATTGAACCTGAATTATTACAAAGTGTTGAAGTACAAGCGGGCGCAGGTGAAGCAACAGCTGGTACCGGAGCCGTTGGTGGTGCTATTCGCTTTAAAACCAAAAGTGCGGATAACTTACTGAGTGAAAATGAGCAGTTTGGCGGTATGGCTAAAGCAAGTTACTTCACCAATAGTGGTCATAAAGAAAGCATTTCTTTATACGGTAAAGTGACAGAAAAGGTTGGTGTTTTAGCATCCTTTGTTAACGTTAGCCGCGATAATATGGACGACGGTGACGGTGAAGAAATTCCTGGCACTGGGGCTGATCAAACACTCGCCTTTGTAAAACTAAATGCTGACTTAACCGAAAACCAAATACTGACCCTTAGTTATGAAAGGCGTAAAGAAGAAGGAAAATTTGGCAAGCAAACTAACTGGGCGCCGCTAGCAGGCGACCCTTTATTTGAATCTTGGGGTGAGCGTGAAACCATAGTACTCAACCACACTTGGTATGCAAGTGATTTACTTAATTTAGAAACTACACTCTATCAAACCGACTCATCATTTAAACGTGAGTTGTACACTTGGGATGCTTCAATAGAAACCACAGGTTTTGATATCCGTAATACCAGTGATTTAGGTGAGCATTCATTAACTTATGGTGTTGAACGCAAAGTTGACAAAGTACATGCACAATCTTATGAAGAGTTTGGCGGTATTTATGATGAAGAAGGGACAGTTACCGGTGTTTATGTGCAAGATCATTGGCAGCTTAATGATGAATTACTCGTTAGTTTTGGTATTCGTCATGACTCCTACGAGCTAGACCATGTTGGCCAGTCAGCCAACTGGATAAAAGTGGATGGTAATTGGGTTGTTGAAACGGATACGAGTGGGGATCCAATAACAACAAACGAAACCTTTTCAACTAAAAAACAAGACGGTTTTAGCAGCAACTTTGGTGTGGCTTATAGCTTTACCGACAACTTAAAATTGTCTGCTAGCTATGCTGAAGCATTACGTGGCAGACAAGTTGCTGATGCGTTCACAGTGGGAGAGTTAACCCATAACAATAACTTAGAGCCAGAAAACGTTGCCAACCAAGAACTTGGTTTAGAATATAATGATGGTACCTTTATTTTTGAAGCTTCAGCGTATATCAGTGAAATTAGCGATGTTGTTTTTGATAAATTTAAAGGCAGCGAAGGTGTCTTTTATGAAAATATTGGTGACTTAGAAACGACCGGCTTTGAGTTAGCGGTTGGTTATCAAACCAATAATTTTAACATAATCGTTAGTTATAGCAGCAATACTGTTGAGTTGAATAATGCCCCATTTGTTTGGCCTGATGCCAATGATGCATCAGGATTTAGCACGGTTGTTTTAGACGGTGTTGATTTAGCGGCCTATGAATATGGTGGTTTAGGTAATGCAGTAGGTGATTCATTAAACGTAAATGTTAATTATGAAATGACTGATGCGTTAGAAATGGGCGTTAACATCAACTATGTTGCCAGCTTAAATAACATTGAAGTGTTTCATCGCTCTATTGAGTTAGGATGGCTTACTGAGCTTGAAACAATTGATAAGCCGAGTTACACAGTAGTGGATGCTTATGTTAAATATTCACCAATAGACAATTTAACTTTCGATTTGGCTGTGCAAAACCTGCTGGATGAATCTTATCGAAGCCATGGAAGTGTAGGAGACTATGGCCATATTGAAGGCTACGAAAGCATTGTTGGGATTAAAGAAGCAGGAAGAGATATTCGATTAACCGCCGCTTACCAGTTTTAAAAGTAGCGTTAATTTAACCTCATATATGGCAGTGACTCATATATGAGGTGAGCGAAACTTTGTCTTCTAGACGGCTAAACGTCTATTTAAAAATATAAAATTTACTGATATACTGCTGTTCATTAATAAGCCATCCTCTTTAAAATCGGCTTTCACTCATAACTTGCGAAATAATTATGCTAGACAATGAATCAGAATTAAGAATTAGGTATAACGATAATTCCCGTGGTGTTTACTTTATTGGCACTACACCGCCAAAAAGTGATACCCCTATTGAACAAGTAGAAGATATCGCCACTAAATTACTGGATCGTGTCAGCGATATAGACTTTGACGGGCTAATTATTTATGACATTCAAGATGAAGATTCAAGAACCAATGTTCCTCGTCCTTTCCCATTTAAAAGCACCCATGATCCACGCTTATATTCATCGTTATTAAACAAAAAATCAAAACGTCCAGTGATCACCTATAAAAGTGTGGTGCAGTCAGACGTTACAGCCTTTAATAATTGGGCAGATGAAGCATGGGACAAGTTTGGTGTTCGTGATGTAGTGTTGGTAGGGAGCCCATCAAAAAATAATGATATTAGCTTACCGCTTGGTGAAGCTTATCAAACGCTGGTACAAAACCAGAATAACTTTTTTATTGGCGGCATAACCATTGCTGAGCGTCATGCTAAAAAAGGTAATGAACATCAACGCTTAATAGAAAAACATCAACAAGGCTGTAACTTCTTTATTTCACAAGCGATTTATGATCCACAAGCCACTATTGACATGCTAACTCGTTACGCTATTGAATGCCAAAAACAGGGGTTAAAGCCACAGCGTATTATTTTAACCTTCTCACCATGCGGCAGTAAAAAAACGTTAGAGTTTATTGACTGGCTAGGTGTGCGTGTTCCAGAAGCAACCAGCTTGCGTATATTGAATGCAGAAAAACCTTTGTATGAGTCTATTCGTATTTGTTGTAATAGCTTACAGCAGATATTAGATGCGCTAGTGCCGTATGATTTACCATTAGGTTTAAATATTGAAAGTTTAACCAACCGTAAAGAAGAAATTGACGGCTCAATTTTACTATACAAGTTATTGCGCTCAACCATGGACAAGTACTTAGCCAGAAAAGAACTGGATAACCTGCTCAAGGGTTAAAAATAGTGATTCTCCTTCTCTACAGTTTGTCTCAATCAAAAAGCCTTGCAGGGATGCCAAGTTTATAAGTTATTTCCTACTTATCAGAAATTAAAAAGCATAGAGCTAGAGGGTTGTATGCTTTAAACATAGCCACTTATCATCCTATGCTGCGGAAATTATCTCTTTTTTGAACATTACTACATTGAGTAAATAATTTGTTCACAAGGTCTAGCTCAATATTTCTGTTGTTATCCTCTGTTTTATAATTTTAATATTCACATCTTTCTCATTATGGGGTAGTTGTACCTCAAGCCACTCAGGCTAAGTTCTATTTAACTAATCAACTAAAAGCATCTTTTTTTTGATCTTAGCAAGAACACCTATTGATATGTTATAACATATCAAATAGAATTTATTTCTATAAATTAATAACTCACTAAATTTATTTACCCGTTTGAGTTTATAAATTCATCTTTTTTAACCCTGTTTACCGACGTTTGTTGGTTAAATTACTATGTAGCAGTGCCACTATCACTATGAAAAAACTTATCCCAACTTTACTCTCTTTAAGCGTTATCTCTTTATCCATTCAAGCAGCAAGTGCTGATCAAAATATTGAACAAATTGTTGTCACTTCAAGTTCTTCTGAGAAGTTACTCAGTGTCGCGCCAGCAAGTATCAGTGTTATTAATCAAGAAGATTTAAACCGACGTGTGATCATGGATTTATCAGATGCTTTGCGTGGACAAACCGGTCTCAATTTGACTGCGGTAGGTTTTGGTCGTAAAGGTATTGAAATTAGAGGAATGGATTCAGACCAAACCTTGATTTTAATTGATGGCCAACGTGTTGGTGGCTCTACAGATTTAATTGCTCATTCTAATTTTGAACTTAGTTCAATTCCAGTCAACGACATTGAACGAATTGAAGTTGTTCGCGGACCTATTTCAGCACTCTATGGCACTGATGCGTTGGGAGGTGTTATTAATGTTATTACTAAAAAAGTCAGTAAAGAATGGCGTAGTAATCTAGCATTAAATGGTGGTCAGCAATTATCTGATGAAGAAGCGAAAAGCTATAGTGTGAATGCCTCTACATCGGGTGCTATTAATGATGATTTAACGGTTAGAGTGTCCGCGGTCCGTGAATACCAAACGGATGTTCCTAGCCGCGTTGATCCAAACCAATCAGATATCGAAGGGCAAAAAAAGGATAATGTTCGTTTGCAAATAAATTGGGCGGCAGCAGAAAATCAAACGTTAAATGGTTCTGTTGCTGTGGTTGATGATTACCGCTGGCGGGATACTATTTCAAGTTCAACTTATTATGTTTTCAAGGATGAAGTTGACCGTTTACAATTATCTTTGCAGCATCAAGGTAATTGGGCGTGGGGTGATTCAAGTGTTCGAGTTTATCGCACTAAAGTTGATCGTAAAAACACCCGAACGAATGACATATCAGTCACATCTCCAAGTGAAATAACAGAAGATATCGCTGATGTTAAATTAGGTACTACGCTAGATATGCATCATCTTCAGTTTGGTGGTCAATGGCAACGTCAGAACCTTAAAGACAGTGTTGTTAATACTAGAGGCGAGACTGAATCTATTCAGCAATCTGCTTTTATTCAGGATGATTGGGCAATAAGTAACGAATTTTCACTACTGTTAGGTGGAAGGTTTGATCATCATGATGCCTATGGTTGGGAGTCAAGCCCGCGCGCTTATTTGGTTTGGAGCCAAGGTCATTGGGTTATTAAAGGCGGTTATGGTGAAGGTTTTAAAGCGCCGAGTTTAAAGCAACTTTCAAGTGAATATGAAACGTCTGCCGCAGGCGGTTTATTTTATATTGTAGGTAACCCTGATTTACAACCAGAAACAAATAAGTCGTACGAGCTATCAGCACGATATGGTGAAAAGGATTGGCATGTAACGACGACGATGTTTGAAACAAAGGCACAAGGTCTGATTGAGACTTTTTGTATATCAGGGTGTGATGGCCGTGGTGCTTTGCGTAACTATCGAAATATTAAAAGTGCGACCTTGTCGGGTGTAGAAATGAACGCAGGTTGGAAAATATCTAATAAAGTGAGTGTTTCAACTAACGTCAATTACCTTGATGCACGTAATAATACTGAAGATAGGGTATTAGAAAATAAACCTAGAACTTCAGGTTATGCGGAAATTGTTTGGCAACCAGTTGAAAATGTAGATACGCAATTGCGTTTAGAATATGTTGGTGAGCAATACCTTGATGATGCCAAGTTACCGAGTTATCAATTATTGCACCTGAGCGCAAACTACCGAATGAATTCGCAATGGTTATTACGTGCCAGTATTGAAAATATAACGGATGTATATTTACCTGATGAATCAGAGGAATTTGAATTTGTTGAACAAGGTCGTACCCTTTATTTAGGTACTCAGGTGAGTTTTTAATGATGGGTAAAGTTTTTATTTTATTTCTTGGTTTGATCGCTAGTTCAACCTTTGCTAATACCTCAAAAACAGTACTTGTTGTTGCTTCGAACTTTGTTTCAGCAGATAAATTTGAGCAACTAGCACTGATTAGCAAAGATTACGGGGTTAGGGTTGAGTATGTGAATGCACAAAATGTAGGCGTGCTATCAGAGCAAAAACTCAATAGTGCTGCGTTAATTATTCTAGATGGACCTAGACCTTCAGATAGAGCAGCGGCGGAGGGTGCATTACCTGAAGGTACCGCAGGTCTAAAAGTACCGTGGATTCAAGTCGGTGGTGGTAGACCAAGCTTTGGTCAACTATCACCGCAAGTTGCACGTAGTTTCATTGGTTATTATGCCAATGGAACTACGCAAAACTATCAGTACTTATTTGCTGCTGTGGCAACGTTATACAATGGTGAAACCAGCATTACCTTAGCACCAGCTGTTCAACTAAAAGAGCAAGGTGTGTACACACCCAATGTAGTGTATGCCAGCTTAACTGATTTTTTAGCGAGTGATGTATCTCTAAAAGATAAACCACTTATTGGTTTTGTGATTTCTAATAGTTTAATTCGTGATATGCAAACTAATTTTTTAGATGATTTGTATGTACGCACCAAAGCAGCAGGGTTAACACCAGTGCTTATGTGGTTTAAAAGCACTGAAGATAAAGGGTTAACTCAATTTTGGCAAGATGCTAACCCAAGTGTTATGGTTAATATGACCCACATGCAAAATGGCGAAGCGCGCAAAGCCGAGTTTTTACAATTAAATGTTCCCGTATTGCAAGCGCTAACTTACCGCGATGGGAGTGAGCAAGATTGGTTGTCTTCGCCAGAAGGGCTTGCGTCGAATACGGCTGCAACTTTGATGGCTGTGCCTGAAGGCTGGGGTATGACGGATCCCATCGTTATCGCTGCAATACATAATGGTGAAGCACAGCTTATTGATGAGCAAGTATCTCTATTGCTAGGCAAATTAAAAGCCTTAGTCCGTTTACAAACCTTACCTAATAAAGATAAAAGTCTAGCGTTGATGTTTTGGAATACACCATCAGGTGAAGAAAACATGTCAGCCTCAAATCTCAATATTCCAACCAGTGTGTCGTTAGTGACTAAAGGTTTAGCGGCTGCAGGATATCAAGTCGATACAAAAACAGAGGAAGAGGTTATTAGTCAAGGTAAGTTATTACTCGGCGGTTTGTACCATCCTGAAAAACTGCTCGATTTATGGCAACAAGGTTTGGCTATTAGCCTCTCTATTGATGATTATCTAGCTTGGTTTGAGAAGCTACCTGAATTGATTCAAACAGAAGTGACTGATAAATGGGGAAAACCTGATTCTCATTGGGCTTTACGGAATATTAATAATAAATCTGCGTTTATTATACCCGCTGCGCGTTGGGGAAGTTTATTGGTGATGCCGCAACCACCTCGATCGGGGAAAGTCGGGGCAGACACTCATGATACTAAAGTACCGCCAGATCATTACTATTTAGCGGCGTATCTTGCATTGCAATTACGCCAAACTGATGCCTTGATTCACTTTGGTACACACGGTACTCAGGAATGGACACCCGGTAAAGCGAGAGGACTTAGTAGCAATGACTATCCTTTCTTAACTTTAGGTAACATGCCGGTTATTTATCCTTATATTCAAGATAATGTCACTGAAGCTTTACAAGCAAGGCGTCGCGGTCGTGCAACAACGCTTAGTCATCAAACACCCTCATTTGCACCTTCTGGGTTATATAAAGAATTGTTAGATATTCATGACTTGGTTCATGAGTATGAATTATTATCAGAAGGGCAAGTAAAGAATGAGGTGCAAGCCAGGTTATTAGCCCAAGCGAAAAATATGTCGTTGGACACTGAACTGGGTTTTAGTGAGCAACAAATAAAGGCTAACTTTGACAGTTTTTATCAAGCATTGCACAACCATTTACATGCCTTGGCAGCGACGGTTACGCCTTTAGGTTTACATACATACGGACAAAGTAGTGAGTCGGAACATTTATTGTTGACGGTATTACAACAATTAGGGCCAGATTACTTCATTGCCGCAGGCGAAAATGGCGAAGAGCTTTTAGCAAAAAACATTGATAATATCAAACAAAGCAAAGCAATGATTTTATTAAAGAAAGCCGTTATTGGTCGGGTTTTACCAACAGAAAATGAACCATTAATAGCGCTATTGAAAACAGCGCAATTGAATTATCAACACCTTATTAATAATCAAGAAATACCGGCATTACTGAAAGCTCTACAGGGTGGTTTTATTGCGGCGGGTTTAGGGGGCGATCCTGTGCGTATGCCTGAAACAACGAATGGTACTAACCTTTATGGTTTTGATCCTCTTAAAATACCTACCCCGTCGGCATATGAAGCCAGCGCAGCAATGCTTGAACAGCTTATTGAAAGTTATAAAAGAGAGCATCAAGAATATCCAGACAAGCTTGCTTTTTCATTATGGTCTGGTGAGGCTCAGCGCCATATGGGGGTTGTTGAAGGTCAAGTATTACGTTCCTTAGGGTTAAAACCTGTTTGGGGCCGTAATGGTCGAGTTAGTCGACTTGCTATTATTCCACAAGCTGAACTTTCTCATTCACGTATCGACGTTGTTATTCAGGTAACCAGTGTTTATCGCGATCAATTTGATGGTTTTATGGGCTTGTTGGCAGATGCTATTGCACGGTTAGTTGATCTAGATGACGGCAATGTCATTGCTTTAAATGCACAAGTAACGAAAACTGAGCTAATGAGCAAGGGCATTACTCAAGCGCAGGCCAAAGACTTAGCTGAGCTTAGAATTTTTAGTAATGAACCTGGTGACTATGGCACGGGTGTGACGAGTTTAGCGATGGACTCAACCTCTTGGGAAGGTGATGGCGCATTAGCTGAACAATATTTAGCACGTTTACAATATGGCTATGGACGCAAAGGTTGGGGAGTAAGTGTTGGCCACGGAATCAACTTATTTGGTCAACAATTGAAAGGTGTCGATGCCGCAATAATGTCGCGGTCAAGTAATCTGCATGGCATGTTATCAACCGATCATCCTTTTGAATTTTTAGGAGGAATGGCTGCAGCGGTAAGGTCAATCAATGGAATGTCACCGGCGTTATATGTCAGTGACTTACGTAAAACAACCGGGCGTGTTGTTAACGCGGCAGACTTTATTAGCGAAGAAATGCGAGCCCGCTATCTTAATCCTAATTGGATTACCGCCATGCAAGGCGAGGGCTATGCTGGCGCATTAGAAATTTTAGATACCGTAAATAATGTGTTTGGTTGGCAAGCAACAGCGCCAGATATGATTCGTAACGATCAATGGGAAGCAATCAGTGAGGTTTTTGTCGAAGACAAATATGAATTAGGTCTAAACGAATGGTTTGATGAACAACAACCCATAGCCCAAATGCAAATTATTGAGCGTATGGCAGAGGCAATTCGTAAAGATTATTGGCAAGCAAGTGATCAAGCAAAAACGGCACTAGCGATGCGCTACGAAAAGTTGTTAGAGGAAAACCCACAACATCAAGCAGCCCCAAAAACAGCGGACTTTTTATCTGAATTAGTAGGCGGTTATGGACTGAATGCCGGGCAAAGCGGTGGTAGTAAATCAGTGGCAGGGCAAACCTTGCAGCAAGTGCCAGAACAACCTATACAAACATCGTCAGATATTATTCGTATATTCATTGCTTTAATTATGCTTGGGCTAATTATGGGGGGGGTAATACATCAGCAACGAATGAATCAACACAGAATTAACTCTTTAGGAACCCGAAAATGAACGAATTTGAAAGTGTATTATACGATTTAACACGTTTCTTCTTATTTCCCATCATGTCATTAATCTTAATTTCGTTAGCTTACTCGCTACTTGCCTTAGGAGCATTCCTCATGGAGTGTTGGCAGCGTAAACGTAAAGCTTATGCGTCTGAAGTTGCAAACTTTAGCCAGACATTGGCGGCGTTTAACAGTGATGATGTAGAGTTGTGGATATTAAAACGCTTAGAAAATTTACGTATTGTTACTCGTACTGCGCCAATGTTAGGGCTAGTTGCTACGATGATTTCTATTGGCCCTGCTTTATTAGCATTAGGAGAAGGTCAAGTCAGTGAAGTTTCAAGTAATATGGTTGTCGCTTTTTCTGCTGTAATACTTTCTTTGGTTGCGGCGAGTATTACTTTTGCGGTGCTGACAGTAAAACGTCGATTCTTGTTAGAAGAATTACGTGATTTAGAGCGAGAAAGTAAAGCGAAGGAGCAAGTAAATGCGCTTTCTTGATAGTGACGAAGCAGACGACCCTATTCTGTCGGTGGTTAATTTAGTTGATTTGTTTTTGGTTATTATCGGTATTTTACTGGCAGTAATTGCGGCGAATCCTTTAAGTCCATTCTCTAATAAAGACGTTGTTGTTATTGAGAATCCTGGTAAAGTGGATATGAAAATAACCGTAAAAGATGGCGAAAAACTTACCCGTTATGAATCTAATGGTGAAATAGGCGAAGGGCAAGGCACTAAGGCTGGAGAAACTTATCAAATGGAAGACGGCAGTTTGATTTATGTGCCAAGTAAAGATAAGTGATAGTAAATGAGTGTATTTCTGCCTTCTTTATTAATAATTAGTGATTTGATTATATGTGCAACAATAGGATTTGTGGCACATATATACGAGTTAAATGAATAAAGTTAGTCAGCTTTATTCGCTGCTAATTGGTCAACTATTTCCAATAAATCTTTACCTGTAAGGTCTGGTTTTCCGGCAAGCGGGTAAAGCGCTTTGCCCGGGCGAAGAATAAAACCTGTGCGCCATCCCGCTTTTTCAGCACCCGCTATATCCCAAGCATGCGCGGCAATTAGCATGGCATCTTCAGGAGTAACATTCATTCGCTCTTGCGCCCACTGATAAACTTTTAAGTCAGGTTTAAAGGTTTGTAAGTTTTGCACAGTTAATGAACCGTCAAAATACTCTGCTAGCTTGGCATTTTTTAGTTGAGCAGCAATACCTGCATCAGACGAGTTGGTTAATGTGATCAAGGTATAACCCATTGCACGTAATTTTGTTAATCCTTCAACTACATCAGGGTGAGGGGCTAAATCTCTAAAAGGAGTAAGTACTGCCTTACGTGCTTCTTCTTTTGTTAGTGGTATGTTTTGCTGATTAGCAATCATCTCTAATGAGGCGATGCCAATTTCACCAAAGCTATTGTATTCACCAATCATGTTGCCGACTAATGAGTAATGCAACATTGTTGTAAACCAATAAGGGACAAGTTCATCTCGTCCGCCGAGTGCTTTAGATACTGATTTACCAACATTACCCAGATCTAACAATGTTTCGTTAACGTCAAAAAAAATGACTTTGGGTTGTATTTTTACATCGATATTTACATCTTTGGCTAGTGCTACTTCCGACATAAAGCTCAGTGAAATTAGCACGCTAATTAGAAAGGGTTTAAAGAGTGTCATGATAAAAAATGCCTATAAGGTTAAGTAAAAAGGGGTTATAAAAGAGGGTGACTGAAAAGACCTTTTAAGCATTCAATAAATTTCATTGTTTGTAGATTAAGACCAGCCTAATTGTTTCTAAATATGTAAGCTGTCTTTAGATTAATTTTAGACTTTTTATTAGGGAACTTTCTGGCTTGCATGAAGTAAGGAAAACAAGCGTATTAAGCCAGATCTTTAATGATTGTTACTAAAGTGAGCAAGACAAAGATTGATGTGGCTATCATTAAGACCCAAACGGATTAATAAACCCGTTTGGGAAATAAGTGGCTTAAGGTTGGTACTAATCACGCACATTAGGCGGGTAACAAAGTAAAATTTTAGCCGGTTCATCTGAATGAAAGCTTATCTTTTCAATGGCAGCAGAAAAAAATATTTCATCGCCTTGTTTAAAAGAATATTCCTTATTGTGACATAGAATAGTGCCAGCGCCAGAATAAATAACCGCAACAAAAAAAGTACCATTACCTTTAATAGCGCATTTACCGTCTACATCTAACTCTTTCAGGCCAAAGCAGTCTGTATGGGTTTCATTAAAGACTGATTTTAAGGTGAAATCCTCAGAGCCTGCTAATACTGATGGCGTTATCTTCCAACGTCTAGCCGCCTCTTCAAATGTGCATGCATCATAATGAAAGCAGTCTAACATTTTCTCTTCGCCTAAGCCCTGATGTATTGATACGCCCGCTATTTCAAGCCCTGCAGGGGTTACTTTCTCTACCCGCATGGTGTAATCAGTTGGCTCTTGAACCTCCATCAAAAAACAGCCACTACCAATGGCATGAGGGACGCCACCATAAATCATAAAAGCGTCTCCAGGGCTTACATTAAATTTATGTAAACTATCAAGCATGCCTTGAATATCTTGGCGTTTAAAAAGTGCAGCCCACTTCTCTTTGGTGACACCTTCTTTAAAGCCCATATAAATTACACTGTCTTCACCACCTACTTCGCGTGTATTCAATACATACCAAGATTCGGTTTTGCCAAAGTTAGATTGAAACATGTCTTGAGCATATTTTTTATCTGGGTGAACCTGTATTGTAAGTCGTTCGTTAGAGTCGAGCATTTTTATCAATACGCCAGTTGTACCAAATTTATTGGCTAAACGCTCACCTAAAAATAAAGATTTATTTGATGCTATTAAGTCTTTTAAACTCATGTCACCAAGGGGGGTTTTAAGCATAGTGAGGCCTTCGTCCTCAGGTCGATCTTTGCCTCTAGCAGTGATTGTTGACATAATCCATTGTTCAGGCATGTCAGCATCTATTTCTGGGCTAACACCTTTCCAGCGGTCGATTAAAGCGCCACCGTTATATGTTCTCCACACTCGATTGTTTAGCTGTTTTAGGGGCACGTATGCTAGCGCGTTTATTTCTTTATTCATAAATATTAGCTCAATAACTCAAAGACACCTTTAAGCCCTATGCTTGCAGTGAAAATTGAAAATAGTAGGATAAGTAATAAAATCACATTGGCTGTTCGAGTATTTTTATATTGTCCCATTAAATCTGCTCTATTGGTCAAATAAAAAATACCTGCAACCGTGGCGGGTAAAATAATGGAATTAAATGCCTGTGAGATGATCATGACAAAAATAGGACGAGCTTCAAACACAGGCACGACTAAACCAAGCAACGAAATAATAAGCACCATTACTCGATATTTAGGTAAAGTCATGTCTCTTTTAGACTCGTTGTAGTCACACAATAACCACGGCAACATTAAAATATTAGGAAACTGAGACGAGACACCCGCCGAAATAATCCCAATAGCAAATATAGACGTTGCTAATGAACCGGCAAGGGGCTCTAAAATACTTATCATTTGAGATGCGTTGCTTAGCCCTATACCTTCAATATAAAGCGTTCCTGCTGCTGCAGCCATAATTGATGCGCTGATCACAAACATTAACACTACCGCAACAATGGCATCATTTCGCTGTTTACCAAAGTCGTTAATAGTCCACCCAGCTTCTTTAACTAAGGTGGTTCTAATAATGAATAAGCCGGAAAAAACGGTAGTACCTACTAATGATGCAATAACAAGAAAAGGGCCTTTGTCTCCATCTGTTACGGCAGGAATATTGGGTATCATTCCCTGTATAATTTCCATAGGAGGTGGCATCATAATAAAAAAGTTTATTAAAAAACATGCAGACATAATGGCAACAATTACCGCTAATGAGCGTTCAAAAAACTGTGTTTTACCATGCCAAAAAATATAAAAAACCATCGAAATAAAGAAAACAGCAAAATAGATGGGCGCAATGCCTCCATCAACTACCGTTTTTGACCAAGCATGGCACATGTCAGCAACTATGCCCATTACCCCCATTACACTACCTGTTACCCCAGAGGTGAGTGCAATAATGAAGAATATACCAAAGGCTGGGTGAATATGTTTTTTAAAGGCTTGCAGGGCAGTTTCCCCCGTGACTAATGTATATCGACTATATAAATTGATCATAAAGTAGGTTGTTAAACAAGAAGCTACAATAGTCCATAATAAAGACATACCATAAGTAGCCCCTGCTTTAGCCATGGCGGTTACACTGCCTGTGCCAATATTAAAACCTAAAAGAAAGATGCCAGGTAAGAAAAGGGCGAGAGTTTTTGAAAATTTACTTTTGAATTTTGTCATTCGTTCATTGCCATTGGTTGTTACTCGTTGCATTAGCTTTTATTTCATTAAAAAGGTAAAAGCGAGCTTTATTGGTAATTGACTTACTCTAAATTTGTCTGTTAAATACTTTACTATTGGTCAAGCCACTTTACCATAATGGATCTTGCTATAAAAAACAATTTATAGACCAGAAAAAATTAAATTTATTATCTAAATGATTATCCCTAAACAGCATTTACTTTGGTAATATATTGCGTTTCGTGATAGTTGTGATTTGACGACTAAGTTCGCAGAGAACTTACATTTATATTAAGGAAATGTATGGAATTACAAGTAATTAAGACAGAGCGACTCTATGTGAAAGTTGCAGAACAACTGTCTAAGCTTGTGAGTGATGGGGTGGTATTACCAGGAAGTCGCCTCCCTTCTGAACGAGATCTTGCTGAAAAACTCAATGTTAGCCGGCCAACTATTCGTGAAGCTATGATTGCTTTAGAGCTTTCAGGCATTATTGAAATTAGAACAGGCTCGGGTATTTATGTTACGCAAAAAAAACCTTTTATTACATTAGAAGACAAGGGTATAGGGCCTTTTGAAATTCTCGAAATTAGAGCTATTTTAGAGTCAGAAGCGTGTGCCCTAGCCGCAAAAAATATTACTGATGAGCAAATAAAGCAGTTAAAAGACGCGATTGTTGACATGGAAGAAGAAGAAAAGCGTCCAGATAATTCTGAAAAAGCTGACGGGGAGTTTCATAAAATTATTGCGCAAGCAAGCCATAATAGCGCCATATTATCGGTAGTAGACTGGCTATGGCAGTTAAGAAGCCAGTCAGATTTAAGTTCAGCATTTGCCATTCGATTACGTGAAAAAGGTGTGCATCCTGCTATTCAAGATCATAAAGATATTGTCGCTGCCTTAGAGCAAAGGTCGCCAGCAAAAGCAAAAAAAGCCATGAAAAAACATATTGAAAATGCAACAGTTGCCGCGAGCAATTATTTTGCCAACGATTTAAGTAATAAAAAGTAATCAGTAAGTCGGCTATCAGGGTAGTGCTTTAGCACAAAAGAGCGGTTCTGGTACAGCGTACCCCCTTATTCGTGAGGTTTATACGCTGTTTACCCTGTATTATTTAGTCGCAAGAAACTCAATAAGTGACGGCTTGATACCCTGTTGATGAATACTGCGTAAAAATGTGACGATACTGTGAATAAAAGCGTCATTATTTAATTGCTGACTATGACAAATACCCGATGCTGCTAAAATTGTGGTTACCTGCTTAACCTCGTTGTCTTTATGCAGCACTGCTAACGTTGTTAATGTTTCTGCTTGAGGGTCGTTAATGACCAGTGGCGCTTTCATCTCATTTTTTCCCTCGAGAAAGTAGCACCAACAAGCAATAACAAAGCAAATAGGTAAAGGTACGCGACCTGCTTCTAAAATAACTTGAGCAGGTTGTAACAACCGTTGTGGTAATTTTTGAGAACCATCACTCGCTACTTGCATCGTTTTGTAAGGTACTCGGCTATTAGCAAATCGCGTTAATATTGTTGCTGCGTATTCAGGTAAGTTTATATTGGGAACATCGTGTAGTGTTGTTAATAATTCGCGCTGTAATAGTTTTACAAAGGCTAAGCAATGTTCGTCGTTGACTGCTTCATGAATATACTCGTACCCGATTAAGGCGCCAATATAAGCTAATGTAGAGTGAGCCCCGTTTAAAAGCCTTAATTTCATGTCTTCATACAGGGTTACATCATCAACCAATATCGCCCCTGCTTTTTGCCAGTTTGGCTTGTCAGAGGCAAAGTTATCTTCAATTACCCATTGTTTAAAGGGTTCGGTAATCACCACGCCATTGTCTTGGTATCCTAATATTGTCGATATTTGCGCAATATCTTCATCGGTGGTTGCTGGGACTATTCTGTCAACCATGGAGTTACAAAAGTGCACATTGTCAGTAATCCAATGCGCTAATGAGGGATCTACATGGTTGGCAAACTCCATAACAATAGCTTTGGTAATGTCGCCATTAGCCGGTAAGTTATCGCAGCTAATTATTGTTAGTTTTTCATTAGATACGCGGCGTTTTTGACAAGCAGAAACAATAAAACCAGGTAATGATTTAGGCATTGCTAAATTATTTAGGTCATGTTTAATTAAGGCATTATCCTTGTCTAAATGAAGCCCCGTTTTGTCACGGCAATAGCCTTTTTCTGTCACTGTTATTGTCACAACTTTTGTTGTGGGTTCAGCGATAGCATTAACCACGGCTTGAGGGTTTTCTGGCGCGACAAGTACGTGATCAATTGCACTTATAATACGAATATTATCTTTATCAACAGAACGCTCAACCACAGAATATAAATTATCTTGTGGTTGCAGTATGTTTCTAATTGTTGGCGAGCGTAAGCTAACTGCTGTTATTTTCCATTGTGTGTCGCCAGACGCTAATAAGTCATCAGTAAAAACAGCTTGGTGCGCGCGATGAAAAGCGCCAATGCCTATATGCACTATGCCTGGCGAGGTGTTTGTTGGTGGGTATTGCGTTGTTTGTATATCTTTATTGAATTGTGAGTTTTTTGAGAGTAATGTCGTCATGGTTAAGGTAAACGCCTTATATTTGTTGCGTTAAAAACCCTGAAAGTTGTTCACTTCATTGCTGTTATATCAGTCAATGAAGCGAAGCAACTGTCGGCTTTATTGCTGTATATTGCTAACTGCGTTGTGTTTGCTTTAGGTGTGATATTGCATGAATTACACCACGTAGTTCCGCTAAACCTTTTAAACGGCCAAGATAAGAATAACCAGGCTTAACATCGGGTTGGTCTGCTTCATCATCGAGTAAATGACCATGATCAGGTCGCATTGGAATGCTCATTTCTTCACCTGAGGCTTTTCTTCTGTCTTCTTCTGACAATAATGCGTCAATTAAACCTACCATATCATTGTCACCGTCGAGGTGCTCTGCTTCATAAAAAGAACCATTATCTTCACGTATAACATTTCTTAAGTGCACAAAGTGAATTTTAGGGCCAAACTCCTTGACCATAGCAACAAGGTTGTTGTCGGCACGCGCACCAAAAGAGCCAGCACACAAGGTTAAACCATTTGCTCTGCTGTTTACGCCTGCAAATAGTTTACGTATATCTTCTTGCGTTGAAACCACGCGGGGTAAACCAAATAATGAAAATGGTGGATCATCTGGGTGAATACATAAATTTACCCCAACAGATTCGGCAACCGGCACTATTTCTGACAAAAACAGAATAAGATTTTCTCTCAGGCCGTCTTCGCCTAACTCAATAAATTCAGCAATGGCTGCTTTAATAGAATCACGGGTATAAGAGCCTTCACCCCCTGGTAAGCCTGCAATAATATTCCCTTCAAGTAAGCGTGCTTGTTCTGAGGTCATGGTATTGAAGTAGGCTTGTGCTTCTTGAAATAACGCGCTTGAATAATCTTGTGCGGCATTAGGTCTTTCAAGAATAAAAATATCATAAGCAACAAAGTCAACCATATCAAAACGTAATGCTGACCCCGTGTTTTCTATTGGAAAGTTTAGGTTTGTTCTGGTCCAGTCAACCACAGGCATAAAGTTATAACAAACAACTTTAATACCTGCTTCAGCGGCATTGATAATGGACTGTTTATAGTTTTCTATCAATTGTTGAAAGTTACCTTTTCTGGTTTTTATATCATTATGAACAGGGATACTTTCAATAACACTCCATGATAAACCTGCCGCTTCTATCATTGCTTTTCTTGATAATAAATTACTCAAAGGCCAGGTTTCGCCAGTAGGTATTTCATTCAAAGAACTAACAATGCCTTTTGCGCCAGCTTGTGCTATTTTTTTTAGAGAAATCGAATCGTTTTCATCAAACCATCGCCATGTTTCTAACATTGAATACACTCTTTTTAGTTAATTAATTAATAATATTGGTAAGGCCACCTGCCCATTTAACCAAAATTAGTGGTTAATTTCAATAGATGTTAATTGTTCCCCTAGCAAAAAATTGATTTATTTATGGTTATGTTAGGGTGGCGAGAGCAGGTATATGGGGGGAGCGAGGTTGAGTGAAAGATAAAGTGGTAGTGAAGCGAGCTTCTTGAAGCAGGTCACTCGCGCGTAAGTGTGATTGTAGCGCTATTTTTCAGCGCAGTTTTTACAGAGACAGTTCATTTCTAGTTGAGGGCTAACCAGTTGAAATCCTACCTGCTCTATATTTTGTTTTAACCCTTCAATTATCGATTTATTAATGCGTATTTCTTCTACTTGGTGGCAAGTACCACAGATTAAAAATTGCGGTACACCATGGTCATGATCACAGGTAATATGAGAGCAGGCGACGTATTTATTAGCCAAGCTTAGCTTGTGCACTAGGTGTTCTTTTTCAAGAAACTCTAAAATGCGGTATACCGACATCGCTGGTGTTTTTTCACCAAAGTTTTGCTCAAGTAAGTCGATGATATCGTAGGCAGAAAGGGCTTTTTCTGATTGAATGAGTGATGACAACACTTGCGTTCTTTTAGGGGTTAACCGCGTGCCATTTTTTTTACAATGTTGTTCTGCATGTAAGATAATTTTATCAACTTTATTCATTTTGCTCTCAAATTCATTTCGCTTAACGCGTTAATTATGGTTCAGCCTTATGTTTTTGTTGTGTTATTGGCTAATGCCTGTGAAGCTATTAAGCACTGTAGCAAGTAATGTTTACTATTGTAATGAATATAAAGTAATAAGTTTATTATTGACATAAAAAAGGGCTTCATCTCTTGAAACCCTTTATTAAACTGTCCGTAGTTACTCGGCGTGACTAGTGAATATGGTCATCATCATGTGCTTCTTCAGCGATACCTAGCCAAGTGAGTGCTTTTGGTGAAAACCCTACCGCATATTCTTTTTCAATGCTTAAAGTGTCTAAGTTTATTTGCAGCACGTGTTGCGCTATAGGGTCAGCAACGTACACGTAATCACCATTTTGGGCAACAGTCATACTAAAAGACAAGCCTTCAGGCATGGTCGTTACATCTTCTGTTGAAATATCTAAACTCGTCACCAGTTCCCAGTGTGCTTCGCCATCATGCGCGTGTGAGTTAAGAATATTAAGGTAGCCTGTGTTATCTAAGACTAAAAAGTACTTTGCTTCATGTGAAAAGCTATAAGAAACAGCGCTAACATCGTCTGCTAGTTGCCACTCAATTTTTTCCATAGTATTGACGCTAGGGTTGATGGCAACTAAAGCGTCTGACGCAATACCAATTAATGAGCTGCTTTCTTCATGGCCATAAAGAGTACCTATACGGGAGGTACCAATGGCTTCGGTATTCACAATTTTAACAGCTTCGTACTCTCCATCATGTGCATGAGTTACTAATACACCATCGCTACAACCAAAAACTACATAGTCATCATTTTGCGCTGCACCGTGTAAATCGGGGCAGGTTAGGTCTAAAATTTGCTCTTGTTCATATTCAGTGCCATGTAAATGAAAAACACCTACTTGATCGGGTAAGGTTCCTGCAGAAGTACTATCAGCAGCGTCACGGCGAATAGTACTTAATAAATAATCATCCTGAGATAAGGCCACACCGTGCATATTTATGCTGTAATTAATATGAGCAAGTTCGCTTTTTTCACTGCTAATATCCGTATCTTGTAACACCTGAACAGCCGCAGGTACACCTGAGTCTGCATCACCGTCATAAAATATAATCATGTCATCATCACTTTTCATGATGTGCGTAGGCGCACTGCCATTGAGTTGATACTCACTCATAACAGGCGCTTGTTGGTAATCATGTAGGTGGGCAACGTGATCTTCACGCCATAAGCCACCATCAATAAAGCCAACATAATCATTGTCTCTATTAGTAATTACGGCAAAGCGGTAGCTTGCTGAAGCGGTTAAAGTATTGTCATCATGAATCAATGAGAAGGACTCTAGTAAATCACCTTGGTCTAAATCATAAACAGTTGCTGTATTACCCTGTGCAGGTAACACGGCTAATCGTCCTAATGACTCTATGGTATATTCGTCATCATGGTCATGGTCATGGTCATGGTCGTCAGGCACAGAGATTGGCTCTTTCTCAATGATGTTTGTTTCTGCATCGCCACAGCCACTGAGAAATAAGGCAGCGATAGAAGCCGCAATCAGGTTAAGTTGGAATGATTTTTTCACAAATAATTTTCCTTAATTGGTCAATTTTACTAAATTGATATGAGTGTTTTTATTAGAAGTAGCCTCTAATGCCAATAGCAATGCTACGGCCAGGGCGTGGGGCAATGTCTTTAATAAAGGAGGTATGCACGCGTGCTTCGGTGTCTGTTAAATTAGTTGCTTTTAAATACAGCGCAACATCATGATTTAATAGGTCTAAGTCGTAAGAAACGCTAGCATCTACCAGGGTGTAACCATCGGTTGGCATTTCATATTCAGCCGTATCGCTTTGATCTTGATAACGTGTAATATCAAGGTGTGCACTAAGCTTTTCATTTTCGTAGCTAAATTGTGTGCCAAATCGCAGTGGTGGTGTACGTGGTAAATTACCACCGTCTTTTAATTTAGCGCGGACATAATCAGAAAATACGGTTGTTTTAAAAGTATCACTAACTTGCCAAGCCACTTGTGCCTCAAAACCGTGTAGTACTACGTCATCCGCTTGAAAAAGGTAAACCGGCAATTCATCGCTATGCTCGTCATGATCGTGCCCCTCATCACCGTGGTCGTGTCCACTTTCAGCATAAAGCCCAGTGTCAGCTTGATAATAGTAATTGTCGACTTGATTATAGAAAGCATTAAAGACAAAGGCGATTTCACCTTGTGTTTTTCTAAACGCTAAGTCGATATTGTTGGCGGTTTCAAGGTCAATTACTTTGTTTGATAAGCCAATTAACCCACTATCTGCATGGGTTGAAAACAAGGCGCCAATTTCGTAAGAGCTAGTACCAATATGTGGGCCAAACGACAGCAACTCAGACGCTGACGGTGCGCGTTCAGAGCGCGAAAGCGAAAGCCCTAGGTTGTAGCCCGGTGTAAAGTCCCACACTAAACCTGCAGATAAACTTACCGGGGTGAACTTATGATCAACAGCGAATACTCGCGTACTGCTTGTTTGTTCGTCGTGTGCGTGGTCATGCTCGTCTTCACTTTCGTGGTGATGGGCTTCTAAAGTAGGTAGTAACACGTTATCTGCGGTGAGTTTTACCTGTTCAGCTCGCGCACCCAGTTGCAACAATACATCGCCAAAATGTCTTTCTTCCATGATGGCTACAGCGAGCGTCTGTGCTTTTGAAGGAGGGGTAAAAGCCTCGGCCCCCTGTGCTGCTACATCGCTATTTTTAAAGTGAAAGCTAATGCCGCCATTCCAGTGGTTTAAAATATTGTGGGTAACATCCAATTTTACTTCTTGGGTTTGGTTCTCAAATAATGTTCCTACTACGCCGCCTTCTATTTCGGCGTGTTCATAATCAGTAAAACCTGAGGCTAATTTTACTTTTTTAATAAATTGATTTTTAAAGTTATATTCACCTAGCAATTGCACTCGCGTTTGTTCTAAGTCAGCATATACGCTTTCGTCGCCATGCGAGTGACCAGGTACACCATATTCACGGTTAAACTGTTCTACAGCAACCCCAATATAACCTTGGTCAAACAAGTAACTTGTACCTAAAGTAAAACCATTCGATTTTTCAGCACTGTTATCCACAGTAAACTTGCCCGTGTTGTGCTCCTCTGCATGTTCATGCCCGTCTTCGTCTATCTCGGCAGCTACGGGGACTTCATAGTCGTTTGACTCACGCCAATAGCCATCAGCATAAAAGCCAAATGACTCAGTGCCTGTGGTTAAGTTAAATGACGCGAGTTTACGATCATCTACAGAGTTGGTTTCAAGTAACCACTCACCTTGTGTTGTGCTGTCTGACGGTACGCGGCCATCAACCACATTGACAACACCACCCACAGCGCCGCTACCATAGAATAGAGTTGCTGGGCCGCGAAGTACTTCAATTTGTTGAGAAGTAGACGCTTCAGAAGCAACAGAGTGGTCAGGGCCCACTCTTGACACATCACTCGCGTCTAAGCCATTTTGCGCAATCATTACGCGAGGGCCACTTAAACCACGAATAATCGGTGTACTTGCGACATTGCCATGAAAATTAGTTTGTACACCCGGTAACTTTTCTAGGCTATCGCCTAACGTAGCGGCTTGCTGTCGACGTAATGCTTCGCCAGAAAGCACACTCACTGGTGCTGCAGATTCCATTACCGACATATGAATAGGTGTGGCAACAACATCTATTACTTCAATAGGTGAACGGGTTAACACCAATGATAAGGTTTTTGTTTCATCGTCAGACAAAACAATATCTTGATGAAGGTGCGCAAAACCTGACGCAGTAATATGAAATTCATTCATGCCAGAAATAAGGCCGTCAATAACGAAGCGGCCCTTTTCATCTGTGATGGTTACCTTATCTGTACCTTCAACGCGTACAGCTGCCCCAGCAATAGCTTGGCCATTGTTATTCCTTACTTCTCCTTGGATCGACTGTGCTAATAAACTAGTCGGTAATAGCAAGCCTATTAAGGCCGCTATTTTTGATATTCTTCGCATTTTATTCACCAGTATTATGATTGTATCGCTTACTGTTTGATATGTTATAACATAACAATAAGGGGGGCAACCGTTAGATAAAATAATTTTACTGTCATAGCAAATTAATCAATAAAAAAGGCAAATAAATAGTAAGATTGCTGTAAATGCCGGTACGATTAAAGCAGGCAAACGATAAGGTAGCAGAAGAGAGTGCAGCTAAAGACCACTGACAAGTATATTTTTGGCAAAAAAAATGCGCCTATTAACATAGGCGCATAAAAATAAAACACTAAGGGAAATAAAACATACACTTATTAAGAGTGATCAAATCTTAAAAAGTTCCCTTAATATAATTTTTTATTTAAATTGTTTTATTAGGCTTTTATATTCGCAACGATGGGTGATGAGTATTGGAAAAGAAAATATCAAAACAGGCACTTTTAGGTGAAAGTACACTTTATCTATTACGCCATGGTGAAATTGCCACACCAGGAATTTTAGCCGGTAAAACAGATGTGGCTTTATCAGCAGTGGGGATTGAGCAAATAGCACGGGCGACAGAGCAGCTAAACAATATAGATCGCTGTATTAGCTCACCATTAATTCGATGTTATGAGCAAGCTAATATTTATTGCCAGCAACAAAATTTATCACTAGAGGTGGAAAATAAATTACAAGAAATGGACTTTGGCGACTGGGATGGTAAAAGTTATCAAGCTTTATGGCAAATAGATAAACAACCCAACACCAGCGCAATAGGTGATTTTTGGCAAAACCCTTGGCATAATCAGCCGCCTAATGGTGAAACAATGGCTGATTTTGTTAACCGTGTTGATAGCTGGTGGCTAAGTTTCTGCGCAAATAACAACCACCATAATACTCTGGTTTTTACCCATGGCGGTGTGATCAAACATTTACTTGCTAGAATGTTAAATTTACCTATGCCAGGCACAGTGCATATGCACGCAATTGACGTATCTTATGCCAGTTTGATTAAAGTAACTTTATATCGGGATGAAGGTGGAAAAGTTTGGCCGAAAATTGTGTTGTAATTTATGCAAAGGCTTATCGCATAAATTATTTCACTAGAGCAATTATACAAAAGCCATTGGTATTCCCGATCATATAAACAAAACAAATAAAAAAAATAGACAAACATGCAATTTAAAATTACGCCGATAACCAATAATTTTGATCAGCAAATTCAAGCCACTATTGACGGTAAAACGAAACCTTTAGGAGCACTAGGGCAACTAGAAACCCTTGCCAAAGCTTTAGCACGAGTACAGGCAACTAGCGCAGAGCAGCCTGAATCATCAACGTTACTTGTCCCATTAACTATTGATAAACCCACGCTTATTATTTTTGCGGGAGATCATGGTGTTGCTGCTGAAGGTGTTTCTATTGCCCCAAGTGAAGTAACAGGGCAAATGGTGGCTAACTTTGCTACAGGCGGTGCAGCCATTAGTGTATTTTGTCGGCAGCTAGGCTGGCAATTAAGTGTAGTTGATGCAGGTATTTTGAAAAAGCCAGCGCCACAGTTAAATGTAATTAACCAAAGATTAGGCGGTATTACGCAGCCTTTACACCTAAAAATGGCGATGACGGAAGCAACCGTTACAGCAGGTTTTAACAAAGCGAAGTCTTTGATCAAAAAAACCAAGGAAAACGGCTGTAACTTAATTGCCTTTGGTGAAATGGGCATTGGCAACACTACCGCTGCGTCAGCGATTATGGCTGCCATTATGCAACTCTCAGCAGTAGACACAGTGGGAAAAGGTACGGGTATATCTGCTGAGGTTGTTATTAAAAAACAGCAAGTGGTTGAACAGGCGCTTAAATTACATGCAAGTAAACTAGCAGATCCCATACAATTACTGGCTTGCTTAGGGGGCTTTGAAATTGTGCAAATAACGGGTGCCATGCTAGCTGCAGCAGAGCAAGGTATGACTATACTCGTTGATGGCTTTATTTGTACCGCTGCCGCCATGGTTGCTGTGCAAATAAACCCTGTAGTGAAAGACTACATGATTTTTGCTCATTGCTCTGGAGAGCAAGGGCACGACAAAATGCTGGCATGGCTGGCTGTAAAACCACTATTAGATCTTGGCTTACGTTTAGGAGAAGGTACTGGGGCTGCTTTAGCTTTACCGCTCATTCAAGCAGCAGTGGGTTTTTATAATGATATGGCAAGTTTTGAACAAGCCGCAGTAACTAAGGTCGTTTAGCATTAACCACCTTACCAAGGACAGTTTATCGTGTGCAGTTTTCGACAAAAAATCAACCCACAAGTGACGCTACTATTATTAGCCATTAGTTTTTTCACCCGTATACCGGTGCGTTTACCTGACGAAATTAGTGCTGAGCAACTCAATCAAGCAAGTCGATACTTTGCTCTTGTTGGCCTGCTTGTTGGTATTATTTGTGCGTTAATTTATGCCGCTTCAGCACAATATTTACCCAAAACAATTGCTGTGCTGATGGCTATGGCAGCAAGCATATTGGTGACAGGCGCTTTTCATGAAGATGGTTGGGCTGATGCTTGGGACGGTTTTGGGGGCGGTTGGACTGTCGAACAAAAACTCGACATTATGAAAGATAGTCGCTTAGGCACATACGGCGCTGCAGCGTTATTTATTCTTTTATTATTGAAGTTTCAAAGTTTAATGGCGTTAGCATCACCGGTTATGGCGCTTATTTTGGCTAATACGCTTAGCCGAGTCATTGCTACTAGCTTAATTTACGACATGCCTTATGTATCACTAGACGCAACATCAAAAGTTAAACCCCTAGCGCAACATTTATCGCGCAATAGCTTAATGATATTACTGCTGACAGGGCTGGTAGTGAGTGTTTGTTTTTTATCTTTTAGCGAATGTATTTTATTGTTTATTATTTTATTTATATTTAGAGCCTTGTTAGCCACCTGGTTTACTAAACAACTGGGGGGTTATACCGGAGACTGTTTAGGAGCAGCGCAGCAAAGTAGTGAAATTGTTATTTATTTAACTTTATTGATTTTAGGTTATGGCAGTGATGTGTTGCCGGTTAGTGCAGGAATTATTAGCTAATGTCTATTCACTTGATTCTTGGCGGTGCTCGCTCAGGTAAAAGTTCATTTGCTGAACAGCAAGCTAAGTTAAACCAAAAAAGCACACAATCACAGGTTCACTACTTGGCAACAGCGCAACCGCTAGACAGTGAAATGTTCGCACGCATCAAACAGCATCAACAACAAAGACCCGATCATTGGCCGCTAACAGAGTCACCCATTGAGCTAGCAAAAGCGATTGAGCAGTTAATATTAGTGCAACAAAATAAGCATAAAAAAGAAGCTAAAGACAGTATTACAATACTGGTTGACTGTCTTACCTTGTGGTTATCAAATTGTTTAACTTCACCTCATCAACATTGTTGGCAACAACAAAAAAAGGCCTTACTTGAGCTGTTGCCAAAATACGCACAAACAAGAGAGGTAAATATATTACTTGTGAGTAATGAAGTTGGTCATGGCATTGTACCAATGGGGGAGTTATCACGAAATTTTGTTGACCAAGCCGGTTGGTTACATCAAAAAATTGCAGTAATAGCAACTCGCGTTGACTTTATTATGGCTGGCATTCCGTTATCACTTAAAAATACTAACGTTAAGTGACAGTAACCTAAAAAGATAAATTTTTAGCAAAAAAAAATGCGTCTATAAAAATAGACGCATAAAACATATAACACTAAGGGGAAATAAAACTTACATAAATTAAGAGTGCTATAAGTAATAAAAGTTCCCTAAAATAATTTATTCTTTAGAATTAATATTTTAATCAAGTCATTAATAGCCTTTAAGTACTGTGAACTTATTGCCTATCAGTAAGTTATTGGTTATTTATAGTGGCATTTTTAATGGCTATATCAAGTAAGGTATTTAAGCTTTTGATATAAGAAATGCGCTCATCCACACTGGCCTCGTTTGGTCGTAATGATATTTTACTCCCGATAAAGTCAAGTTGCTGATATTGGCACTGCTCAAGCGAGCGCTGTATTTCATTAACGGTTAAACAAGAGCCCTGTGCATAGCTTGGTACATCAAATGCTTGCTCATGAGGCATATGGGTATCTTGCCATTGTCCATAAGGCCCTGCAACACCAGAAGCACCTGAGAAAATAATACCCTTTAACACGTTGTTTTGCTGCGCCAGTTTAATATGTTGTAAAGGCCCCTCTACACTGCGTGTTTCAATCGCCGAGCGCCCCCAGTTTATACTAATACCCACATCAGCATTGCACTTGTTATTAATATTCTTAATCGCGGTTATTTCATCTGCTAACAACATAAAGCCTTTTTGTGCTGCTTGGTTTTCAATATAGGCATCACAATGTTCAATCACGAGTTTGGCTCCTTGCCAATCCCACGATAGCAGTGTTTCAAGAGAAGCTTCTAAGGCTGCAATAGACGATTGTGCCTCAGCCGTGATTTGTGGCGCAGTGTGTACTTTAATAAAAGTCACTGCTTGTCTCTTTGTGTAGTTATTCAGTTTTACAATGGCTTGTTGTGCTTGTTGATAAAAATCAATTGCAGCTAACCTGCCCGCTTCGTTGGTTGAAGCAATACCAAAATGCGGGTTTTTGTTAAGGTTACCCATAACACCAGGAATAGAGGTAAAGACAAACTGCCATTGGGGGTTAATATTTTCTAGAAACCAATCATCATCATAAGGATGTAATTGCCCGGTAAAAGGGTGTTCAAGGCCACCAATATTATCAATAGCTTTTAATTGTTGATAATAGTTAGTCTCTTTATCTTTGTCCCAAGCAACGGTAGAAGGGGCTGTAGCATAAGCGCCAATAATATATTTCATTGTAGTTCCATACGGGTTGTTATGTTGAATGTACTTCGGGTTAGTTTACTCTTAATTGGTGTTAGTTGCTCATTACGCTTTTTAAATAACTTATAAATAAAAATTAATAACAAAGCGAGCAAAAACTTCGGTACAATATCTAGCATAACAAAAAACTACTTGAACGGATTTATCATGTCACTCTCTGTTGTTATTCTTGCTGCGGGTAAAGGGACTCGTATGCACTCTTCTTTACCTAAAGTTCTGCATGTTGTTGCTGACAAACCAATGGTTTCTCATGTTATTGATAGTGCACGCCATTTAGGGGCAAAAAACATTTACCTCGTTTATGGTTTTGGTGCAGAAGTGCTTAAAGCAACGCTGACCCGTGATAATTCAGGTAACGATTTAACTTTTGTTGAACAAACCGAGCAATTAGGAACCGGCCATGCGGTTGACCAAGCCAGTCCTTTTCTAAAAGACGACGAAGATGTGTTGGTTTTATACGGTGACGTACCGCTGACAAAAGTCTCTACACTTGAAAGCTTACTCCAAGTGAAACCTGCAAATGGCATGGCGCTATTAACGGTTAACTTAGCGAATCCAACTGGGTATGGCCGAATAGTGCGGGATGAAAAATCAACCGTGATTGGTATTGTTGAACAAAAAGATGCCTCAGCAGAGCAACTGTTAATTAATGAATGTAACACAGGCATATTATTAGCTAACGGTGGCGACCTAAAACGCTGGTTAGCCAACCTTTCAAACGACAATGCCCAAGGTGAATATTATTTAACTGATATAATAGCAACCGCGCACAATGAAGGAAAAGCAATTGCTACCGCACACCCTGAAACAGCAGTGGAGGTAGAAGGCGCCAACAATCGCGTACAGCTTGCTAACTTAGAGCGTGCGTATCAGCTACGTCAAGCAGAAGAGCTCATGATTGCTGGCGCAAGCTTACGTGACCCTAATCGCATCGATGTTCGTGGCGAATTAACCGTGGGACAAGAGGTATCAATAGATATTAATTGTATTTTTGAAGGTAAAGTTGTCTTAGCGAATGGCGTAAAAATAGGGGCAAATTCTATTCTTAAAAATTGCACTGTAAGTGAGAATGCTGAAATTAAGCCGAACTCAATTATTGAAGACGCTGTGATAGGTGAAAACTGCTCAGTGGGCCCATTTGCTCGTATTCGCCCAGGTACAACCCTGCATAAAGATTCTCATGTGGGTAACTTTGTTGAGATGAAAAAAACCACCTTAGGTGAGGGGAGTAAAGCAGGACACTTAACCTACCTTGGTGATACGTTAATTGGTAAACATGTTAACATAGGCGCAGGCACTATTACCTGTAACTATGACGGGGTTAATAAGTCTCAAACCATTATTAACGACAATGCATTTATTGGTTCAAACAGCTCATTAGTTGCCCCAGTTACTATTGGTGAAACGGCTACAGTGGGCGCAGGTTCAGTCATTGCAAAAGCCGTTGAAAATAATGATTTAGCCATTGGCCGCTCTAAACAGCGCAATATACCAAGCTGGCAACGACCAGTAAAAAAGTAAACTACTGAGTTTGACATAAAGGGATAATAGTCATGTCGTTAAAAATTTTCATGCCACTTAGCCTTGTTAAGTGGTTATCCCTTCTACTTGTTATACAGCCCTTTTCTTCTGTCGGCAAAGAGAATATATCAACTCAATTAACCGCAGTTGCCAAGCACCATGCGCTACTTCAATACCAAGAAAAGGGCGAGAATAAAGGCCCCACCATTGAAATTCTTAATGCTGTGTTATCAGAGGCAAACCTAGCGGCTGATGTTAAATTTATGCCTTGGGCACGTGCATTTTCAACCGCTAAAAATAACCCGAACACCTTGATTTTAAGTATGTTTAGAACCCCAGAGCGAGAAGATAGTTTTCACTGGATAATTAAAGTTAGCCAAGCAGCGCGAGTTTTTATTTCTTTAGCAAGTAAGCCAGAAAACCACACCGATACCATAGCGCAAGCAAAAGAAAAAATTACCGGTGTTATTTTAGGTTCAGCAGCGCACGAAGAGCTTAAACTGGCAGGATTTTCAGAACAAAAAAACCTCTATATACTTTCATCAGAAGCGCAACTCACTAAGTTATTGGTTAACGGTAAAATAGACTTAGTTTACAGCGACCCGAACAATGTTAAAAAGTATCTAGCGGTTATCAATCAGCGTCATCTTGCCATTAGACATAAAGCAATAACCGCTAAAAATCAGCGAGTAAGCTATATTGCGATAAATAAAAACTCAGATAAAAAAATAGTTAAGCAGTTAAAACAAGCCGCAGATAAATTCACTAAAACCGCTCTATATCCTGTTCTTCTTGTTCAATAACCCGCTACCCAATAAATAATCAGTTATTGCGTTAGCTTTCGAAATGAAACATAATACCAATCAAAGTGAAAGGTAATAGGTAGTTGAACCCACACACTATGTCTAAAAGAAACACCCAGCAGCGTCGTCAAACCATTATTACAGAGCTTAATGCTAGCGGTGAAGTGAGCGTTGACACTTTAGCGAAACAGTTTGATATTTCAGAAGTTTCGATTAGGAAAGACCTAGCCTTCTTAGAAGCTAGCGGCCTATTATTAAGGCGTTATGGTGGTGCCATCGCCTTGCCAAGCGAGGTGCTTGAGGCTAAAAAAGAACAGCTCTCTAATCAGAAAAAAATAATCGCCAACTATGCCGCAACCTTAGTAAAAGATCATAGTCGCATTATTATTGACAGTGGCCAAACAACGTCCGCTTTAGTGAGTCAATTAGAGAGTAAAAAGGGCTTAGTAGTGATGACCAACGCACTTAGTATCGCCAATGAAGTTCACGCCTTAGAAAATGCCCCTACCTTATTGATGACCGGAGGTACCTGGGATGAAAACTCAGAAGCATTTCAAGGACAAGTAGCAGAACAAGTGCTTCGCTCGTATGATTTTGACCAGCTATTTATTGGCGCTGATGGTATCGATATTGAACGCGGCACCACTACTTTTAATGAGTTAATTGGCCTAAGTCGGGTAATGGCAGAAGTGGCTTGTGAAGTTATCGTCATGATTGAATCAGATAAACTCACAAAAAAAATACCTAACTTAGAATTATCATGGCAACAAATAAACACCCTCATAACTGATGACGGCTTGTCTGAATCAGTTAAAGCACAATTATTAGCTCAAGGCGTAAACTTAATATGCGCTACGACAGACAATTAAAATAAAGGAAGTAAACTATGTGTGGCATAGTCGGAGCAGTAGCACAGCGTGATGTAACAGAAATTTTAGTAGAAGGTTTAAAGCGGTTAGAATATCGAGGTTATGACTCAGCAGGTATAGCAACCATAGACCATCAAAACCAGCTGCATAACACTAAGCGTTTAGGTAAGGTAGAAGCATTAGCACAAGCATTAAAAAATAAGCCGTTAAGTGGTGGTACCGGGATAGCTCACACACGTTGGGCTACTCATGGCGCGCCAAGCGAAGTGAATGCTCACCCACACCTTTCTAGTGATAATATCGCCGTTGTCCACAATGGTATTATTGAAAACCACCAAGCCTTGCGTAGTCAGTTACAAAGTTTCGGTTATGAGTTTGTTTCTCAAACCGACACCGAAGTTATTGGCCATTTAGTGCATCATGAATTAAAAACCAGTGAGAACCTATTAGCCGCCGTGCAAAAAGCCGTAAAAAAACTTGAAGGCGCGTATGGCACTGTGGTGATGGACAGCACAGATAAAGACCGTATTATTGTTGCTCGTTCAGGTAGCCCACTGGTAATAGGTTATGGTTTAGGTGAGAATTTTATCGCGTCAGATATGATGGCCTTATTACCTGTTACCCGTAAATTTGCATTTTTAGAAGAAGGTGATGTGGCTGAAGTCACACGCTTTGAAGTCAATGTATTTGACCTTAACGGTGACCCCATAACACGTGAAGCAAAAGAAGCGTCAGTAAATCACGACAGTGGT
Source organism: Colwellia sp. F1 (assembly GCF_056238625.1). NCBI lineage: Bacteria > Pseudomonadati > Pseudomonadota > Gammaproteobacteria > Alteromonadales > Colwelliaceae > Colwellia > Colwellia sp. F1. The sequence continues at coordinate 92,995 of NZ_JBWDLI010000013.1, forward strand.
GATAAAGGTGAATACCGTCATTACATGCTTAAAGAAACCTATGAGCAACCAACGGCTATTAGAAACACCTTAGCAGGGCGTTTGTCAGGCTCTGAGCTTACTATAGAAACCTTTGGCCATGGCGCCGATGATATTTTCAAAAATGTTGAACACGTACAAATTATTGCCTGTGGTACAAGTTATCACTCAGGTATGGTGGCACGCTACTGGCTAGAATCACTCGCGGGAATCTCTTGTAATATCGAAATCGCCAGTGAATTTAGATACCGTAAATCATTTGTGCCTAAAAATTCAATGATAGTCACATTATCGCAATCAGGCGAAACAGCAGATACCTTAGCAGCATTACGCTTAGCAAAAGAGCTTGGTTACACCTCAAGCTTAAGTATTTGTAACGTGCCGGGTTCATCATTGGTACGTGAATCTGATCTGTCATTCATGACCAAAGCCGGCGCTGAAATTGGGGTTGCTTCAACGAAAGCCTTTACCACGCAACTTGTTGGCTTATTAATGATGACGTTAGCCATTGGTAAACATCACGGTATGTCTATAGCGCAGCAAGAAAACATTGCCACCTCGTTGTTAACCTTACCCAATAAGCTTGAAGAAGTGCTGGTGTTAGCGCCGTTAATTGAAGACCTTGCTGAAGATTTTGCAGACAAACAACATGCGCTATTCTTAGGCCGTGGCGATCAATACCCCATTGCAATGGAAGGCGCATTAAAGCTCAAGGAAATATCATACATTCACGCCGAAGCCTATGCTGCTGGTGAGTTAAAACATGGTCCATTAGCATTAATTGACGCTGAAATGCCCGTTATTGTGGTGGCACCAAAAAATGACTTAATTGAAAAATTAAAATCAAATGTAGAAGAAGTACGTGCTCGTGGTGGGTTAATGTATGTGTTTGCCGATATAGACGCTAAGTTTGAAAGCGACGAAACCATGAAAGTCATTAACGTACCGCATTGCGACGACATTATCGCGCCCATTGTTTACACCATACCTTTACAGTTACTTTCATACTATGTAGCGATTATCAAAGGCACAGATGTTGACCAACCACGCAACCTTGCAAAATCGGTTACAGTTGAATAATTTTATAAATATCAATCGGTTATGTTGTGGAGATACAATAGAGATTGAAACAAACTAATCAAGATTAAAACTTTACAAAATAGCTTCATTCGATAAAAGTTTGGGTTATTCTAAATTTATTAGAATAACCCAAACCTACAAATGAAGCACTTTTTGTATCAGTTTTCCTCAAAAGAAAATAGAATAATTGATTAAGCTCGCTAGAATAAGGTGCCTAATGTTGAAAACTTGGTGAATATGAAGTTAAGAGTCTCTACAACTATATTATTAATAGTTATTGACCATTTTTGCGTTCTTAGGCCGAGTTATGCTAATAATTAACGTAATAACGCAACTCAATTTTCTTGAAAAATCACTTTGTCAGAGGAGCTGTTGAGCCTCTTTCTTTTAGTTCAAAAGGGGCGATAAAGTGATTGGGTTTTTTCTCTGAATCACTATTTTTAATTGACTCATCAATAAGTTTTACAGCTTTAGCGGCCATTTCTTTGATTGGCTGGTGAATAGTCGTTAATTGTGGCCATACAGCAGAAGCAATGGCGGTATCATCAAAGCCAGCAATACTAATATCTTCAGGAACCTTTAAGCCTAACCCATGAGCGACGGCTATAACGGCTGTAGCCATATCATCATTACAAGCAAATATTGCTGTTGGTCGCTCATCTTTAGGTTTATCTAAGAGTTCTCTTCCTGCTTCCATTCCTCTCTTATAACTAAAGTCGCCATCAACTACCCATTTTTCATTAACGGCTATATTTGACTCATTCATGGCAACGACAAAACCTTCATACCGACTATTTGCAGGTGAGTGGCTTGCATCACCGCGAATAAAAGCAATTTTTTCATGGCCTAGTTGTAATAGGTAGTGAGTCATAGCACAAGCCCCTGAAAAGTCATCAATAAGCACAGCAGGAGAGTAGAGCTTTGGACTAGCCGAGGCAAAGCTTAATACCATTATCGAGTTTTTTCTGGCTAGTTGATGTACATCTAATGAATCACATATTGGAGGAGGTAAAATAACACCGTGTACGCCTTTATTAATTAATGCTTGTAATGCCTCAATTGGTGTAGAGTGAGCCACTAAAGGCTCAATGAGTAGTTCACAGCTTAAGTTACTGGCTGAGCCCAAAGCACCCATTAAAAAATTACCCAAATTTGAAGAGTCAGGGTTGGTAAAGATAATGCCAATTCGCTGTACACCACTTCTTGCTGCTCTCGCTGCTAAGTTTGGGATGTAATTTAACTCTTTAATTACATCTTCAATACGCTTACGCATTTTATCACTAACTCGATCTGAGTTATTAACCACGCGGGAAACTGTCATGGATGAAACGCCCGCATAGGCTGCAACATCATGAATGGTGATTCCTTGCTTATTTAACAAAAGGCCCTTTTTCAAGTCAAATTCTCACTTTATTGTTACTAACAATTAGCTAATATTATTTTAAAAACAAAGTTAACAATAACATATTTTATTAGCATATCCCAGAATGGGGTTGAAAGCTGGTATAACCAGTATGGAATATATTACTATTTTTTATCAAGTTAAATCATCTTAATTATTGATTTGTTTGGTTTCAATAATTCTTTTAATAAACGCCCTTGCTCTAAATAACAATAAAAAGCTTGAACTCCTGTATTGTTATCGATAACATGTGCTTTAGGTTGATATTGCTTTAACTAGTTATTAGTTAGCTTCGAGTACAAGTTTTTTATCTTCTTGAGTTTTGATATGCCCTTGGGTTATTAATTTTTCTCTTTAATGAATCAGTTACATTAATACTTGGGAAGATAATGTTGTTCTTCAATATATCAACATGAATGTATTTTTAATCGAGCACTTAAATACATTAGTTGTTTTTTATCAAGAGGGCTTTATGGCAAATTTCAATACAACTTCTTTGTCGGTTGCAAAGGTGAGTTCAGTTAGTTATCAGGTGGTAATTACGCTAGGTAGTAGCAGAATGAAGAACATTAATGTGGAGGCTATTAGTTATGCTTAACTTCCGTGAAAAGTCAGAGGATGTTGGTCAGTCGTCCATAAGAGAAAAAATTAATAATCCTGCACAGTTTAACCTTGACGGTGATTTCACATCTGAGTTTTTACAAAGCGCGATCGATAACGCTTTGGTAAAAGTGAAGAGTAACATTAGCCTCTTTGCTGATAGTTACCCAGAGCCTTCATCTGTTGACGGTATCTATAAAAGAATTGCTAACAATGAATGGACTAGTGGTTTTTGGAGTGGTCAGTTATGGCTTGCTTATGAATTATCAAATGATGAAGTCTTTCTTAATGCTGGTTTAGAGCAGATTCAATCATACTCTCACAGAATTAAAAACCGCGAACAAGTTGATCATCATGATCTCGGATTTTTGTATTCATTATCTTGTATTGCAGCTTATAAAAATACAGGCAACACTGAGGCCAAAGCTGCGGCAATATTGGCTGCAGATTGTTTATTAGAACGTTTTCTTGAGCCAGCCGGTATTATTCAAGCGTGGGGTGATTTAAACGATCCCAATGAAGCCGGTAGGATGATAATTGATTGTAATTTAAACTTACCGCTTTTGTATTGGGCTAGTGAAGAGACGGGTAATAGTAATTATAAAGACGCGGCTAATCGTCATATAAAACAGTCATTACGGTACCTGATACGAGCAGACGCTTCGACATTTCATACGTATTTTCTTGATACAGTTACAGGAGAAGCATTGAGAGGGGCTACCCATCAAGGCTTTTCGGATAACTCTTGTTGGTCTAGAGGGCAAGCCTGGGGCATGTCTGGCTTTCCATTAGTCTATCGATTTTATCCTGCACCAGCATTAATTGAACAAGCGTGTCGAGTTACTAATTATTTTCTTAATCGCTTACCGGAAGATTTAGTCTGTTATTGGGATTTAGACTTTACGGAGGGTGATCAACCCCGTGACTCATCTTCTGCAGCTATCGCCGTTTGCGGCATATTAGAGCTACTTAAAAGCTTACCGCTAACAGATCCAGATAGAGAAACTTACGAAGCTGCTGCCAAAAGCATTATGGTCAGCTTAATTAAGAATTACACCAGTAATAATCATACGCCAGGCAATGGTTTAATTGAACATGGTGTTTATCACCAGCCTAATAATGTTGGTGTCGACGAGTATTGCATTTGGGGTGACTATTTTTATTTAGAAGCTCTAACGAGATTTAAACAAACGTGGGAGCCTTATTGGTGATAAAAATTGGCATTTACTTTGGTGAAACGAAGGTTGAAGCGGCGGCTATGGATGTGAAGGGGAGCATTATCACTAGCATTGTAGCCGAACCCCCCGACAATTATGATGGCGCTTTAAACACGATTAGATTTTTGGTAAAAAAAATTGAAAGTAAGTTAGGTGTTAGCGCATCAGTAGGCTTATCTATATCTGGTTCAGTTTGTACTGCTACTAACAAGGTTAAAAACTCCAATCGACTGTACTTAAACGATAAAGATCTTAACTCCGATCTTGCCCAGGTATTACAGCGCCCGGTTAAGATAGAGAATGATGCAAATTGCTTTACCCTGTCTGAAGCACATGACGGGGCTGGTAAAAATAAAAAAGTAGTGTGTGGCATTATGTTAAGTGCAGGTTGTGGTGGGGGGATTGTGATTGACTCTCACTTAATTACTGGTGTGAATGCCATTGCAGGTGAATGGGGGCATAACCCATTACCTTGGGCGACTTATGATGAGAATAACTTGCCTAAATGTTACTGCGGCCTTAAAGGGTGTTTAGAGCAGTGGATTTCAGGTACAGGGCTAACGCGATGTTACGAAAAACGAACGAAAACAAAGAAATCAGGCAAAGAGATTTATGCATTGGCAAAAAAAGGTGAATCAAATGCTATTTTTGAAATTAATGCATTAACTAATCGAATTGGTAGGGCGATTGCCTGTATTTGTAATGTTATAGATCCTGATGTTGTTGTATTAGGTGGAGGTTTATCGAATATCAATAGTTTGTACGATGAGTTACCTGAAATTATACAAAAATATGTTTTAAGTGATACCTGGCATGGTCAAGTACTACCTACTGTTTGGGGTGAGTCATCGGCTCTTAGGGGCGCAGCCAGACTGTGGGATTAAGTTTCCCGTCTATGAACAATGAAATAATACAAGAGAGTATATTATGAAAGATTTACAATTATTTTCGGTTGAAAATAAGTCAGTTTTTATCACGGGTGCTAGCCGAGGTATTGGGAAAGCTTTGGCGATTGGCTTCGCTAAAGCGGGCGCAAAAGTTATTTGTGCAAGCTCTAAAGCTGGTGGCACGGCAGAAACATTAGCTGACATTGAAAGTTTTGGCGGAAAAGCGGTTGGCGTGCATGCAGACTTAGCAAACACAGAAGAGCTTGAAGCTATGCTTAAATCAATATTAGCCGAACATGGCACAATTGATGTGGTTATCAATAATGGCGGAACTATATCTCGCTTTCCTGCCGCAGAATACCCAATGACTGAATTTAAAAAAGTCATTGACGTAAATGTTAATGCAGCCTTTTTGATTAGCCAAATGCTGGGTAAAAAAATGATTGACCAAGGGCATGGAAAAATTATTAATATTGCCTCTATGTTATCTTTTACAGGCGGATTAACGGTACCTGCTTATACAGCGAGTAAGCATGCTATTGCGGGTTTAACAAAAGCCTTAGCTAATGAATGGGCTAGTTTAAATATACAAGTTAATGCAATAGCCCCAGGTTATTTTGCTACGGATAATACGCAAGCACTCCGTGATAACCCAGAAAGAAATCAAGAAATTAGAAAAAGAATTCCTTCAGGTGAGTGGGGGGAAGCGGAACAGTTAGTGGGCGCAGCAATTTTTTTAGCGAGCGAGTCGAGCCAGTATGTGAATGGTCATATATTAGCTGTTGATGGCGGTTGGCTTGCTAGGTGATGCTAATTTTTATTTGCATCTAGCGCTATCTGAGTAAGTAGCAATTTAAAATATAGTCCAGTAGACGGTTTTAGAAAATAATCACAAAGCGATTCTAGGCCGTCTTCCAGCTCGCCTAGTGCGCAGGGTAAAAACTGCGTAGTTTGGCTGTATAATCAGCTAGCGACAAAGGTACTGGTAAGACTAATTAGCGCCCCTCCTTTTAAAAATCATTGTGATGCTTTCTTTAAATCAGCCATAACTGAGACCTGACACTTTTCATCCACCCTGTAGGTTAACCCCGTCATTCTACCCTTAACGTTTTAATGATTCTTATCACCTAGATAATATTGACTTATAAAGTAAGTGAGGTGCTGAATAGATTTATGTGTACTAGGGTATAAACTCCCCCCATTTTGGCAATGACCTTATTCAAACGAATACAAAAACCATTAAAAGATATCGATATCACTAAATATTCATCGAGTAATAAGCAAAAGTTTATTTACAATAGTAAATAAACTTTTATTTTTATATTTTGATGTAAGACCTTGTATTTAAAGGGTGTTCTTGCTATTTATTGTGGCGCATCTCTTATGTTTTCTAGTGTTTGATGTCTATAATATAGTATGTAACCTCTCTTTAATTTAATTTTTGAGTATAAAACTATTGTAGTTTCATAAAACATCATGTTAAGGTGTGTTATCGATAACAAATCGTTTGCTTAGTATAGCCATGTGGTTTTATGTTAGCTAATCTCTTGATGTAAATAGATGAAACAAAGTAAGTGGTTTGGTTATGGGTCAAAGAAAAATACAATATATAACAGAAACACAAACAATGGGTCATACAATAATGAATAATAAAATTAAAACAAAAAAACTAAGTTTGGCGTTAGCAGTAGCTGCTGGACTAAACAGTTTATCAGGCGTTGCGTTAGCGCAAGAGTCAAAAGCAGAAAGTGGGGAAAGAGCTGTTGAAGTTATTGAAGTCACTGGTATTCGTAGTGCGTTAGCGAGTGCATTGGCAGAGAAACGCTCTGCGGGAAGCCTTAAAGAAGTTATTAAAGCAGAAGATATCGGTAAATTACCAGATAACAATCTAGCAGAGGTGCTGGAAAATGTTACTGGCGTGCAAATTACACGAGAGAATGGTGTTGGTAGTGGTGTTCAAATACGCGGTACTGATTCAAACAGAGTAGAAATAAATGGTGTCTCAACAGTGGGGTCGGGTACTGGACGCTCTGGTGTGAATTTTACTGATATACCGGCTGCACTTATTTCTTCAGTAGAGGTAATTAAAGTACCAGAAGCTAAAACTATTGAAGGCTCTGTTGGGGGAACAATTAATTTAAGTACTTTACGCGGTTTAAGTTTAAATAAACGTGTAGCATCAGTGAATATTAAAGGTGAACACAGTGATTTAGCACAAAGTACTACGCCTAGAATATCAGCAACCTTTGGTGATAATTGGGAAACAGATATCGGTAAATTTGGTTTGGTAATGACAGGCAGCTACGCAGAGCAAGACGTAGCCTCTTTTAGTCCTCGTTATGACCGCGATAGAGTTAATGTTGCAAATTCAGATAATGCTAGCTCTGAAGATTTTACTTTCTTAAAAACACAGTACTTCGTTCAACATCTGTTGCGTCAGGAGTATGAAACAAAAAACCTTTCCACCTCTCTTGAATTTGAGCCCAATGACAACACAAATTTTTACTTAGACCTTACTGTGAATGACCAAGTTCAATCCCAAAGAACTTCTAATTTGCCTATTTCAGGTACTGGTGGTACCCATGTAGCTGATTCTACAGTTAATACGGCTTTTCAGACAATTGATCTTGGTACAATAGATGGCCCTAATGGCCCACTTGTGTTGGGTGAAATTCAAGCTGTATCACATGGCATACTTGGTGTTGGTGTAAGTGCTAATGCCATTGACCCTAATTTACGTAGTGAGACATCTGCTGGCGCGCGCCAAACTAAGGGCAACGTTTTTGCTTTTGGTGGTGAGTGGAATGGCGATAAGATGACAATTAGCGCAGAATTGTCTTATTCAGACTCAGAGTCTAGAAACCCAGACCTAAGAAGTGTATTAGATTTTATTAACCCGAATGGGCCACAGCCATCAGAAACACTTGGTAAAGATAATGGTGTCCCTATTGAGTTTGATGTTACCGGCTCTATGGTGCAATTTGGTATTGCACAGGGGCAAGAATATACCCCGTCGACAGCAGAACTACTTGACCCTGCAAATTATGCATTACGCTATATAGGAAATAGCAAAACCAGCAGAGATAATAGTGATACCGCTTTTCGTGTTGATGTGAACTACGATGTCTCTGATATGGTGCCCTTCTTCACAGATGTTGATGCAGGCTTTCGTTGGAACGAAACTACCTCGGCTGGCTCATTCGAAACAGTAGGAACTAGCTTTGGTAATCTTCAGTACAGGCCTACAGCTGATTTGTTTGCAAGCGTGGTTTCTCCGGGGCCCGACAATTACGATGACGCAGATGGCAGAACACTTTTTATTGAGCATTACTTAATGGTTGATAAAGATCTTTCTTTTGAAAACCCTGAACAAGTAATTAATGCAATTAATGACGGTATTACAGCCAATAATGCAGCGCAAATTGCCGCTGGAAATTTAACCGCCGAAACGGCTTATGGCACTTTGGCTGCTCCAAATGTTACTAGCTCTGCTTTTTCAGATATTAGTGAAGCAACAACTGCTTTATATTTGCAGGGTAACTTTGAAACGGAGCTTGGGGATATATTTGTTACAGGTAATATTGGCGCAAGGTATATTCAAAGTGACATATCTTCATTGGGGAATGAAATTATAGATGGAGTCGCTACCGTTAAAGAAGCAACAGGAAGTTACAACTACTTTCTCCCTAGGTTTAATATTGCTGCAGAGGTGACTGAGAAGGTACTTGTACGTGCTGGTATTGCCAAAGATATTCGACGCCCTGATTTTGGTCAAACGGCGAGCTCCATTAACTTTGGCCGAGGGGCTGACACTATAACAACGGGTAACCCTAACCTAAAACCGGAAACCGTTGTTTCGTATGATTTATCGGCAGATTATTATATGTCTGATTCAACTTTCTTTAGTGTTGGTGTTTTTCACAAAGAACGAAAAGACTTGCATGAAACGGTAATAGATAACGCGCTTGAGGTCATAGGTTCAGACGGTCAAGGTGAACGAGAAATAGATCCTGAATGTCCAGGTGGCGGTATATGGAACCCCAATGTGTTAGACAGAGGTGTATATTCACCTATCCCAGGCCAGGGGTTATGCGTGGGGTTATCTACGCCATTTAATGTTGAAGGTGGTGAAACACAAACAGGTATTGAGTTTGCTGTGCAACATGATCTTGCCGCTTATGAGGATACATTAGGTTGGGCTTCAGGCTTTGGGTTTATTGCTAACTACACGTATCAAGAGGCAGGAGGCAGCCTTGATGCATTTAACGATGGAACGGGTGATGCGAATGCGTTAAATATTTTGTTAGGGCGTACTGATGGTGAAACCTTCGACGAGAATGGCGAACGGATATTTACAACTGCAACCTTGGATGATGACATTGTACAAGAGCGTGTTACGTTGCTTAATTTATCTGAAAATGCGTATAACTTTACTTTATTTTATGAAAAATATGGGATAAGTGTGCGTACCCGCTACACATGGCGCTCAGCGTATAAAACAGAAAGTAAAAATAGCTTTGATTTACCAGGGATCTTAGGTGCTCGTGGACAGCTGAATGTGAGTGCAAGTTATGATTTCACTGACAGTGTGACTGTTGGCATCGAAGGGGTGAACTTACTTCGTAGCGATGCGACAAAATGGTGTATAAATGAAGATGCATTAATGTGTGCTCAAGGTTTGACAGATCGCAGAATTACTGCTGGCATCACCGCGAGATTCTAAATGTCGATATTATCTATTTACATACCGTAATCAGTTGAGTAGTACTGCGAAAAAGAATGTTGAGTTTATTAGCATTCTTTTTCGCTATGTCACCGAGCAAAAAATATTAATGGAGCTTACATAATAAAATGAACAAGGCTAATTTAATCATAAAAAGGTGTATTTTACCCTTAATCACTGGGTTTTTTTTAATCCCTGTTTGTGTATCGGCTAATCCACAAGTACTTGTTACAGATAAGCAACATGCTGACATTGTAAAGAAAGTACAAACGGTTGATTGGGCAAAAACGGGATATGATAAACTTAAAAAACGTGTTGATACTTATGTTGCTAAAACAGAGGTTAAATCCGATTGGGTTACTTCGCGTTTAGCAATGAATTGGGAAACGCACTATACACGAACCTTAACTAAAGGCTCTAGATCAATCGGCGGAGAAGGACGGGCTCCTGTACCGACACCTCGTTTTGCTGGGGCAAGAGATTGGAAAACAAATTACTACCCAAGCGAAATAGAAAAGCTGAAGCCATACAGTGATCGCAATGGTCTGATCCAACTAATTAATGAAGAAACAGGTCAGTATGAGTGGGTTAAGCCCTCTATTACCGGTCACACGATTGAAAAAATTAATGGTGAGTTGATGCAATTAGCGGCTGATGCTGCCTTTGTTTATTGGGTTACTGGTGATGTGAAATATGCGGAATTTGCAGCCCCAATTTTATGGACCTATATGCACGGTTTTTCTTATGTAAAACCTCCTTTTGTACCAGAAGAAGACAAAAAATTAACAAGAATTATCGGACTCACTTCTTATGAAGTTATTCATGAAGGCATTTTAGAAAGCATTGCAATTTCTTATGACTTTTTACGTGATTACATTGCTGACAAATCAGATATTGATGGTAATGTTATTGAAACAGGAATTAAACGTATCGTTGATGTTGTTGTTACAGGCGGTTTTAATAGAGGTAATTGGAACCTCCACCAGGCTTCTAAAATTACTTATGGTGCCTTAGCGCTTAAATCTAATAACGATTATAAAGATGGGAAAGGGCGCGAGTATTATGTCGATATTGTTTTGAATGCTCAATTACCTGAACAATTAGGTTTAATGCATGTCATTAAGCAAGGGTACGACCAAAAATCAGCTATTTGGGGAGAAGCGCCAGGTTATGCTTTTGACACAACCGCTAATATTATTGAAGTAGCCTCTTTATTATCAAATGACAAAAATGGTCGTAAAGTGCTCGAAGACCCTATCGTAAAACGTGCGGTGTTTAACCAATTAAGACAAATGTACCCAAATGGCGCATCTCATGGAATGGGAGATACAAGTTACACTCGAATTAACACGCATGCTGTGGAATTAATGCTCAGTTGGTCACTTAAAGAAGGCGATGCGAAAACAGCAGCAGAGTTCTCAGCAATAATAGAAGCAGAAATATTAGCAGGCAAGTACTCGCGAGAAGCCAATTCAACCCTTTTTAATATTATTAATTATACCGCTAGATTGCCTAAGCCAGCTTCTACAGTATTGAAGCAAAGTCCTACTTATTTCGCTGAGCCACTTAACTTGGTTATGTTGCAAAGTATGCCCACTTCGGGTGATATTAACTATGCACTTGGGGCAAGTATGCTAGGCACAAACGGTGGGCATGCGCATACTAATGGCCTTGCCATTGAGTTATATGGCGCAGGGCATGTACTGGGTGTTGACTCTGGAAGAGGTACCAGTTACTGGCAAAAAGATCATGGTCAGTATTATCGAACCTTACCTAGCCATAATACTGTCATTCCAAATGGAAATGCCGATTACCCGAGTCATGGCGAGGGAACGATTGCGATGCAAGTTAAAGCGGTTGAACCTGCATTTGACAAGCAAGCTAACGGGCAACACTTAACCTACGTAACCGCTAGCTTTGAATATAAAGAGCCGGCTGCAACGCAACAAAGAACTTTGGCGCTTGTACGTATCAACGACACTACAGCCTTTTATTTTGATGTATTTCGTTCTCGGTTAAATAAAGCAACGCCTGATGAATACCACGACTGGCTATACCATGGTATGGCAGACTCTTTAGCGCTGAAAAATCTTCTCCTTAAATCAAGTGCAGAATTAACCTCAAAAAATGGCAACATGGAAGGTTACGACTATTTTGGCAACGAGACATCGGTTAAAACGGACACTGCGATTCATGCTCGTTTCCCATTAGCAATCGAAACCGACAAGGTTGCTATGGATGTGTGGCTTTTAGGGGGGGAAGGGCGGACTGTATTTGCAGTTGATGCGCCAGCTAACCGTGCTGCACGACATAACTATGATGAAAAATATTGGAATAAGCGCATTCCAACTATGCTGGTTAGGCAACAAGGCGAGGCATGGAATAATCCTTTTGTGTCTGTTTATGAGCCTTCGTTACAGTCTGACTCTGTAAAAATTAAATCTGTGGAACAAGTTGAAGATAATGCTTGGCTTGTGAGTGGAAAAGACTGGAGTGCATTAATGGTGTTAAATGGCGTCAAACTTAAGGTAAAAATCAATAAAAATTAAAGGTGTGCTTATTGTGCCTTCATTCAACCATCAACAATGAGTGGGGGTTCAAACATACATAATAAATTCTGGTAGTGATGTAAGTGGCGATCAGAGTTTTTTAAAGACTAATAAGTAATATATGAAAGCTTAGTGCAACAAAACAGAGCCTAAGCTTTTTAATATCAGCGATAGAATATTCGTGGAGAAGTGTTGTGAATAAAATTGTGTCGAAAGTTATTTTATGTTGTATCAGCCTTGTATTAATACAAGGCTGTACTAGCAACGAAGAAGATATTAGTGTTACCAAAAATAGTACAGGTATTGACACTGTTCAGTCTAAAAAACCTAATATAATTGTGATATTAGCAGATGATTTAGGAGTTGGTGATTTAAGTAGCTTAAATACAGCGTCAAAGATACAAACGCCCTCACTTGATACTATCGCTAATGAAGGAATTCACTTTACTGATGCACATTCCAATTCTGCCGTTTGTACACCAACAAGGTATGGTTTATTAACGGGCAGATATGCCTATAGAACGCGTCTAAAAAAAGGTGTGACTTGGGGCTATTCACCAGCATTAATTGAACAAGGACGCACTACCGTTGCATCGTTTCTACAACAACAAGGGTATCACACCGGCATTGTTGGTAAATGGCATTTAGGCTTAGATTGGCAAGCGAAAGATCCAAGTAAGCCAATCGTTGAAATTTCTAATAGTGACAAATTTCCTAAAGGTTTAGACACTAATGTTGATTTTAGCAAAGCTGTGCAAGGAGGGCCTAATGATTTAGGTTTTGACTATTCTTATATTATTCCAGCCTCATTAGATATGAGTCCTTATGGTTACTTAGAAAATCAAAAAATGATTGAATTACCAACTGCATATACTTACGGAAAAACCCAGAAAAACGATGGACGTGGTATTTTTTGGCGTGCTGGTGAAGTACAGCCAAGCTTTGATTTTCACCAAGTAATGCCCACTTTCACAGCAAAGGCAGTGGATTATATTAAAGAGAGAAAAGGCAAGGATGAACCGTTTTTTCTTTATTTCCCAATGAGTGCCCCGCATACCCCTTGGCTGCCTACAGATGCTGTGACAGGTAAATCTCAGGCAGGACGTTACGGTGATTTTGTGTTAGACGTGGACCGTTCTGTTGCTGCTATTTTAAATGTACTAGATGACATGGATTTAGCGAAAGACACTTTAATTATCTTTACATCTGACAATGGCTCTAACTGGAGAGAATCGGATAAAGCATCTACTGGTCATTATGCTAATGCAAATTATAAAGGACAAAAGGCAGACATTTATGAAGGCGGGCATCGAGTCCCCTTTATTGCTCGTTGGCCGGGTAACATTAAACAAGGTAGTCGCTCTGACCAAGTGCTTATTACGACAGACTTATTGGCAACCGTTGCTGGTCTTTTAGGTGAAGCCTTACCAGAAGGTGCAGGTGAAGACAGTTATAATATGTGGCCGGCTTTCATTAATCCGGAACTGGCTGAATCTATTCATGATTATAGTATTCATCACTCATTAGACGGAGTGTTTGCCATTCGTCAAGGTAAATGGAAATACACGCCACATTTAGGATCTGGAGGGTTTACTGCGCCGCAAACTATGGTTCCAGCAGCCGGTCAAGCAGTTGGTACGCTTTATGACTTGGAAAACGACCCCGAAGAAACGACTAATTTGTATAGTGATAATCCAGACGTTGTTAAAGCGCTACATGCATTATTAGAAACGGCTAAATAATCTTATATATCAAATGCTGAATATTTACGCTTCATCATGAGTTATCTTTAGCGTTGAAGCATTATTACTTTATGGTGACATTGACATGAATAGAAGAATAACCATTAGTTTAACTTGTTTAATAAAACTCATTATGAGTATACCGCTCATTCTCTTGATCGCATCACCTATGGCTTATGCGGAGCTATCCATAGCCCCAGGTATACAGCCAGACAAAGTGGTTACTTATAAAGTGATAAACGATACCACTTTAAAGCTGCACATATTTAACCCAATAAATCATAAAGCTGGTGATAATAAACCCGCGATTGTTTTTTTCTTTGGTGGGGGGTGGACGAAGGGAACGCCAAAGCAGTTTTATGAACAAAGTCAATACCTTGCTTCAAGAGGCATGGTTGCTATTTCAGCAGAATATCGTATTAAACATTTACATAACACATCGCCTAAAGAATCGGTAAAAGACAGTAAATCAGCTATGCGCTGGGTACGGTCCCATGCTAAAGAGTTAGGAATTAATGCCCAAATGATTGCCGCTGGTGGTGGCTCTGCCGGCGGCCACTTGGCGATAGCAACGGCTGTGCTTAAAGATTTCAATGAAGATAATGAAAATCTGTCAGTCAGTGCGCGGCCCGACGCATTAGCGCTATTCAACCCCGCCTTTGATAATGGCCCTGGTGGTGTTGGTTATAACCTTGTAAAAAGTTATTGGCGGGCCTTTTCTCCACTACATAATTTGGATGAAAGTGTCCCACCCTCTATTGTATTTTTAGGGACAGAAGACAAATTAATCCCTGTAGAAACGGTACAGCTTTTTAAGCACAAAATGGAGCAAAATGGTAGGCGCTGTGATTTATTCTTATATGAAGGCCAACCCCATGGTTTTTTTAATACATTTAAGAAAAACAATAAATACGAAGAGACGCTGTTTGAATTAGAGAAGTTTTTGGTATCACTTGGGTATTTAAGTGCTAATTCTATTTGACATTAAAAAATGAGGCACTGCCTTACTAATTTATATAGAACGGGTTTTAATAATTTAATACCGTTTGACTTTGGTAAATAGATATAACTAACAGTCATCAACTTCTTTACTGAACGTCAAAATTAATTCTACTGATACATTGCGCTGAGAAATTTCAATGAAGACAACGATAAAAAACGTCTTAACCCTATCTTTAATACAAGTAGTCAGTTGGAATGCTGTAGCTGAAACATGGGCTATTGAAACAGCAAAAGAGTGGGAAAATGCGACTAAGCACAGCAATAATGTGAGCTTTCAGGGACATACAGCTGTTATGGCTAGCGAACCAGCGAATTATCAAAGTATTGTAAAACGATACTCAGATAAGCGCATGGCCAGATCTATCATTTTTGAGCAGACCCATGATTGGCGTAGTTGGACCCCCGTAAGTGAAGTAGGGCCAATCAATTTAAAAAGTGCGCCGGTATTTTTAACCAAAGGTCCAAATGATTATTGGTTGTTCGGTCGATATGGTGAAACCCTTAATGATCCTAATTTCAAAGCTAAAAAAACCACTTTACCTGGTTATGACATCCCCTTATTTACTACTTCACTACCTAACCAGTTTGATTCACAAGGAGGATTAAAAGCGCCTCTTGGTGGCTATCATGCGTGGCAAAGTAGTGATATGAAAACCTGGGTACATCATGGTCCAGTAACAGAATGGTTTTCTCGGTGGGTTACTTCAGCTGAATATGTAGAGGGTAAAACCTATATTTATTATGACTATCCTAACGATCAAAACCCCCATGTATATATTGATGAAGACTTAACTGACGGCGTACCGGGTAAAAATATGGGCATGATATTTAACGATCCATCTCATGGTTCAGATACTGTTTTTTTTAGAGAAACCGATGGAAGCATGCATGTCATTTATGAAGACTGGACACCGGTTGATGCGGAGATGCGCGCTTGGGATTCACCACTTGCTGGACATGCAGTGAGTAAAAATGGTTTTGATGATTTTACCATTCTTCCTCCCGCGGTTGATTTACGAACAACACCAACAGGTAAAACAAAAAGCTATAAACATCCTCATTGGGCTTCTCATCCAGATTGGGATACTGATATTGGAGAATACCAAGTGCATAGCCCAGCACAAGATGCGTTTGGGGATTGGTGCATGATTAAAATTGGCGGGCAATATTATTTATTTGGTGATTACGATAAAGCTGAACATGCACCAAACAATGTTAAAGAAAGACAAGCAGCAGAAGCTAAAATGAGCATTGCACGTTTTACTTCCGATAGCTTAGCTAAAGAATTTGAGCTATTAGGAGACTTTGGTGAAACAGGTCATCCAGATCCAGATATTGGCTTTGCCGAAGGATTGTTTTATTTAATTACTCAAGCTAAAGACTTTGTTAGTACGGGGCCCTGGGTAGATACAGTCACCGTTAGAGTAGGCGTTGATATTACTAATGACGGTAAAATAGACCAATGGACTGATTGGCAAAAAGTAACAGAGCAATATCAACATAAGAAAGGGTTTGCCAAACATGTTGAAAGAATTCCTGCTCAGCTTGATTTAAGTCATCTACCTGCAGGGTATGGTTTCGGTTTTGAATTTAAATCTACCGTTGATAAAAATGGTATTGCCCCTGCAATCAATAAAATTAATTTAATATTACAATAGAGACAACTGTACTTTAAGGTAATTAATATAATACTTAACTCAACTTTCTAACTAATAAAAGGTGCATTTCTTACCAATGCAAAAATATAAAAATGAATAATAAAATCAATTTTATAATGACATTACCATTATTGGCAGTTTTAAGCGGGTGTAGTCAAAGTCAGAGTGAAAAGCCTGCAACCGTATCGAAACAACCCAATATTTTATTTATCATGTCTGATGACCATGCTTACCAAGCAATTAGTGCTTATGACAATACACTAACCACAACACCGAATATTGATCGCATAGCTAAAGAAGGAATGTTGTTTACCAATGCAAGTGTAACCAATGCTATTTGTGCTCCATCCAGAGCAACTATTTTGACAGGTAAGCATACGCATATTAATGGGAAAATAGATAATTTAACGCCATTTGATACATCGCAAGTAACTTTTCCACAGCTGTTTCAGGAGGCGGGTTACCAAACGGCTATGTTCGGAAAGCTTCACTTTGGAAATAACCCAAAAGGTGTTGATGATTTTATGATCTTGCCAGGACAAGGAGATTATATAAACCCTGAATTTATCAGCAAAGAAGGACGAACAACCATAACGGGTTACGTAACCGATATTATTACCGATCTTACCCTTAATTGGTTTAAAGAAAAGCGTGATCCTGAAAAGCCATTTATGTTGATGTATTTACATAAAGCACCACACCGTAACTGGTGGCCTAGCCCAGAAAAGTTTAAAGCTTATTCTACCAAAACATTCCCTGAGCCAGCGACTCTATTTGATGATTATGAAAACCGAGGCACTGCGGCTAAGACGGCGGAAATGAATATTTTGAAACATATGAAATATAGCAGTGACAATAAGGTAAGAGCTGAAACAATAGAGCGTATGGGAGACGTTCAGCCTGTCATTCCAGGAAATACAACTTGGGGTTATAAAACCTATGCTAGAGCTAATGCTGAGCAAAAAGCACAATATGATGAGACGCTAGATGCTATCTCTGCTGATTTTGAAGCCAATTGGCCAACAATGACAGATAAAGAAAAAATACAATGGAAGTACCAGCGTTATATGCAGGATTATTTAGCGACTATTGAGTCTGTTGACGATAACGTTGGTAGGGTATTAGATTATTTAGATGAAAGTGGCTTAGCAGAAAACACTATTGTGGTGTACACGTCCGATCAGGGGTTTTATCTTGGAGAGCATGGCTGGTTTGATAAACGTTTTATTTACGATGAGTCTTTTAAAACGCCTTTATTAATTCGCTGGCCCAACAAAATCACGGCTGGTACTACCAATGATGAAATGGTTCAAAACCTTGATTTTGCTCAAACATTTTTAGAGGCAGCGAAAATCAAGGTCCCCAGTGATATGCAGGGCGAAAGTTTGCTCCCGCTTTTGACTGGTAATGACAAGGAATGGGACAGAGATGCTGTGTATTATCACTTTTATGAATACCCATCAGTACACATGGTTAAACGTCATTATGGCATTGTAACTAAAGAGTTTAAGTTGGTTCATTTTTATTATGATATTGATGAGTGGGAATTATATGACCGTATAAACGATCCACAGGAAATGAATAATGTATTTAATAAACCTGAATATAAAGCGATTGCCGAGAGTTTAAAAACGCAACTAAAAGAACTGAGAATTAAATATAAAGATTCATCAGACTTGGATAATAAATTTATAGACCTTTCTAAAACAAGGCAGGTTGAGCACTAAAAATAACAGCCAAAGCGTATAGCTTTATGATAAGAGAAGTGAAGTTATACGCTCTGCTGTGATTTTCCCTATAGGTACTTAATTAATCGTAAGTTGTTGATGTCATTGTACTGAAATTTTTGTTCTGAAATAATAAATGTAAGGTGAAGCGATGTTCATTTATACAACCAATATGTTTTTGAGTAAGATAAAAGCTAAGGTTCGAAAGTACTTTATCAATTCAAAAGCTATCATCTTCTTTTTTATACTCACCTTTCAAAGTACAAACGTATTGGCTGAAACTAAGATACCAATGCCAAACCAGCTTGAACAAGATTACCCAAGAATATATACCACGTTAAAAGAAAAAAAGGCTTTAGAAAATACAATTCGTAAAGAGGCTTGGGCGCAGAAGGTTGTAGAAGAAATTCATAAAACAGTGGATGAGCATGTTAAAAGGCATGTGCATGACAATGAGTGGATGCCATCTAGACTACAGATGTATTGGAAAACCCAAGCTAAAAATGTTTATGTTAATGGAGCATCTTATTCCCATGCAGATGGAAAAGCGCCAAAACCAACGGTAAGGTTTACCGGTGCACGTAGCCATCATACATCATATGCTAAACCAGCACTGGAAGATATATTGCCTTATATGGATGATCCTCGGGGGTTATATTTACCTAATAAAAGCAAAAAAGGACAGCCTTTTGAGTGGGTAGAACAAGCTAAAACAGGCTCTATTATTCATAAAATCAACCAAGATATTGTGGGCTTAGCTCGTAATGCTGCTTTTTTATATTGGTTAGAAAACGACACTAATTTTGCTAAATTCGCTTACGATATTTTTCATGTTTATATGCAAGGAATGTTCTATAGAAGTGAGCCGATAGACTTGTTAAATGGTCATATTCAAACATTGGTTGGTTTGACAAGTTTTCAAGTTATTCATGAAAACACTTTACAAGAAATCGCGGTTTTATATGATTTTTTAAATACGTACATTAAGAAAAATCATCCAGAAAATATTGATATGTATGAGGCAACCATTAAAAAATGGATAAACCTTATTATTAAAAATGGTGTACCACAAAATAACTGGAATCTGCATCAAGCTAACATCATTTTGAAAGCTGCTATGGTACTCAGAGACGATGGTTATTATGCAGATAAACAAGGACGTGAGTATTATCTCAATTATTTACTCAATGTAACTTCTGCTAGACAATGGTCTTTGAGTAAGTTTTTAAACTACGGTTATGACCAAAATAACGGTGTATGGGCCGAAAGCCCCGGATACTCTCAAGGTGTTACTCGTGCTTTAACACATTTTATTAAGGATTTTGATAATACCTTCGACCATAACCTTTTGCCTTATGCGCCTGTGATGCATAAGGCCGTACAGGTATTGCCTCAATATTTATTTCCTAATGGCCAAACCATTGCTTTTGGAGACAGTTATTACGATGTTTTAAATACTCAGCCAATAAGCGACATGATCCGCATTGCACAAAAAAATAAAGATACTGATATGGAGCACAAATATACAGCGATGTATCGTTTGTTTAGTTCTCCCATACAGTCGTCTGATAAAAGTAAAAAAACAAGGGCTGCTATTGATGATCTATTTGCAAGCAAACCGCTGGTATTAAACCCCAATTTCCCTCAAGCAAAACTAGAAGATTATATTACGCAAACTTTTTACGCCCCCAATGTTAGCTGGCATGCTCAGAGAATAGGTACTGGCACACACGGCATGATGGTGTCGTTAAATGCCTCTCTTGGTAACCATATGCACGCCAATGGAATAAACATGGAATTGTATGGCAAAGGCATTGTTCAAGGGGCAGATCCCGGCAAAGGTGCAGGATACCTAGAGCCTATATACTTAGAATACTATTCTCAATTTCCGGCACATAATACCGTTATGGTCGATGGCACATCATCTTATACCGAAATGCTTAGTAATCATGCTTTCGATCTCAATAATGAATATCCCAAATCAGAGCAAAAATCAGGCTTTTATCCTGACATTACATATTCTGATGTATATTTTTTAGAGCCTGAAACTAGCAGCGATCAGAGTCGACTGGTCAGCATAGTAAAAACTGGCGAAACAACCGGATATTACCTTGATATTTTTCGCTCTAAAAAACAAAAAAAGGGTGATAAGTTTCACGACTATTATTACCACAATCTGGGGCAAAGTATGCAAATCATGGACCCGTCAGGAAAGCCATTGTCTCTTTCACCAAGTGAAGATATGGGGTTTGCTGGGGGGCATCTATATGCGCTTGACTACATGTGGGAGAAAAAGTCCTTAAAGACAGATGAGGATTATCAGGCCGAATGGAAAATTGACATGCCTGATGGGCAGGATGATGTTTTCATGAATCTTTGGATGAAAGGAACAGCAGGAAGAGAAGTGTTTTCTATTAAATCTCCGCCTAATAAAGCGTTTAGAAAAAACCACGCTTTACCGTACGACGTGGGCACATCTCCCTATTTAACATTAACTGCAAGACAACATGGCGAGGCTTGGCAACACCCCTTTGTTTCTGTTTTTGAACCTTTTACATCTGCTAAGGGTAAAAGCATTAAACAGATAGAATCATTTGATGATGAAAACAAAAACCCTGAATTTATTGGACTCAACGTTATACATAAGTCAGGCAGAGAAGATTTAGTTTTTTCAACAACAGGCATGGCTACGGTGAAGTACAAACAAGTCATTACGGATGCAACTTATGCGGTAATTACTAAAGAAAATAATGACAATTTCACTTTGTTTATAGGTAATGGTAGTCAATTATCAGCTAACGGCATATCCATTCGCTCTGTTAGTCAGAGTAAGAGTAATATTGTTCTGCAGCAAAAGGACGGGCATTATTATTTACATAATATTGAAGCGGTTAAGATTAAACTCAACGGAAAAACAACCCATTTTGCCGCTGGAGATTTAAGAAGCGTGAGATTGTAGCTTGTACTAAAGCGCTTATATATTCTTAAACAGGGACAATGCACTATGAAAAACAAACGAACTTGTTATTCCATTTTATGCTCAAAAAAAGCGGTATTATGGATACCTATCATGTTGCTTGTAAATTTTTCCTTAACAGCGAAAACAAAGCAAGACAAATTTGAGCAATTAAATGGATTAAAAAATTGGCAGTTAAAATTTTCAGATTTAGGCGCTAAAAGCTGGAAAGATAACTGGTTTCTCGATGGAGAAAAAGCTCAAGTAGTACACAACAAACATGGCATGGAATTAATTGCAGGCCCAATTAACCGGGATGATGCACACCACGCGGTATTATGGACAAAGCAATCTTTTCAAGGCAACTTAAAAATTCAATATCACTTTACGCGAACAGATAGTGAAATAGTGAATGTTAATATTCTTTTTATTCAAGCTACAGGTATTGGCACAAAAGAATTTAGTAAGGATATTACTCGGTGGAATGATTATCGAAAAGTACCTACAATGAGCAAGTATTGGCTCAATATGAATGCCATTCATATAAGTTTAGCGGCATTTCCTATGGTCAATAACAACCCAAAAAACGACTATATCAGAGTCAGGAAATATCCCGCCGTTAATCACAATGAATTTAGCAAGACAGAAGTCAATCCTGCTTTTTATAATACGGGGTTATTCAAGACAGGGGTGACTTACAAGTTAACTTGGATTAAGGCGAATTCTCAGTTGTTTTTGCGGGTGGAAGGTGATGATATTATAAAAATCTATTCATGGGATCTATCAAGTTTTGAGCCAACAACCGAAGGAAGGATAGGTTTACGACATATGTTCACGCGCTCATCGGCTTATAAAAATTTTAAGGTCTGGGAGTTAAATTAAGAATAAACAATGGCATAGTGAACTCTTCTATCAAGAACCCTAAGGCTCAGCGGCAAGACAAAAGATGGAAATGAATGGAAGTGGTTACGCATAATAATGTGCCGATGCATTTTATTATAAGTAAACCCATCCAGTATTCTTTTAGAAGTCAGTAACGTGTATACAGGTTTATTAAACGCTCGATGCTAGAGTTTTTTTAGCAACCCCCTAACGTCACAAAATTTAATAGCGTGGCTGTTTACATAGATATCGTTGCAGTGCTGGTCTGGCACTAAGACTTATAAATTATAGCCAGACCAAGATTTTTCAATGCTATTTTGGAATGACCTTATAAGGTAAATAAGGAATAACTTCGTCTTCCCAAGCTTTAATTTTTGCTGTCATTTCTTTTACAATGTTTGGGTAGTCATCGGCAATATCATGTTGCTCAGCAATATCTTTTGATAAGTCGTATAAGTTTGAACCTTCATAATATGGGCTGACTACTAACTTCCATTTCCCAGCTCGCATCGCTTTACTGACATCCTTAGTTAATAAGTCAGTTGCATCTATTTTTAACCCCCCATTGCGCCAAAAAAGCTCTCGTTTAGTTTCTTTTTGACCGAGCAAAGTGGGCATAAGATTAACCCCATCTAGCTGATGCCCTTTTGGCATGCTAGCACCCGTTAAAGACAAGATAGTAGGCATAATGTCTAAAGAGATAGCAAGTTGGTTATTAATAGTATTCTCTTTAATTTTATTGGGCCACCAGGCTATAGTCGGTACCCTGTGACCACCTTCAAACAAGCTACCTTTTGCGCCACGTAAAACGCCTGCTGAAGACAGTGGCATTGGACCATTATCTGAAGTAAATAAAATTAATGTATTCTCACTAAGGCCTGCCAGTTTTACAGTATCGAGAATTTCTCCCACACTGGTATCTAACTCAGCAAGGACTTCTTTATACACGTCGCTACCTTTAATATTTTTGTCTTGTGTTTGTTTATTAGGGCCTCGTTGTATAGGTGAATTTGGGCCTTGCATAGGGTTATGTACAGCTTCGTGAGCAATGTATAAAACAAACGGGTTATCTTTATTTGCGTTAATGAAGTCTGTTGCATGTTTGGTAATAAGTTGAGTGGAATATCCAGCTTCTACAACTTGTTCATTGTTATGCCACCAATCAAACGTACCCATGCGGTCATAATGAGATATATAATCAATATTTCCAGACAAAAAACCGACAAAACGATCAAAACCAAAGTTCATTGGATGATAGCGCTTCTCATAACCTATATGCCACTTGCCCATCAATGCCGTTTTATAGCCTTGCGCTTTCACTAAGTTTGGAAAAGTGATTTGGCTTTTTGGATCAACACCAAAACGATATGAAGGATGAGCAGGATCAGCATTAACGACGCCATCCACCCCTGATTTTTGCTGATAGCGGCCAGTAATGAGTCCAGCACGGGTGGGACTACATAAAGTGCCACTTGAATGAAAGTCAGTAAAGCGCATGCCTTCTTTGGCTAATTGGTCTAAGTTTGGAGTTTTATGTATCCCATCATAACTACCTAAATCGCCATACCCCAAATCATCAGCCATAATAATAATTACGTTCGTTTTTCCAGGTTGAATTTCTTGTGCGTTTACTTGCGTTAGTAACACTATGCAAGCAATAATAATTGTTAAGGTTTTCATTCATTCCTATCCTTTGAACTTTCATGGTGACAATAAGCCACTTTAATTTCAGTTGCTGTAATACCTTAATTGAATTCATTTGTTATGCATTATTCATTTGTCACTCTTTAGTAAAAATATGTGCGTGAATAGTATGAATTACATAAGATCACGCATTATTCTTTTATATCAAGAGTATATTAAGGAATCTAACGCATGTTTGTCTCGATTAGATTAATTTTAATATTATCTGACACAATGCCTTTTAAGAAAGAAGAATCGCTTTTACAAATGCTTCTATTTCAGCATCTTGACAATTATCGAAGAAACATTGTTGGAAACGTTCGCCACCTACAGCTGTTTTAACTAATTCAGGATCAAGCTCTTTTAAACCTGCTAGGTAATCTTTAGCCATAGCTGATTTTACTTCGTTTAAAATACCAGCATTCGCTACTTGAGACGCTTTACGTTCAGTTGGGTAGCCTTGTCCTTTTTCACCCGTGAAGGCTTTTTCAAAAATATAACGAATATTTATTTCTGCGCCCCAACCAAAGCCTTTGGCAAAAGGTAAAGCTAAAGCATTACCATTGTTAATTTGTGCAAATAAAAATGCATCTGCTGGATCAATACAATAGCCACATGTAACACCAGGGTGTGCATTTAAAGACATAAGGGCACCTTGACCTGTACCGCAACCACTTACCACAAAATCTACAGCTTTTGAGTTTAATAATAAACCAGCAATAATACCTAAGTGGATGTAAGTTAAACGATGATCGTTGTCATCATTCATACCTACGTTAAATACTGTGTGGTTTTGCTCCGCTGCTACAGTTTCTAACTCATTTAATACCGTAGCATTTTTGCCTGCTTGACTGAATTCGTTCATTAATGCAATTTTCATTTTTCTCTCCAACTAGAAGGTTTAATTGATGGACTCATCAATTGTTATTGAGTGCTTACTAACACTGTCAATTAAGTGTCAATATTTCTAAATTAATCCGTACTCAATTCGTTTATATATGTCCGGAATTTATAGCGAGATTAATAAGTATCTCCCAATACGTTATTAGAAGGCGCCATACTGCTTTTATATCGATTTCTGATGTTAAAAGTCGTGATTTGGCTGTATACCACTGCAGATACATGCTGTTCGTACCGCATTTACAGTACATCTGACATGTTATCGATAACAGGTGGGGAAATCAAGATTTTATTCTTGTGATGTATGTGTCAAAAAACAGGCATCAATTTTCTGTAGAATGAAACGGAGGCCACTAGTCTGCAAAATAAGGATTGTACTAATAGTCACTCACTGCGTAGTAACGACTAAGTTTGAAGGGTGCTAAGACAATAGGCTGACATAATTTCAGCGTTATCAAGAGTACTAAAAAGTATAAATAGTGAGGTGATTTAATCTATAACTCATATCGCAGCAGCACTTGTCCGATCTAAACTATGTATCCATAAATATTTTAGTTAGCTCAAGGAATAATACTACGGCATTTCAGGGGATATTTTTTACCGCGTTTTAAAAACATAAATTAGGGTTAAGGTTGTAACCTTGATTTATGTTTTGTTAATAATGAAATGGAAATGCTCAAGGCCCTAACCATAAACATTGTAAATCAACATCATAAAAAATCCTTTTCATTTAATTTTTTATTTTAATTATCGAAATAAAATCAATAGGATAAAGTTGTTTTCATTTTCTATTCACTTTAAATTTAAATTAAGGGTTGTAATCACATCCTGTTATCGATAACATTTATTTGTACTGTTTCTTGATGTCACTTTTAAGATTATTACACACCAAGCCTTATTAGTATTAAATTGTTGGCTTAGGTTCTAAAGGTATAAATTTGCATAGTGGTGCACAAATTAGGTATTTATTTACAGTTATTTAACGAGAAACTCATTATTAACTAGTTGAAAACTCGTTTTGTGAATGGTCGAAACTATGCGTTAGTTAACTGTTTTTTAATTAAGCGCTAGCTAATTGATAAATTATGATTAGGCGTTTTCGAACACCTGTTTTATAAAAAGACTCTGTGAGCGATAAAGATAAACTTCATAGAGCTAAATAGAGCTAGAGTACAAAAAAATTAAGATAGTAATATATGAATGGCACAGAAAATTCTGAGGACAATAAAATGACAAACACCTTTACTATTGTTTCATTAGGTGAGGTTTTATGGGATGTATTTCCTGATGGTCCTCGTTTTGGTGGAGCACCGGCTAACTGGGCTTGTGCTATTGCGGGTCTGCTAGGCGATAAAGCCAAAGTTACCATGATTAGTGCGGTAGGAAGCGACCTCCTTGGTAATGAGGCGATTAAATCATTACAAAAATTAAATGTTGATGTTTCAAAAATACAATCATGCTCTTTTGCGACCGGCACGGTAACGATTAATTTAGATGAGTCACGTCAAGCAAGTTATGAATTTGCTGAAAACTGTGCGTGGGACAATATAACTTGGTCAGATTCATGGCAAGCGTTAGCCGGTAAAACCGATGCCATTTGTTTTGGTAGTCTTGCTCAGCGTGGTGAGGTTTCTCGCCAAGCTATCCAAAAGTTTATTCGTGCTGTACCACCTAGTGCGCTGAAAGTGTTTGATATAAATCTTAGATCAAATTTTTACACGGTTGAAACTATTAGACAGTCACTTGCACTGGCCAATGTCTTAAAACTCAATGAAGAAGAGTTGCCCATTATTGCCACTATGTTTTCAATTGAAGGCGATACAGCGACCTTACTTACAAAAATTAAAGCACAATTTCAGCTGCGTTGTATTGCTTTAACGCAAGGGGAAAAAGGCGCTATGTTGATTCATCATGCTCAAACAGTTGCGGTGCCAATTGTTCCTACGAATGTTGTTGATACGGTCGGCGCAGGAGACTCATTTACTGCTGCATTAACATTAGGTTTATTACAAGAAAAACCCTTAATAGAAGTAGCTGAATTGGCGACTAAAGTTTCTTCTTATGTTTGCTCTCAACGTGGTGGTACCCCACAGTTAGCGCAATCTATGTTCTTATAATCATTAGACAATATATCAGCTTACTTATTGAGAAAAATTATGACATTTTTAAATAATCAATTTATACAGCAGCAATGCAAAGACATTTTAAACTTTTATACACCACGTGTTGTTGATGACAATGGCGGGTATTTCCAAAACTATTATGATGACGGTACGTTATTTTCAAAAGGTCAAAAACATTTAGTGAGCAGTACACGTATTATTGTTAATTATGCGCTGGCAGCAATAACTTTTGATAATGAAGAGTATTTATCAATTGCGAAACACGGCCTCGACTATTTAGAGAGTGTACATTGGCAAGCATCGACTGAAAATTATGCTTGGACACTTGATAACAACCAACCTGACGATATGACCCAACAGGCTTATGGCTATGCTTTTGTGTTACTCGCCTATGCGGCGGTTAGAAAAGCAGGCATTGTGACGAGTGATGAAAAATTACTGTTAACGTTTGATCAACTAGAACAAAGATTTTGGCAAAGCGATTACGGCTTATATGCCGATGAAATAAGCCCTGACGGTGTATTAAGTGATTATCGAGGCCAAAATTCGAACATGCATTTATGTGAAGCGATGATTGCTGCATATGAAGCAACAAATAATGTCACCTTTTTAGAGAGAGCCAAGTTACTTGCGCATAATATTGTTATACGCCAAGCAGGATTAAGTGACAACTTAGTGTGGGAGCATTATACCGTTAATTTTCAGCCTGACTGGGAATACAATAAAGATGACCCAAAAAATCTATATCGCCCTTGGGGCTTTCAACCAGGACATCAAACTGAATGGGCCAAATTACTCCTGATTCTTAACCGACACGCACCAGAAGCTTGGTTAGTGGAACGTGCGGTAGTTTTATTTGATCGAGCCTTTGATACGGCATGGGATGTAACGTTTGGTGGTTTTATTTATGGTTTTGATCGCCAAGGAAAATGGTGCGATGACGATAAATATTTTTGGGTACAAGCAGAAAGTTTTGCGACTGCCGCATTACTTTATTGTGAAACTAAAGATGAAAAATACCTCACACAATACAATGCTATCTGGGCATATTGTGAACAACATTTTATTGATCATAAATACGGTGCTTGGTTTAGATTATTAAGTAGAGACAATACAAAATATTCGGCTGAAAAAAGTATTGTAGGCGCTAAATGTGATTACCATACATTAGGTGCGTGTTTTGAAGTGCTTAGAGCGATAAACTAAGGTTTATTAAATGAGTGAATATAGTCAATACCATATTTCAAATTCACTGATAAGTTGTACTATCAGTGAATTAGGCGCTGAAATAAAGAGCTTGAAATTAAAGGCGAATAAACAAGAATATATTTGGCAAGCTGACCCACAGATCTGGGCTGGATCAGCGCCTATCTTATTTCCTTTTGTTGGACGTTTGAAACATGGAAAGTATAATATCGGTAAAGAAGAATATAGTATGCCAACGCATGGTTTTATTAGCAGTCAACGTTTCTCTTTAGTAGAAAAGACAGCATCATCGATTACCTTAAGAAGTCGTGCGAATCAATCTACGATGCAGCTATATCCTTTTATGTTTCAATTTGATGTCACGTTTTCACTTGAACAGAAAAGCTTAACGGTCACATACAAAATCAGTAACCAAGATAGCACCGAACTCTATTTTTCAATTGGTTCTCATCCAGCATTTTCATTACCTACAGCTGAGTTTCAACATGAAAAATGCACGTTGCTTTTTTCTGACAAAGAAAAGGCATATTGCCAATTAATAAAAGATGACTTGTTAGCTGAAGAAACCTACCCAGTTGAATTTACAGAACAAAAATTAACTTTAACGCCCGACTTATTTGTCCATGATGCTTTTATTTTTAGAGACGTGAGCTCTTCTTTGATAACTTTACTAGTTGATGACACACCGGTACTAGCACTTGAAATGGGCAACAATAAACATTTAGGGCTTTGGGCTAAACCTGATGCGCCTTATATATGTATAGAGCCATGGACAGCAACAGATGAAACTATCAAAACCGCTGTCGAGTTAACAGAAAAGCCAGACATGATTCAACTTTCATCAGGAAAGACTTATTCAAACTATTATCGAATAAACCTACTTTAGCACTAAATTAAAACATATGAAAAAACACTTTATACCCAAATTTTTTACTTAAAAACACAAATGGTATCGATATCATTTGTGTTGTATGATGTTACTAATGATTGATTGTGAATACATAAATAGCTATGTATTCACAATAAACAATACCTACTTATTAAAGGCGCATATAATATGAACTTGATTAAAACAACTATCATTGTATTTTTAATGGGGCTTCCTCCCATTACATTAGCTGCTTCAAAACCCAATGTCATTGTTGTCCTTACCGATGATCAAGGTTATGGCGAGATAGGTGCCCATGGTAATGATATTATCAAAACACCAAACCTTGATTTATTGCATCAGCAAAGTGTTCGTTTAACTGATTTTCATGTTGCGCCTAAATGTGCGCCCACTCGTGCAGCCCTGATGACCGGAGTATACCCTCGTCGAGCGGGTGTATGGCATACGGTTGCAGGGGTTTCTTTAATGCGCCCAGAAATACCAACAATGGCAGAAGTCTTTTCTGACTCTGGCTATCGCACTGCGATGTTTGGTAAATGGCACTTAGGTGAAAGCTATCCATTAAGACCGCATGACCGTGGGTTTGATGAAGTGTTTTGGCATAAAGGTGGTGGGGTTGGTCAAACACCAGATTATTTTGGTAATGACTACGGCCAGTTTAATGATAATACCAGCAAAGATACCTATTTTCGTAAAGATACCCCAGAAGTTGCTGAAGGTTATGTCACCGACATCTGGTTTCGTGAAGCCATTGACTTTATTGAACAAAATAAAGAGGAGCCTTTTTTTGTATGGCTGGCAACCAATGCAGCGCATACACCTTATAATGTAGATCGCAAATATAGTGATCCTTATGAAGGTAAGGGCGTTAACTCAAAGTTTTACGGCATGATAACCAATATAGATGAGAATATGGGCTACTTAATGAACAAGCTAGATAAGCTTTCATTAAGTGACAATACGATTGTTATTTTTATGAGCGATAATGGTTCTTCTGCGCCAACTTATAACGCAGGCATGCGCTCTATCAAATCAAGTGTATATGATGGCGGGCACCGTGTCCCATTTTTTATTCGCTGGCCAGCAGGTAAGTTAAATCACGGTAATGATGTGCCGCAATTAACGTCTCACTTTGATGTCTTACCCACATTAATCAACTTAGCGCAACTAACTAAGCCTGCTAAAGCAAAGTTTGATGGCATAGATTTCAGTTCATTATTAAAAGGTGAGACTAACTGGCCAGATCGAAAAATTATCGTTGAAGTACAAAGTATCCAAGTGCCTAAGAAATATAATGGCCCATCAGTAGAGAAAAATATCGGTAATGTGGTCATGACATCTCAATGGCGATGGGCTAATTATCATGAATTATATGATATTAAAGCTGACCCAGGCCAAAAGCATAATGTTGCTAAAGCACATCCAGAAGTCATGGCTGAATTAGAGCAAGCTTATGAAAAGTGGTGGACAGACGTATCAGACAGAAATCATGATTATGTTGAAATGATCTTAGGTGATGACAAGGAAAATCCAGTGCTGCTAACTGCTCATGACTGGCATCCTGATGTTGGTGAGGTTACGCCATGGAACCAAAGAATGATTAGGGAAGGGCAAGCTCAAACTGGTTGGTGGTCAGTTAATGTCGCCCATGCTGGGAAATATAAAATTAGCTTACGTCGTTGGCCAAAAGAGGCGGCAGGTCCTTTGGAATTTGGCAAACGTGCAAAACTAAAAATAGGAGGACAAGAATATACTCAAGCATTCAATCCCCGTAAAGATACTGTGGTAAATTTTGAAGTTGATTTACAACAAGGCTCAACCAAGCTTCAAGCATGGTTAGATAAGGATCACGGCGCTTATTTTGTAGACATAGAGCGTATTAGTAAGGTTGAGGTTGCCATGAATTAACCCTGCAAAGCTGTGGAAAAAAGTACCTGTTATCAGGATAACAATAAACCCGCACAGTACTATTATCGATTATGTTTTACTGTGTATTTTACTGATTTTCAATAAATTTGAGATCAGCCAGAAATGGAATCTTTTAAAATGAAATTATTAAATAACTTAGTTTTTGTTGTATCTACAGCAATTTTGACTTTGACCTCGTGTGCCTCTCAACAGAGTACTGAAGTAACACAGAGTACTGAAGTAACACAGAGTACCGAAGTAAAGCAATTAACTGATGACGAACGTATACAATGGTGGCGTGAGTCTAAATTCGGTATGTTTATTCACTGGGGGCCTTATGCTGTTATTGGCGGCGAGCGTGGTAAACAAATCGCTAAAGGGGGGGCAGAATGGGCTATGGATAAACTTGATTACACTATTGAAGAGTATGAAAAGATACCGAGTATTTTTAATCCAGAATTGTTTGATGCGGATGAATGGGTCGCTATGGCAAAAGAAGCAGGGATGAAATACATCGTTATTACGTCTAAGCATCACGATGGCTTTGGCCTGTGGGATTCGAAAGTATCTGATTACGATATTATGGATGCATCACCATTTAAGCGCGATATTATAAAAGAGTTGTCGGTGGCGAGTAAGAAAGCTGGGATTAAGTTTGGGGTATATTATTCAATTGTTGACTGGCATCATCAACAGGCACAAGGAAACTTATTCCCTAATTACAATGCAGGCCAAAAAGATCAATCGGTGGTTAATCCTGAGTTCCCACAATATTACAAAAACTATTTAAAACCTCAAGTTAAAGAGTTATTAACCAATTATGGGGATATAGATATTGTTTGGTTTGATGGCGACTGGATTGCCGATTATACAACCGAAATGGGTAAGGAACTTTATAGTTTTATTAGAGATATTCAACCAAATACCATTGTAAATAACCGAGTAGATAAAGGTCGAAATGGTATGGAAGGTATGGATAAAGAAGGAATATTTGCCGGCGATTTTGGTACACCAGAGCAAGAAATTCCTGCAACGGGAATAGATTCAGATTGGGAAGCCTGCATGACTATGAATGGTTCTTGGGGGTATAAACCGTCTGATACCAACTGGAAGAGCAGTAAAGTATTAATTCAAAATTTAATCGATATTGTTTCAAAAGGAGGCAACTATTTATTAAATATCGGCCCTGATGGCTACGGCAGATTTCCTAGTGAAAGTATAAGACGTTTAGCTGATATGGGTGCATGGACCAAGGCCAATGGTGAAGCGGTTTATGGTGTAACAGGTAGTCCCTTTAACCGTCCTGATTGGGGAAGATACACCAAGAAAGAGGGGGCAATTTATGCGCATGTATTTGATTGGCCAAAAGATGGGAAATTGGTGGTAAATAGCGACATTAATATTAAAAAAGCGTCTTTACTAATTGATCCTACGTCGAATTTAGAATCAAAAATCATCGATGGTAAATTAACTATTTTGTTACCAGAAAAGGCGCCTGATGATATAGCTACGGTAATAAAAATTACATTGTAAACAAGGCGCAGACATTAGCTAAAAGTTTATAAAAACAATCAACGTGATCATGAAGTCTACACATTAAAAGATGACATGAATCACGTTGTTTTTATATAAACCCCTTTTAAAAATTCTTACCATTATGAAAAGGCACTTAAGCCCTATAAGAGGACTCGGAGCGTCAATAATGAAAAAAACAAGTCAAACTGGTATTGATAAGCGTATGTTGGCATCTGTTAAGAGGGCGTTCAAAATTCTGTGTCAGCTTAAATTCTTAAATATCGAGTACGCTGTCTAAGCGTCCTTCAAAATAAATGGCCAGCTGAGATAAACACAAGCTCCAATTGTGGATTGGCATGGTCCATT
>NZ_JBWDLI010000014.1:0-105084 GCF_056238625.1 Colwellia sp. F1
TAAAAATTATGTTATGTTTATACATGCTAGCCTCCAGTTTTAGTTGTTTAACACACTAATTATGGCTCTGGTTTTACTAACCCACGAATTTGGAGGCTAGCACCTCGTGGGGAGTCATTATGTCTATTAACGTATTTTTTTTCTGCTCACTAACAAGGTGAATGCAAGTAATAACAGTAAAATACTCGCTGGCTCAGGAACAGATACTGGGTTGCTAGCAGCCACAGCATAGGCTTTATTGTTACTAGTAACATCAGTAAAACTCATTCCAAAGTCATCGCCAAAAGCGACGTTGGTAAGCCCTAACTCACTTAAGCCATCGCCAATAACATTAAAATTAATACTGGCTAAGGTAAAACTGCTTAACCCTTCTTGCGCGGGTAATAATTCATCCCACCAAGCATAGCTTATTTCAGACAGTGTTAAGCTGTTACTCATTACATCAGTGGCAAATTGGTCGCTACCGAGCAATCCTACATTGAGCTGATTGCCAAAACTAAACGAAGCATATTCAATTAGGCTGTTATCCCATAGTAAGTCAAATTCAAAGCTTGCCAGTAACTTTTGAAAACCAAAGCTGTCGTCTTCAATATCAGAAATAATAAAGTCAGCGGTTAATACATCGCCCACTTGATAGCTATCTTGATTTAAGTCAATGCTAAGTAAAGAGGCTTTGCTACTGAGTGAAACGAACAGTAGCGTTAATAATAATATTACTTTTTTCATGGTTATTTCCTGTTAAATTTATCGTAAGTTAAGTGTTATTCTGCAGCACAACGTGAACGCGTACATAAAGACATTAATGCTCTTATATCAAGGAGATTCACAACGCTATCTTGGTTGAAGTCATATTGGGGGTTATCAATTTCGCCGTGACGAATCATCATGGTGAATAGCGTGATATCGTGTCTATCTATATCGCCATCGTTATCAAAATCACCGAGTAGCTCAACATGACTGCTTAAATTAAATGACACAATAATAGGGTCATGATCGGATGAGCGATAAGCGTCTTCAGCAAAGTAAGTGGTTAGCTGTTCAGACGATTTGTATTCGGTGTTGTAGTCAAAAACGGCAGGCTCGTCAGCATTAATATGCCAAATAGTCGTATCAGCAACTTGCTCAGCTAAAGTATTATTTGCCAGCGCATGGTCTAAATAGCCAATTTCGCCGCCAAAGGTATAAGAATATCCTGCAACGCCTTGATAATCAGCAACTAGGTTACGAAAACCCTTAGCGGTAATTGCGTTGATAGGATCTTCTTTACCGTAAGCATTTAAATCACCAATAATGAGTTGGTTATTATTACTGGAATCCGTAGGGTTGGTGTTTAACCAGTCAACTAATGCGGTCGCTGCTTGGGTTCTTAACGCATTCCAACAGCCTTGGCCATCGCCTTGGTCAAGGTTGTTACCCGAAGCACTACCACAGCTACCTTTTGATTTAAAATGGTTAACCGCAATGGTAATTGACTCATCCGTGGCAATTTCTTTAAAGGTTTGCACCAGCGGTTGACGGTTACCAAAATTAAAGGGACCTTGATTAGTCGTGATAGCGTCACCGACCAAAGTAACCGTAGCCGGTTTATAAATAAGGCCTACCGTGATTGCATCTTCGCCAATACCCGCTTGATTCATTTTCACATAATCATAGCTATTTTCACCCAGTTGAATATTCAGTTGTGATACCAGCTCAGCAATCGCGCTGTTAGCCCCAAAACCATCGTTCTCTATTTCCATCAAGCCAACAATATCAGCATTCATATCAACCAGTGCCGAGACAATTTTACTATTTTGACGGGTAAATTCAGCTAAGGTATTTGCCCCGCGAGCGGTTGGAAACCCTTGGCCTGCACCATCGCCATTAAAGTAATTTAATACATTAAAGCTGGCAACGGTTAATGAGCCGGCATTAGTAACATCAGGTTGTGAAGTGCGCGGATTGGTAGGGGTAAACTGTGGCGTTGTCGTTGGTAGTAAACGAAACTCATTAAAACTATAATCAATCACCCCAGTTAATGCAGTGATAGAGTCACCTAAACGTAATGTATTTTGATAGCTTAACCCTGGGGCAGGGAATGGCACATTATCAGGGTTTTGCGCGTTATTTATATCATCTAAAATAATACGATTTCGCTTGTTTTTATCGGCTAAATTTAGCGCTTGCTCACTACCCGCGTTATATAGATTGGTTGGAATAATTAAACGACCATTTGATAAGGTTACCTGACCATAGCGGCCTAAATAATAAGTATCACTAACGTTTAACGTGTCTGTAAAACGAACTAACATCCCTTCAATAGTCTCCCAGTAATCACTACTTGCAACAGGTAAAGATACCTTGATTGCTTCAATTGGCTCCCCAACACCACAATCAATAAAATTAGTTGACGCCGTTAATTGAGTGCGGCCAAAGTTTTCGCTTACTGTGCCATTAACTCTGACTTTATTGCCTACACTTGGAAAATTTGACATCCCGTTGGCATAAACAAAAATAGCTTCGGAGGTGTTTAAGTCGTTATCAGTATCGCTTGCTTCTTCTTGAACAAAGTAACCAGCTAAATCGGGCGTTATTGCAGTAACAGTACCTTCAATCACTTTTATTTCACCAATAACAGGAGAGTTATCAGCACTGCCTTGAATACTACTAATAAGGTCAGCGTCATCGTTACACATACCCAATTCAGGATCTTCTGTCGGCTCTGTAGGTTCGGTTGGCTCTGTAGGAGTATTATTTGCTAAATGAAAACCTAAATTGTTAAACGTATCTCGCGCATGTGATTGCCATTGCTCTGCTTTAATAAACTCGTCTGTGCGATCAGTGTCGCCCGATTGTATTGAAGCTAAGCGTACTAATGAGGTGTCTTTGCCCCAGTTTTGTTTAACGCCATAAATACCAACATTATCAATAATGTGATCGCCGTGAACTAATTCAATGTAATCATCGCCGTTAAAGTTAACCGCACTGACAAAATGGTCAATGTAAGGTGCTAAAGCACTGTCGTTAGCAATTTGAGTTGACCCCAGCACTACGACATCTTTAGGAAGAATCTCACCCGTTAAGGTGTAGCTACTACTAATTTTTTTGCTGCCGTTTGAGTATAGATTGAACTGATACTGTGTTAAATCAATGGTTGACTCTGTGGGGTTATAAATTTCAACCGCTTTATTATAGCCAGAGCCTTCAACGTACTCTGAAAAGAATAAATTCAGTTCTGGTGTTAATGGCGCTACAGGTTCAGTAGGTTCAGTCGGCTCAGTAGGAACAACCGGTTCAGTGGTGGAACATTCAGCACTGTAAATCGTTGAAACCCACTCAGGGTTGTCAATAAAGGGGTTACGGTTGCCTTGGAATTCATAAATTTTGTTATTACGGTTAATTTCAAATTCATCAACCGGATCAGCATCATGCCATGCCAATAATGTACATAGTTTGCCTAGTTTTGGCTCTCTAGGCGATGTTAATGTATCAACAACTTGTAAATTAGGCGTTATAGAGTCTAAACCGGCATAGCGCATATCCATATATAAAACGATACGTGCTACATCACCTTTTACCGCATCTCTTGGTTCAAATGAATTACCATCAACACGGTTTGCTGGCGCTTCAGCTAAAGGCGCATCGCTGTGGTCAAAATCTAAATTGCCGCGTGACGCATTAACCGAAATATCGGTAGGCCTTAAGTGATGAATGTCAGCATAAGCTAGGGCGCTACTGCTTGGAAAACCATGACTTTTAGCCCAAACATGTTCACGGTTCCAGTTGTCTGGATTGGTCGATTGCGAACCACTACCATTGGCGGTCTTTGCTTTTGAAATACCACGATAAAACAAGATAACGTTGTCACTATTCAGCGGGTCTTCATCGGTTACCGTTAAAGCCGTCCATGCTTGAGAGTAGGTTAATTTTTTATGATTGGCAGAAATAACTTCATTGAGGCTGGTGCGGATCAGATCAACACTTTGTGCTGAATTAATCGCATTGATGACAGGGGCATAATAAGTGGCCGCATCAAAATCATCTGCATTAGCAATAGGGCTTAAATCTGGACAATTAAAACACGCGCCTGTAATGACGCTATTTTCGTTATCAACCGCTTTATTGTTTGAAGCTGATTGACTAAAGTCTTCAGACAACAGTGTTTTTGCGCTTAACGTACCTTGCATGGCCACGCTTGAAACCACACAAAAGGTTATCACGCTTAAGTTGATTTTCTGTTTAACAAAAAACCGTCTTTCCTTACTTATTTTCATTTTATATCTCCGAATGAATAAAATTAATTAAATAGTCGAGATAGTTTGACGTGCAAATGTTACGGTTTAGTTAATTAATGGCGGTTTTCTTGTAAAAGTTGACTTGATGGTCAAAAGTTTTGATCAGTAATGTCTTAAGTAGTCACCAGGTTCATTATAGGTAATGCGGGCTTGCAGACAATCTTTGCTATCATAGGTAGTCATATTGTTGACTTCACGGTAAAGCTTGTGATCACTTAACTGCAATATTTCTGTAATTTTATTATGAGTGAATATATTAAACAGGTTGTCGAGACTATCGAAAATCTTAAAGCCCAAGTTGAATATTTAGAGGCGAAAAATAACGAGGTAAGAGAGTTTATTCTTCTTAAAGATTTCCCTAATCTTATAGAGTCTTATTGCACTGACAACTAACTTGAAAAACTCCGGTTATGAAATTGCCAATCGTTATCTAATTACAGGGCTAGCCAATCAAGAAAAGCTAAAGTATTAGTATTCTATCCAAAGCTGTAGAGATTGAATTTTGAGCGGAGTCATTGAGCTCTCTGTCATTTGGTACAGATCTGTCACAGGCATATTTTTACCTTTTGTGACAAAGAAAAATAGCGGTCATTGACTACATGTTAAATACATTGGGGGCTTTGATAATTGAACACGATAAGAAGCCAGTAATGGCGCACCATGCAGGAGTCGAACCTGCGGCCTTGCCCTCCGGAGGGGCACGCTCTATCCAGCTGAGCTAATGGTGCATAGTATTGTTTTAACTGTTGTTGCCGTACATCTTTTGCAGTGGTTATTGTTTTTAAATATCAAACGCAACCAAGATAAGTTTAGGCTTGCATGCGATAAGCGCCGAAATACTATAGCTAATAAGGGGATTTGTCTAGCGATGAGTGTGAATATTTTCTTATTTAAGCAAGGTAACCGTTGATCAAATTAGCATTATAAGCCAACGATATTAATGTACTTTATTAGAAAAAATGCCTAAAGTAGAGATTATACTTTCAATTGACTATTGAATAAATTGCTATTTAATTATGACAAAAATAGAATCTCCGCTTTACTTTGACTGTCACCAGCCAATATTGATCAACATATTGAAAATAATTAAGCCAAAAAATCACAACCTTGTTTTGGCTTTGTTGTTTTTCTGCCTGGTCTTTGCCGCTAAACAAGGGGTAACACAAACGCTAAACCAAAGGACTGATAAGGGCGGATATCAGGTGACACAAATTGACGCAGAACCTTATACGCAAACCATACAACGTACTGGTAAAATAGATTTTGCCAGAGAGGTGAGTCTGTCATTTAAATCGGCTGGGTTTTTAACCGAGTTAACTATTGATGAAGGTGGAACTTTTGAAAAAGGCCAAGTACTTGCGGCCTTAGACACCGCGGAATTGCTTGCTGAAAAAAATGCCGCTTATGCACGTTTGCTGCAAGCTAAACGTAATATAACCCGCGTTAAAGCCTTAATAAAACAAAACCTAAGCTCACAACAAGACTTAGACGACGCGCTTACTACGGTAGAAACGACAAGAGCAACCCACAAGGTAGCAGCTTATAATTTAGAAAAAGCACAAATTTTAGCCCCCTTCAATGGCGTGGTGCTGCAGAGAAATACTGATTTAGGCGAGTTACAATCACCGGGAGCTGCCGTACTACGGGTGGCGGCATCAACAAATAATTTAATCGCTCGGGTTTCTTTGACGGGTAAAGAAGTTGCCTTAGTGCATTTAAAGCAGCAGGTAAAAGTTAACTTGCCGTATATCGGAGTAATGCAGGGTAGAGTTAGTAAAATTCCGGCAATAGCGGATAGCCGCAACCATTTATTTACTATTGAAGTTGCCTTAGCAGAAACTAACCTCACTCAGCCGATTATTGCTGGGCAGCTAGCAAAAATAGCGATTGATGTGCAAAGCCAACAGTTTGTTTATCGTTTACCTTTAGTCGCATTGAACGCTATGAATGAACAAGGGCAGGCATTAATAATGCTCGAGCAGCATAATAAGCCGCAGCAACAGGCCTTTGTTATTTATAAAATAGATAATGACTT
Source organism: Colwellia sp. F1 (assembly GCF_056238625.1). Classification (NCBI taxonomy): domain Bacteria; kingdom Pseudomonadati; phylum Pseudomonadota; class Gammaproteobacteria; order Alteromonadales; family Colwelliaceae; genus Colwellia; species Colwellia sp. F1. The sequence continues at coordinate 6,310 of NZ_JBWDLI010000014.1, forward strand.
TATTTATTTAACAGCTCAAGAAAACTCACCAACATTAACTGTTATTTCGCAGGGATGGAATCATTTGTCTCCCACCTCTGCCAATAAGTAAGAATGATGAAGTTACCTCGTTTAGCGATTAAAAATGCACAGTTCACGCTAACCATAGTGGTGCTATTAGTGCTGGTTGGTATAGTGTCTTATCTGAACATGCCGCGAAGTGAAGACCCTCAGTTTGATATTCCTATAACCTTAATTGAAGTTATATACCCTGGCGCATCGCCCAGTGATATTGAGACCTTGGTCGTTGACCCCCTTGAAGCTGAGTTTGCCGACATCGAAAATATCAAAAAAGTTGAATCGCAAATAAAAAATGGTGGTGCTCGTATTGAGGTGAAGTTTCATTATGGCGCAGATGCTGAGCTTGCTTTTAATAAAGTACAATTAGCGGTTTCTACCGTAAAACCGTCATTACCTGCTGGCGTACAAGATTTACTGGTGTTAAAAGCGACCCCAACAGCCGTTGCTGTCGTGCAACTAGCCTTATGGACTGAGCCGACTGATTACAAACAAATGGAGTTTTATGCCAAACTGTTAGCAAAGCGCCTAGAAACAATAGGCAGTGTTAAAAAAGCTGATGTGTGGGGGTATCCTCAACAAATCGTTGCGGTTGATTTAAATCAAGATTTACTATTACACCACAACGTGCCAATTACCCAAGTATTACAGGTATTAGAAGGGCGAGCGATAAATATTACGCCCGGCTTTGTTGATGCAAAAACACGCCGGTTTAATGTAAAAACCAGTGGTAACTTTGAAAAAACAACCCAATTAGCAGAAACCATTATTGTTTCAAATGATGATTTTGTTTTACGGCTTAAAGACGTTGCAAAGGTGAGTTTTGCTAGCCAAGATCCTAGTTACTTAGCTTACTATGATAAAAAGCCTGTTATATTTATTACCGTTGAACAACGCAATAATACTAATATCTTTTCTCTAACAACAGCGATACAAGCGGAAATAGCCCAATTTGAAAAAACTATACCAGCGCAATTAAAGCTTGCGGTTTTGTTTGAGCAAGCAGACAGTGTTGAAAGCCGCGTTAATGGCTTTTTTAACAATCTTTGGCAGGGGCTGGCACTGGTAGGCTTATTATCGTTGCTGTTTCTAGGGGTAAGAGAAGCTGTGGTGGTGATGATAGCTATTCCGCTTTCTTTTCTTATTGCCATTGGCTGGCTAGACTTTGCTGGTTTTGGTTTACAGCAAATGTCTATTGTGGGGCTTATTATTGCCTTGGGCTTGCTAGTTGATAACGCTATTGTGGTAACTGAAAGCATTCATAGAGAAAGGAAAAGCCATCTATCGCTTGCTGATGCTGCCATTGCCGGTACCAGTAAAGTGGGCTGGGCAATTTCAAGTGGCACTATCACTACCATGTTAGCCTTCTTGCCCATGCTGATGTTAGCAAGTGATACCGGTGATTTTATTCGCTCTATGCCGGTTACGGTTGTGTTAGTGTTATTAGCATCGCTGTTAATTGCGCTAACCTTTACGCCTTTTTTAGCGAGTCGGCTTTTATTGTCTCAGGCAAGTGAGCAAGGCGGCGTGAGAAAAACTAAAAAAATTAAAACGCTACAACATTATATTAATCACTTTGCTGAAAACTCCTATACAAGGTGGTTGAAAAGGCTGTTTCGTTTAAGAGCCCTGGTTATTGGTATCGCGTGCGTTAGTTTGTTAGGTATGTTGTCACTTTTTTCTGAGGTGGGCTTAAGTTTATTTCCTAAAGCCGAAAAACCCATGCTCTTAATTGATGTGGAAACACCACCTAATTCATCGTTGAAATATACCGATAGCGTGATGCAAGAAATGACACACTTCATTGAGCAGCAAGGGTTGGTGGATAAAGTTGCGTTAAATGTCGGGAGCGCTAATCCCCGTATTTATTATAATGAAATCCCTAAACGGGGGGTGGTTAAGTATGGCCAAGTACTAGTAGTATTAAAAGAATTTAATACCGAAGGTGTCGCGGCATTAGTGAGAACGTTACGTAATGAATTTACTCAGTGGTCGCAGGCAAAAATTACGGTAAAAGAATTCACCCAAGGCCCCGTAACAGATAAACCGATAGCCATTCGGTTAATGTCAGAATCTTTAGCTGATTTAGAGCAAGTCGCCAAGGACTTAGCGCATAAAATGGCTGAAACCCAAGGCACTATTAACATTGAAAACCCTATTGGTGTAGCAAATACAGAACTGAGCTTATCCATTGATTATGATAAAGCAGGCTTGTCAAATATAGACATTAATGCGCTAGACCAAACTTTGCAGTCAGTGTTAACAGGCACTTATATTGGTCGATTAAATGATAGCAATGGCGAAGATTACCCGATTTTAGTGCGCACTAAAGACGCTGATATTAACACCTTGTTAGCGAGTTATATTACGAGTAAAACAGGCGAGCAAATCCCACTAATGCAAGTGGTTGATATGCAGTTGCAAAAAGGGCAAACTGATTATTTTCATTATCAAAAATTACGTATGGCAAAAATATCGGCTGATGCCGCTTCAGGTTATTCTGTAAAAGCACTCACCGAAGAATTTGTACAATATATTGAGCAGTATAACTTACCTATGGGGATGTACTATACCTTGGGAGGAGAAGAAGAGTCTAGGCAAGAGTCTTTCGCGGGGTTAACACAAATTATGATGATCACCGCGATTGGTATCTTTGCTGTGTTAGTGTTGCAATTTAAATCTTTTTTACAGCCACTTATTATTTTTAGCTCTATTCCTTTTGCGATGGCAGGGTCGGTCATTGGGCTGTATTTAACAGGGCTTTCATTTTCTATGATGGCATTTATTGGTCTTATTAGCTTATTTGGTATTGTAGTTAATAACGCGATTATGCTCATTGACAGCAGTAATAGAAACTTAGCAAAAGGGCAGAGCAAGCAACAATCAATACTGAGCGCGAGCGCCACCCGCTTTACGCCAATATTGCTAACTACCTTAACGACTATTGGTGGTTTAATTCCGCTAACCTTGTATGGTGGCGCCTTATGGCAACCGTTGGGCGTTGTGCTTATTTCAGGGCTATGTGTTTCTGCAATTTCAAGCTTTTTGCTCGTGCCTGTGCTAACAGAGTTGCTGACGCGTGCAAACAGCCAACCTTACACTCTTGAGCAGGAAAACAATTAACGTATGCAAATGTATAGTGTTGGTATTTGGGGTTATAGTTTTGCGAGTATTGCTTATGTGCTTTTTTCGTTATTAATTCTTGCCGCTCATAATAAATCAAGCATTGCTAAATGGTTGTTGTTCAGCGCGTTAATGGCAACAACAGCGAATGTTATTGCTGCCTTGCAAATTAGCTTGGGCTTTTCTTTGCAATGGGCCATGCTGGCTGATGCGATTAAAATAGCGGCATTTTCCGTGTTAATTCTTAGCTTTAATATTGAAACGGGTAATATTAAAGAAATACTACAAAATAAGGTGGTAGGTAAGTACTTACTTTTCTGGCTAGTCTCGTCTGTTGTGTGCTGGACTTTAACCTATATCTTAGACCATGCTTACGAATACTTGTTTTTACTCTTTGTTTTACTTAACTTAACTAGTTTGGTGTTACTTGAGCAAGTTTACAGAGGCGCTAACATTGAAGCTAAGAAGTCTATTACGCCACTGGTTATTGCTTTAGGTAGCGTGGCGGTATTTGACTTTGTACTCTATGCCCAAGCCACTATGATCGAAGGCGTTGAATTTAACTTTTGGTATATCAGAGGGTATTTGTCAGCGGTAGCAGTGCCTCTACTGTTAGTGAGTATTCGGCGCTTTAAAGCCGGTACAGTGCGAATATTTGTCTCGCGCAATGTGGTGTTTTATAGCTCAATGCTTATGATTGCCGGGTTATATTTATTAGTTATGGCGGTAGCGGGTTACTTAATTAATTACTTTGGCGGTAAATGGGGACAATTTGTCAGCTTTGGTTTCTTTATTCTTGGCAGCATTGTGCTGGCGGTATTGCTGATTACCGAAACAGTGCGCCGTCAGGTTAAGGTTTTTATTTCAAAGCATTTTTTCGCCAATAAATATGAATACCGAGAAGAGTGGTTAGAGCTTATTGGCAAAATTGAAACGGCGACCGATGAAAACTATTACCAAATGTCATTAAACATTATGATGTCTAAAGTAGATGCTAGCGGTGGCAGTATTTTAAAAGCAATGGGTAATAATCGCTTTATCGAAAAATATAGTGACGGTATCAAGCTAGATGAGTCATTTAATGAGGATTTAGTGCTACTTGAACACTTCACTAAGCACCAAGGTTGGATTATTGATATTGACCAATACAGTGATAACCCGCTTGCCTATCCAGGGTTATTTATTCAACCTAAAATGTGGCATGACGCTGGCGTGAATATTTTAGTACCAATTTTTATCGGGAAAATTTTCTATGGTTTTTTTGTATTACTCAATAGTGGCGAAGAGAAAAAACTTAACTGGGAAGACAGGGACCTACTGTTCGCGATTGCTAAGCAATTGGGCAATTTTATCTCTTTAAATGAAGCGAATGATAAATTAGCCGAGTCTAAACAATTTGATGCGTTTAACCAAATGTCTGCGTTTTTAGTGCATGATTTAAAAAATATTCAAGCACAATTAGCGCTGATCACATCGAATGCTGTACAACATCGTGACAACCCTGAATTTGTTGATGATGTTTTTGAAACCGTAGAGTCAGCAACAGAGCGGCTCGCGAAAGTACTAACACAATTAAGACATAAGCAAGCTGCGCAATCAACGAGCAAAGAAGTCGATATAGTGGATATTATTAAACGTGTCATTGTCCAACGAAACGTAACACAGCCACAGGTGACGCTGCACTATAAAGAAAATTATTTACTCAATATAGATAATGAACGCTTTTTCTCGGTGATGAATCATTTAGTGCAAAATGCACAAGAAGCAACCCCTAGTGATGGCTGGGTAAACATTGCATTAGAAAAACATCATAATCAGATCAACATTATTATTAGTGATAATGGTTGTGGTATGTCAGAAAGCTTTATTAAAACAAGGCTTTTTAAACCTTTTGATACCACAAAAGGTAATGCGGGTATGGGCATTGGTGTGTTTGAAGCAAAGCAATTTTTTGAAACCCTTGCCGGTAGTTTAACGGCTGAAAGTATTGAAGGGCAGGGCACAAAAATGATAATTAGTTTACCAGCGTAAAAAAGTGCTATGTGGTAGTTGAGGCTTGAATAGAAGTTCACACAGATAATAAATTAGGATAAAGACTTCAATGGAAAAAGTATTAATTGTAGATGACGATAAAGGTATTCAAAAACAGCTGAAATGGAGTTTGTCTGACTACAGCCCTGTACTTGCGAGTGACCGCGAGTCTGCTATTGCCGCTGTTCGGCGCTACGAGCCTAAAGTTGTTACCTTAGATTTAGGTTTGCCCCCCGACCCAGCTAATGCAAGCGAAGGGCTAAAAGCATTAGAAGAAATTCTAGCGATTGCGCCACACACCAAGGTAATAGTCATTACCGGTAACGAAGACAGAGCAAATGCCTTAAAGGCAGTCTCAGCAGGTGCTTATGACTTTTATCAAAAACCCATTGATGCTGAAGTAATTAATGTCATTATTTCTAGGGCATTAACGTTAGCAACGATAGAAAGCGAAAACCGCACAATGCGAGCCGTGACCGATAGTAACATTGGCATTATTGGTAATAGTGCAGCTGTTGACCGCTTGCGAACGATGATCAAGCGTATTGCACCAACCAATATTACCGCATTATTATTAGGTGAAAGTGGCACCGGTAAAGAAGTGGCAGCTAAGGCAGTACACTTAGCTAGCGACAGAGTCAAGCAGCCTTTTATTGCTATTAACTGTGCCTCTATCCCTGAAAATTTACTTGAGAGTGAGCTGTTTGGTTTTGAAAAAGGGGCATTTACAGGGGCGCATAAAACCACTAAAGGCAAAATAGAATGCGCAGAAGGTGGTACTTTATTTCTTGACGAAATTGGTGATATGCCCTTTAACTTACAGGCTAAATTGCTTCGGTTTTTACAAGAGAAAGTGATAGAAAGATTAGGCGGGCGAGAGGAAATACCGGTTAATGTTAGAGTGGTTTGTGCAACCAATCAAAACTTAGAAGAAATGGTGGCGAATAAAACGTTTCGCGAAGACTTATTTTATCGCGTCAGCGAAATAACACTGAATATTCCGCCATTACGTGACCGTGAAGAAGACGTGTTAATACTGGCGCAATATTTCCTACAACTTTATGCTACTGAATATAAAAGTAATGCAAAATCATTTGCTGATGATGCTATTAGCGCTATTAAAGCGCATAAGTGGCCCGGTAATATTCGTGAGCTACAAAATAAAGTTAAATCATCAGTCGTAATGAGTACTGGTGTACAGGTCACTGCATTTGATTTAGGCTTTTTTGACCATAATGATAGCAACTACGAGCTGTCGTTAAACTTACGTGCGGTAAGAGAGCAGGCGGAATCAATTGCTATTCAAAAAGCGTACGCGCTTGCTGAGGGCAACATGTCTAAAACCGCTGAGCTACTCGGCGTAACACGGCCTACCTTGTACTCATTAATTGAAAAATATGAATTGAGTATTAACAATAGCTAGTGCCTAAGGCCTTGTTAACGCAGCGGCCTGTAGCGGCTATTGGTCGTTGAAAAACTACGGGTTGCTGGCGTTAGTTGAGGTATTATAGTAAGAGGAGATTAAGGCTCTTCTCTGCTTTCCTCTGTCCCTTGCTCTACTTGCGCCTGGGCAAACTGTCGATTTTTTTGTTTCAGGAGTTTATCAACATAGCGGGCTAATTTAACTTTCTCTTTAATTGTCCCTTCTAATATCTCTTCAACTTCGCGTAAAACTTCTCTTATGTTTTCAACGTTTTCAGTTGAATTAACCACTTGTTGAGCCGCCCCTTGGCTATTCTTTTGGTTGTTTTCAAGTGTGCGCGTGCTTAAAGAGCCTGTGAGCTCAACTGACATTTCTTGGGCAACCGCAGTAATATCCTCCAGAGTAAATTGGTTTAATTCCTCCAAAAAGCCGAACAGTAATAAGCGATCAACAAAAATATTAATTTTACGAGGAACACCAAGTGTTTTTTGATGGATCAATGCAAAAGCGTCATCTAAAAACAAGGCTTCTTTTACACAGCCAGCTTGTTGTAACCTATGGTTAATATAACTTTTTACTTCGGCTACGCTTAATGGCTGTAAGTGCGCAGAAGCAATAATACGCTGCCTAAACTGCTCCATATTAGGCGCCTGAATAATATCTTTAAGCTCTTCTTGGCCAAGTAAAAAACTTTGTATTAACGGCTTATCGTCAAGTTGAAAATTTGACAACATTCTTAATTCTTCTACGGTTTCAGCCGGTAGATTTTGCGCTTCATCAACCAAGAGCAAGGCGCGTTTACCTTGCTTGTGAAGTTGCCCTAAAAATGTCTCTATGCTGCGCAATACTTCTGCTTTAGTGCAGCGCTCTTTTAATGGAATTTTAAACTCAGTAGCAACAAGCTCAAGTAATTCGTTAGGTGATAATTTTGTTGTAACTAATTGTGCTGCAACAATATTTTCATCGCCAATGGAGGACAATAAATTACGGGCAATCGTTGTTTTACCTGTGCCTATTGGGCCGGTGATCACAATAAAGCCTTCGCCTTGGTCTAAACCATAGCGTAAATAAGACAATGCACGTTGGTGATGGCTAGTGGCAAAGAAAAAACGAGGATCAGGACTTAACTGGAATGGTTTTTCTGTAAAACCATAATAACTTTCATACATATTAAAATTCTTTGGTAACGTTAATTATTGCGCGCATTTCATCGTAGGTATACCGTTCAAGGTTTGAATCTCTATTAATATGTTGAAGGGTAAAGTGCGTTGATAAAGATGAAGTTAAATTTTTAGTGTAAATAGCAGACACCGTTCTGTAATGATCTTCTTGTCTACTGCCTTCGGGGTTGTTTTTATCAAAAATAAGGTAGTCGTATTTTGTCGTGAAGGTTAATTCACTCTTTCCACTGACCTTTCTGTTAATCGTAAAGCCAGCGCTTAAAGTATCATCAACCAAGCTAGACTCAATTCCTTCACGCCTTGAACCACTAGCATTCAAGGTAAAAGAGGTTCGGGCGAGTTGTAGTCTTGAGCTCCAAGCAAAACGCTTGTTTAAAGAAAACTCATTGCTTTCTATTAGCGCCAAGGTATACAAGTTTGTTAGCTGAAACTCACCATCAGTTGGTTGTGCTGATTGAGCAAAGCAGTGTGAAATATTTTCTATCACTGTCTCAGCAGGGCACCAGAATGCGCCTAAATCGACTTGTTGATAGCTGTTTCGGTCAAATACCTCTAAGCTTTCATCGTAGGTAATGGTATTGGTTAAACGCCTTGTACGATGTTGTAGGTTAAGGTTGTAAGACTCACCAAAAAAACGTTGGCTATAACCCGCAGCTAATGATGTTCTTGGAGAAGGGTTCCATTGAATGGAGGCGTTAATGTAATCATCACTTACTTGATCATCAGAGACATAATTGTAAGAGAGATCTAGGTGTAAATGTTGTGATACTAACCAACGAATACCTGGCCCCCATGACGTGGTTGCCATTTGCCTTTGATTTGCAACATTGCCCGAGAAATCCTCATCGTAAAAACGCACAAAGGGATTGAGGTTTATTGAGGTTATTAGTCCTAGTTTTGCGTCAATAGTGTATTGTTTTCCTGTGCTGGTTACCCCTAATGACTTTTGCTCTCTATTTGTATAATTACCGGTTAGCTGCCAAAAGGTCGTGCGTGCATTGCTGTTGTTTTGTGTTGCTAAGTAAGCAGAGGTCGCATTATATTCACCAATATTATCTTCAAACCTACTGACATTGTAACTTATTGATGAATCAAGAGAAAAGCTGCTATTGTTAACATTGTAAAGCAGGCCAGAAGCATAGCTTTCTGCTTTAATTGTGTCACCTGACACTAAATCAGCCAGCCCATTGTTGGCATTGTTTCGATTAATATTGTCAACAGTTGCCGTGGCAAATAACTGTGGTCCGTCAGCCCAGAGGCTATACTGGCCGTGGGTATCAAGCGTGAGATAATTGTCATTAACATCTGTATCATGGCTAAAGAAAAGGTTGTTGCTTTTACCGGTGAATGCTAGGTTGGCCACGCGTGATTGATAACCAAAGTCTACGCCAAAAATTGCTTGTGACACTAGACTAGAAGTTGGGTCTATTGTTGTGAGTTCAACATTGTCAGTATAGGTTTCTTCTATGCCGAAATTAGGCTTAAACTGCCACTCTCCGGCCATAGACCAAGATGAACAAGTGAAACAAAACAGTAGTGAAAGTGCGTTAGCTAGGCAAAAATGTTTAGATTTTCTTGCCGTAACCATAGCCATAATAGCCATATTCATCCTTTTTAGATCTAATGGTTTTATTCATTACGAAGCCGATAGCAATATCTTCATTTAGTTGAGAGACTGCTATTTTTACCTGTTCTATTTTTGTTCTTGACTCTTCTACAACAATCACCGCTTGTCCAACTAAGCTCGACAGAACAGGGGTTTCAGTCACCCCTATGATGGGCGGGCAATCAAAAATAACAAGACGGTCGGGGTAGCGTTGAGCCAACTCTTCAGCGAGTGATACCATTTTAGCACTGGCTAGTAGCTCATTGGTTAAATGATGAGGTTTACCAGCAGGGATTAATTTTAAGTTGGCAATATTGGTATTATAAATAACATCTGATAATGAGGGGGCTTCATCAAGTAGGTATTCAAGCAAGCCTTGTTTGCTTTCAAACTCAAACTCTTTATGTATGCTGGGCCTTAATACATCAGCATCAATCAATAAAACGGTTTTATCTTGCTCTAGCGCAATACTTAACGCGAGATTAATAGAAACAAACGTTTTACCTTCATTGGGGTTTGAGCTAGTCACCATAATTAAATTGCTGTGCTTTAATGTTTTAGACGCAGGCCCAAAAGCATTATTGATTAACTTACGTTTAATGTGACGAAACTCTTCTTGTATATGGTGTGCACTATTAGCACCGTAGATAAAGCCTCGCTCGGTTAACTGTTCGCCGTTTAAAATAAGTGTTTCTTTATTTTTGCTTGTGGCTTGGGTTGGCGCTACTGCCTCTTGCATTGATGGCTCTATTGGGGCTGTTGTTTCAAGTGCTTGGTTGTCTTGTGCGGCTTGTTGTTTGGCCAACGCCTTTTCTATGGTACTCATGGCTTATAATAGTCCCTTGATTGGTGCTTGAATGGCATCAGGAAATAAAAAATAACTGATAAATATAACAAGAATAATAAGCAGAACAAGGTTAGAAGCAATGAATATAATTGTTTTCTTTTTATGCCACTTTTGTAGCCCTAAGTTTTGGTTAGCAGAGACAACGCCAAAAACAGGGACGCCGGTCGCTTTAGACAATTGCGCAGTCGACGTTGCGACAGGCGACAATTGGCTAAGCAATAATGACAAACCTATGCCTGCGCCAAAACCAATAAAAGTGACTAAAATTAAGAATAAAATCCGCTTAGGCCCAGAAGGCTTGTCAGCTGCTCGTGGTGGATCTATTACTTTGAATTGAATTTTATTGGTGGTTTCGTCCGCTTGCTGTGCTAGCTGAGCGGTGTCTTGCCGGTTTAACAGCTCTTCGTACTTCTTTTTTGTTATTTCATAACCGCGATTAAGGGCAACAAATTCAGCTTCTATTTCAGGTAAAATATGAATTTTACTTTCAAGCTCATCAACTTGAGATTGGTGTTCTTGCGCTCTGACTTTAATTGAAGCAACTTGGTTTTCAAATTGATTCACTTGAATTTGTAATTGTTGAATGACGGGGTTTTGGCTAGTGATTAATGCATCACTGTTTGGCACACTTAAGTAGTCCTCTATTTCTTTAGCTCGTTGTTCTTCTATATGCTCTAGGCGCCTTTTCGCTTCCATTACATCGGGATGCTTATCGGTGTATTTTAATTGTAATGAGTCTAAGGTCAGCTCTAATTCAGCAATACGCTCATCGTAACTTGTTTGTATTGACGTTTCTGTTTGAATTTTATTTTGAGCATTCGCCGATTTAGCAGGTACGTTATTTAATTGAGCCTTGGCTGACTCAAGTTGTGTTTGAGCTTCAAGTAGATCTAATTCAATTGCTTGTAACTGTTCTTTAGCTTTATTGAGTTTATTGTAATAACCGCCATATTGATTTGGCAGCATACCAGTGTATTTTTGTTTAAAATTGGTTAAACGAGCTTCTGCAACGGTTAACCTGTTTTCATATTCGGCAATTTGGCTTTTTAAGAACTTTTGTGCAGAGTCAGCGTCTGTCCGGTTTTGTCCTAGGGTATTCTCTATAAATACTGTTAACGCAGATTGCACTACATTTTTTGCCATTTCAGGATCTTTATCTTCAAAAGATATGGTAAATATATTATCCCTACCGCGTGTTTTATTGATGATGATATTTTCTTTCAGCCGATTGATAATCCCTTCATATTGCTGGGGAGTATCAGCTTGAATATCTAAATCGGTCATGCGTGAAATGCGCTCTAAGTTCGGCCTACTCAGTAGCGTTTTTATCATTAAGTTTATTTGAACGTCAGGGTCTGTTTGTACCGTAAGCCCTTTTAATAAAGGCTCTAAAATTGATTGGGTGTCGGCATAAACTCGTGCTTCAGACTCATAAACGTCAGGCATCATAGCAACTACCCCCCACCCAATAGGACAAATTAACCAAGTTGATATAATGATATACCGACGTTTAATCCAAATACCTTTTAAATAATCGAGTAAATCATCAAATAATTCTTGCATTCTGAACACTAACCTTCATTAATTATATTTTTATAAAAGGATGTTTTACCCTTTTTGTTAGAACAAATTTCCATCTAAACTAAGCACCTGTGTACGATAGATGTTACCTACAACAAACCTGCACTAATGGTACTACTTAGCTTTCTAGCACCCAAGGCCATATTACTCGTTGGTCGGAATAAATCTTTGCTTAGGCGAGCAGGTGCGTAGGCATTTTGCGTTGAAGCAACGAAAAACGCATTTTACTTAAAACCAAGCTTCAGGAATAATAATAATATCACCAGGGAGCATATCTACATTGGCGCTAATATTGCCGTCTTTTATTAAACTGTCGATCAGTATGTCATATTGCTGTTGCTTGCCATTTTCAATTCTCACTAAAACAGCATTATTGCCATTGGCAAACTCGGTCAAACCACCAACCTGAATCATTACGTCGAGTAAGGTCATGTGCTGTGTATAGTTTATTGCGCGGGGTTGTGCGGCTTCACCAATAACACGTATTTGCTCACTAAACGGACCAACAAAGCTATCTACGGTAACCGTAACAATAGGGTCTCTTAAGTAAGTGGCTAATATTGCTTCTATTGAACGGGCTAATTCTGTTGGTGTTTTACCTGAGACTTTAATGTCTTCAACTAATGAGGTGGTAATCATGCCATCAGGGCGCACGACAAAAGAGCCGGAAACCTCAGGATTACGCCAAACGAATATATTCAGTACATCACCAGCACCAATAAGATACTTATAAGAGTTAACGTCTGCTGTAGTCGATGGGTGTAATGTTGCCGTTGGTAAATGATTAGTAGAACAGGCAGAAATGATTTGTGCTAAAAGTAAAACAACGGTTACTTTTAGTGTCTTGCTCAAGTTTATATCCATGCTTCGTACCTTAAACAGAAAAAATTATTTGTAATTCTACTGTTGATTGTAGGGTATTTTTTTCACAGATGCCACATTTAACAACTGTAAATAAAACGTTAACTTTAGGTATATTTTTGTTAGAATTACTTTTTTATCTTATTATAATAAGAATTTTCGTGGTAGTAGTGATAGATATATGATTATAAGGCAAGTATATCTATGGTGTGTAGTTGACTATAGTGTTGTAATGCGAGACTGAATAAATACCAACCTACAGCTATTTATGTTTTTTATTAGGGCGAAATTTATTTCGGCAATTATATTATTTATCAAGGAACCTAGTCTATTATGTCTAGCCCCAAATTTCGTGATTTATCTGCAGCGAGCAAATCATTAATATTAATTGAATTTTTTTTATTTTTAGGAGCACTACCATCAACCATATATGGTAATAACCTTCTAGTAGTGATGGATATTCCTACAATTTCAGACAGCTACCTAATTGTTTACTCACTAATATTTGCTTTATTAAATCAATTAACCTCATTAGCACTAGGCTTGTATAACTCTAAATTAAGAGTCAACTTTAGTGGCGTTATCAGGCGCGTGTTAATGTGTGTTGCGGTAGCATTCTTTATTTTAACCATCATCAATCCGCTATACAGTGAACAGGCATTACCCATTGAAGTATTAGCAGTGGCTTCTTTGGTCAGTTTTATTGTCATTGGTCTTTTTAGGTATTTAACTTTTACGATAGATTTTTTCGGCCTGAACAAGCGGGTTGTTTTAGTGCTTGGTGCGGGGGAAAGAGCCTCAATTATAGAAAGAAGAATGCGCAGGGATGTTGACAGGCAAAACTTTTCAGTGCACGGATATATTGTAATGAAAGGAGATGGCGAAGAAGGTATTAAGCAAGAAACACGTATAGTATTAGAAGGGTCATTAGTTAACTATGCATTACAGCATAATATTGATGAAATAGTGGTGGCCAGTGATGAGCGTCGTAATAATATCCCTATAGATGACTTATTCGCCTGTAAAATTCGCGGCATTGAAATCACTGAAATTTTAGACTTTATTGAGCGAGAAACTGGCCAAATAGCGGTTAATCTCATTTATCCAAGCTGGGTTATTTATTCTAACGGCTTTGCTTCGGTTAACCACCTTCGCAATACATTAGATTGGATTTTTAACGCGAGTATGGCTTTTGTTTTATTTATATTTACCTGGCCCATTATGTTAATTACCGCCTTGTTAATTAAATTAGACGAAGGCTTTAAAGCACCCGTTTTTTATTCACAAGAGCGCGTAGGTCTTGACGGTGAACCTTTTAACATTATTAAGTTTAGAAGTATGCGCTTAGACGCAGAAAAGCTTGGTGCCCAAATGGCGTCAGAAGATGATCCTCGCATTACTAAAATAGGTAATATACTTCGTAAATACCGTATAGATGAGTTACCGCAAATTTATAATGTAATGTGCGGTGATATGGGTTTTGTTGGCCCAAGGCCAGAGCGACCAGAGTTTGTCCATAGCTTAATTAAAAATATACCTTATTATAATGAACGCCATAATGTTAAGCCGGGTTTAACAGGGTGGGCACAATTAAAGTACCCTTATGGCGCTACTGAGGCTGACTCATTAGAAAAGCTAAAGTATGATTTGTACTACATTAAACACCGCAGCTTTATGTTAGATGTATTAATACTGATTAGAACGGTTGAAATTGTATTGTTTGGCAAAGGTAGGTAGTGCGTTCTATCGAGCTGTTTTCTGAGAAAGTTATCGCTTTAGCGAGGTGAGTATCATTTCTTTTAAAAACTTTTCGTCGAATGCTCTATCAATAGAAAGCCTGCCTAGCTCATACTTTCTATTTTTTACATCACAATTAATGATGTTTCTAAAAGTAAAGCCAAGTTGATAACCAATATTATTGAGTAAGTCAAACATACTGTGGCTGTAGGTTGACTCTCCCCCAACAGGATAAGATAAACAATTAACCGGTGTCATGAGGCAGTTTTCTAGTAGGCGTTTAGACTCTGTTAATTCGTAGGTGAGCTCTTTATTTGATAAGGCAGATAAAATACGGTGCGTATGTGAATGCGCACCAATGGTCATGCCATTTCGCTGTAACTCTTTTAAATGCTGCCACTGAACGAATAAATTATTTGCTAATTCAGTAGGAATTTCTTTTTGGGAAAGCGCGCGTAACTCTTTTAATTGCCCCTCTATTTTTGTAGGAAAAGACTTCACCCGGCTTAGCACTAAGCGAATTGCCTGCGAGTCGATGCGCTCGGGTAGTGTAACGCTATCAGGCCAGATACTTAACTTAACCGTTTGTCCAGCTAAGTGTCTTACATGCCATGCAATTTCATCCCACCAGGGTACAATATTTGCCCCCACTAAACTGGTGGTAACAAAAAATGTTGCTGGAATATTCATGCTTTTTAATAGTGGATAAGCACTGTCATAGTTGTCGCGGTAGCCGTCGTCAAAGGTTATTAGGGCTAGCTTTTCTTTTATTGGCAACCCCTGCTGTACAATGACATATAACTCAGCCATATCGATAATTCTAAAGTGGCTTTGAAAAAACAGTAAATGCTTTTTGAAATTTTCAATGTCGCAAGAATAAACACAAGGATCAAACGGTGTTTTACTCGCATCGCCAATACGATGAAAATTAAAGCAATACAAACCATTAGCACGAAGAGGCCATAAAATATTGGCGAGCCTTCCTCGTTTGATTGCTTGCCTTTTAATTAGCGCCAACGACATTAATAGCGCACTTTAAATTGTGGGCGAGGTAAAATATAGTCTCTATACTGGTTAGGGTTACCTACTTTCCCATCTTCAGCAGCTTTGACTATGTTAAACATTTCTCTTGAATTAACGTAGTGTAATACGTAGTTTTCACCATCATTATAAGTGTTTTCTAAGTAGGTAAACATATCATCGATCGGTTTGCCAAGTAGCACATCCATATCTTTTTCTTGTGTACCATGTGTATGTAGTTTTATAAAGCGCCATTCAGGTCTGCCTTCTACGTGTATGTTGGCGTTTACCCATAAATCAACGCGGTCATTGGTTGGCTCCATACCGCTTCTAAGATCAGAGTTTTCTATTTGCGGAAAGATACCCTTTTTAAGCTTTTTCCAATTAAGCATGAGCGGGCCATTTATTAATAACAAATCCCCCCAAGGTTTTTGTTTAACCTTAGCGCTAACGCCTGTGTTATGTGAGTTTGGCGCTACTGGATCGTCTTTGGCGTAATAAATACTATTAATGGTTGCTGGCTGTGTAGGATGTGGCGCAGACGGGAAAGTAAAGTCAGCATAGCACCCCGTTTCTTTGAGAATTATTAACTCGTTATTGATACCACAATTTGCCCCAGACGGATCGCAGTTATCTAGCGCCCAATTACCATGTATAAAGGCATATACCAGCTCACCAGTAGCAGGATCTCTACTAAGCGCTCCATGCTCGTTGTGCAATGTGTCACAAAAAGTGGTTAACAAATGACGTAAGTTTTCTTCGGTGTCGTCATGGTGATGTAAATGTACTTCAATTTCACCAAAACCTTGCTGACACAGGTCGGCAATTTTGTTTAAGTGCTCATAACGATACTCTTCTTCAGGATAAAAGAAGGTGTGCTGTGGGTGAAAACCATCAGCATCTTGGTGCTTCATTGCCATTTTAGGATAATCGCTTAGCCAACGGTCAACACGAGAGCGTTCAACTTCAATATCATTAGGCTTTCCCCATTGAGGTTCATAGTGGTCAACAATGGAAAACAGTATATGAATGGGTTGGTCGAGTTTTGTCTTGCGCTTTGTGTATTGCATTACGTATTGCGGCATCCAATTGAGCATATTCTTTTTTTTAAGAATAAAAAGAAATGCGGCTAGCGCAGAAGTAAATAGAAATAACAGAATAAAAACAAGCATTATCGAGAAGTCCTTTGCCATGTGCCTTGTACGTTAGAATTGAAGTATCGGATAAAACCCCGCATTAATGCCATGTTCATTGCAACAAAGAAAGCAATTAATGCCGCCACAGTATTAATATGTACCTCTTTTTTTTGTTGTTTAATTCCCCAAAATGCGACAGTGTAAAACGCGATCTGTCCGAGTAAGATTATTTGATATAAAGGCGCTGACAGTAAAGCAATATTAGTCATTAGCGCAATCAACATAAAGTGTGGTACAAACCACCTAAATACTTTATGACTTAAATAGGCAATAAAACGCCAGCCTAACAGAGGGTTTAGTGCCCATGTCATACTGAAAAAAGCTTGGTAGTTGCCCAAACCAATTCGCACTCTTCGCCCTTCTTCCTCAGCTAAGTTAGGCGCGACTTCTTCAGTGGCCACAGCAGCGGGGTCATAAACGGTTTTAAAGTTTTGCTTTGACACATTCATCACAATTTGAAAATCATCAACAATGGTATTGGTAGGCAATGGAATATAGAGTGATTTTTTTATGGCATAAATTGCGCCGTTAGCCCCGAGTAATGCTCCTAATTGAGCTTCATGAGACTTAAGCACTTGCTCATAACGCCAATAGAGGCTGTCTTTATTAATTCCAGACGCAGCATCAATAAGGTTTAACTCACCACAAACAGCGCCAATATGCTCATCTTCAAAGTGTTTAATTAAAACAGTAATAGCGTCAGAGTTAAAATGGGTATTGGCATCTGACATAACTAAAATTTCATCAGTCGCGCTTGCAACCAAGTCGTTTAATACACTCATTTTGCCACGGTTTTTGTCAAAAATATGGGCGTGAAAGTTTTTGGCGCTAACTTGTGACAAGATTTCTGCCGTTCTGTCGGTACTTCCGTCTGAGCCTACACGAATGGTTAATTTTTCTTGTGGGTAATCTAACGATAATAAGTTTTCAATACGCGCTTTAATACAAGACTCTTCATTATAAGCGGCAATAATAACAGTAACATTTGGTAACTCATTGCTGCTGTTGTTTGTGCTAACGCTATTTTTAGCACAAGTATTGATGTATTGTTCAATAGGCAAGTCTTTATTGCTAAAGGCTTGTTTTATAGTGGTGGTTAAGATGAGTAGTAGCGGATACATAAAATAACTGTAGACGATTAAGCCTATAGCTGTCCAAAATAAGGTTTCCATCAGCTAGGCATCCCTATTGGTCTTTTTTTCATAAGGCTGAGCAGGAATACCTAACATAGTTGCGCCCGCAGGAGCGCTTTTGGTTAACACAGCGTTTGCACCTACTTTAACATTGTCTTCAATCGTTAATTGCCCAATCACTTTGGCACCGGCACCGATAAATATATTTTGACCAAAAATGGGCGATTTGCCTTTTTCGTCGCCAATGACTACGCCACTTTCTAAAGTAATATTTTCCCCGCCTTTTACTTTAGAGTTAATGACAACCCCGATAGGGTGCATAATCACAAAACCTTTATCAAATTCAGCGCCAATGCCTATCACGCAGCCATTAAAAAACTTATTTAGCCATTGAAAAATATACGCTATTATTGTTAGTTCGTGAGTTGCGAACCAACGCATAAGGCGATAAAAAATATTGGCACTAGTCCCATCAGCGAGTAAAATGCGCAGCATGCTAACGTGGGCGCCGTCTTGTGCAAAAATATCTTGCTTACGTTTTAGGTCTGCTTTTAAATATTCCATTATTATTAATTACACTTTTTCATTGAGTAAATCGATTATTTGCTCAGCATTGTGCCGCCATTGGCGCTCTTTTTCAATGTAACTTCGCGCATTTAAGCCCACTTGTTTTTGCTGTTCGGATTGTTCAATTAACGACAGGGTTAAGTCAATGCATGCTTGACGATTATTTGCTGGAAATAGCCAACTGGTCTCTTTATCTTTCACTACCTCGGCAATAGGAGAAAAATCAGGGGCAATCATACCTTTTTCCATCGCCATAAATTCAAATAACTTCATTGGTGAGCCATAGTCATTTGAATCAGGCAATATGCCAAAATCCATTGCAGACAAATAAGTGGGTATTTGGGCATGCTCAACCCTACCTGGTAATATAATTTGAGATTCAACCCCCGCCATTTGGGTTCGCTTTTTAATGGGCTCAAAACAAACTCCATCACCAACGAGTAATAAAACCAACTTGGGGTGCGCTTTTAAATGGTCAACAATCATATCAACAAACCAGTCAATCCCATGCCAATGAACGAAAGCGCCAACATAACCTAGTACAACTTTGTCATTAATGCTTAATTGTTTACGTAGGGCAATGCCTGCATCTCTATCGATAACAAATTTATCTAAGTCAGCAGCATTCGGTGATACCACCGAGGGCGCTATATTTGGATAAGCCTGCGTTGCAACACGTTGAAAGTGGCTAGAAATAAAAACTAATCCTGTTGCATTACTAAAAACCCAAGCTTCAATTTTTTGCGCTAACCTTTTGAAGGTAAGGTGCCTAACACGGTGCACTAAACAGGAATCGTTGATTTCTAAAACAATGGGGACGCCTTTACGCTTTGCCCACCAGACACTCGCAAAAAGGAATAAAGAGTAGCGCTCATAAATACAATCAATATTGTGTTCTTTAACAGCGCGGCGTAAACGAAAATATGAAATAACATTAAAAAATAGCTCTATCCATTCAAAAACAAACTCAGGAAGGTACTGAGTTAACTTGGTTAATTTAGATAAAACCCCTTTTTTCTCTTTTATTTCAATGGCTTTAGGGGTGGTGGGAACCGTCTTAGGGATGGCTAACTCTTCCTCTTCGGGGTCTGCTCCTGGTAAAGACAATATAAAAACGTTATGGTTTAATTCTCGTAAGCCTTTTACCACGCCTCTAATATGCACGCCTTCTGCACCGCGGCCCCGTGTTCTGTGATGAAAAAGAATATTCATATTAGCTTTCACTCGTTAAATTTTCCATGGTGTACCCTTGTGATTGCCAGTAGGGAAGCAATTGCTCTAATACTGAAACGCATAAAAGGTTATCGTCATGGAATAAAATGATATCACCAGCCTTAACTGCCTGCTTTTTAAATCGGTTAATGATCACTGGCGCAGACTCCTTTTTAAAGTCTAGCGAATCTCTACTCCAATGTACTGCCGTTATTTTTTTCTGCCATAAAAAATAAAGTAATTTTAAGTTCCAGCGGCCTTGTGGAGCCCTAAATAACCTACAGGTATTGTTGGTCGTTTGCTGAATAATGTTGTTGGTGCTTTGTATTTCATGGTATTGGGCTTGCGCACTAATATTATTGAAATTAGGGTGACTATAAGAGTGATTAGCGATGCTATGGCCTTCATTATAAATACGAGCCATTAGCAATGGCTCTTTCTCAGCGACTTTACCAATAATAAAAAATGTCGCCTTAGCATTATATTTTTTTAATAACTCCAGCAATGGCTCAGTCACGCTCGAAACAGGGCCATCGTCAAATGTTAGATACAGCGTTTTTTTACCACGAGTTTTAGCGTATAAAAACAAGCTATCCGGTAATAAATGTGTGCGAACAAAGGCTTTAACCTGCTGAATCATTAAATAAGCATCCAATTACGACGTGAATTACAACTGATTGTTAATGTAGTGTAGCAAATATGCGATAAGAACAAAGCAATTTTGCATGTTAACTCCCTTTATTTTCTAACATTTTAAGCAATAGCCTCTTATTGGTTAGCCAAGAAAACTGGGTGGCATGCTGTTTTATTTGGTCACGAGACCAATGACTGCTAAGCAGTACCATTAAACCATCAGCGACAGCTGTAGCGCTTTTAGCTGGAATTAACTTACCGCAAATGTTCTCATCGACTACTTCAGGAATACCCCCGACAGTTGTGGCGAGCACAGGTGTACCTGCTGCCATAGACTCAAGTACAACATTAGGCACGCCTTCGTTGTAGCTAGGTAAACAAAGTGCTTTAGCATTTGATAACCACGGAGGTAATTCATTGTGAGCAACATTACCAAGCAAGGTTACCTTATTGGTAATGTTGTGTGCGTTTGCGTATTGCATCAGCTTTTTATGCATAGAACCAGAACCAGCATAAACAAGGTGTAAGTTAGGGTGTTGCTCTTGAATTTGACTAAAGCCTTCAATTAACTCCATCACGCCTTTGTCTTGTTTAAGGTTGCCAATATATAAAATATAATCGTCAGGAATTTTTGCCGGGTAATTTAAGCCAAATTTTTCATGAGCCACGCCATTATAAATAGTATGAATTTTTTCTTGTGTAACGCCTAAAGCAACAAGCTCTTTCGCCAAAGCTTTTGAAACAGATAAAATACCTTGCGCTTTCTTGGCAGCAGCTAAAATTTGTTTTGCCCGTGCAGGAACCTTACCGTGTAAGTTAATATCACTACCGTGAACTTTGAAAAAGAACTGGGTGTTATATAAACGGCTTAACCAACTTGCTGCTACCGCTTCAGGGAAAGCCCAGCTAGCAAAGATAACTTTGGGTGCACGTTTTTTTAGCCAAATGCCGCTATGCAAGAGTAGGGATAAAAACATAGTCACACTGTAAAAGCGACGGCCAATTTTAGGTAAATAAAAGTAGGGCACATAACGAATGTGGGGAGTTTGTTTAATTTGCTTTCTATGTTTAAACCAATCGGGGAAGGCGATAGGGATCAGTATACTTAAGTCATACTGATCCTTTAACAGCGCAAACTGTTGTTTATTGAAGGTTGCTCTATTAGGCTCCCAAGGCAGTGGGAACAAGTTAGTAATAATGACTAAAGAAGGAGTGTTACTAGACTTCACAAATAGTTACTCTATGTTTACCGCTGACAGTAAGTGGTATGTCATCAACAAAATTCAAATGCAAAGTCAGCTCGTTATCTGCATATTTATTAATTTCATCTTTTATTTTTTGTTGTTCGCTTAACGGTAGGGGGTTACTAACAATCATGGCGATAGCGAGTTCATCAATTTTGCTTTGTTTTACTTGAAAGCGAATAATATCTGCAAACTCTTTAAATAAGTGTGGAAATAACTCCCCAGGAATTTTCTTCCCCGAAGGTGTTTTTATAATATCAAGCTTTCTACCGTCGATACTTTTCATAATAGGTAAAGGGTTATTACAGCGACAAGGTGAATTAACTAACGTGGCTCTATCACCATTTAGATAGCGAATTAGTGGCATACCATAGTTGTATAAATCAGTAACAACCAAGTCACCACTTTCACCTGTGATTGCTGTGCCATCATCGGTAATAGTTTCCACCACCAAATGGTCAATATTTATGTGTAGGTTTTTGTGCGCTTTGCATTCAGCGGATATCAACATGAACTCACGACAACCAAAGGTATTGTATACGTGGCAATTAAACGCTTTTTCAATCACCTCGCGTTGAAAATCATGTAAAGGCTCAGCACCCGTTAAAATAGTGTTAGGAGAAAAAACTGATATATTATTCGCTCGTATGTACTTTGCCAGTTCATATAACGGGTTCACGTATGACACTAAAGCTTGAGGGCGATATCTGTTTATTTCGTTAACATATTCATGCATGTTGCTTGCGTTCATGGCAAACGAATTCATCATTTTTCTATTGTAAAAGGCATGGTATAAGTTATTTTTAAGGGCCTTTAGCTTAGTAGGCTGGCCAATGTCAGCACCCCATAAATACAATGTTTTTTGGCCAAGCCCTGCGCCTAACCAACCATAACCTCGCCACATCACCGCTTCACGCCGTGTATTACTATCAGTGTTTAATTCAAACCTAAAAGGCTGCCCAGTTGAGCCACCAGTGGCTTTTTTTATATTATTTGAATAATTATTTGCGACAAATTTTTGATAATGCTTAGCAATATCTGCTTTAGTGACTACCGGAAGTTGTTCAAAGTCAGACCTGTTTTTTATGTCATCAACTGAGTAAACCCCGACCTTTGCCCAAGCTTCGGGATAAAAGGTTGTGTTATCAAACGCATGCTGTAACAGCTTTCTGAGTTCTTGCCACTGGTGTTCAGCGAGCTGTGCTTTAGTTAATGATAAGTTTGACTGATAACGATTAATAGCAGCGAGCAGATTTTTGCCTTTTATTTTTTCGTATAAAGGCAGAATTAACTTTTTAAACAAAACGGGATACATATACTTTTCCTGACATTAAAGGCTAGTAAGTTTTTCCATTAAACAAAAATTGGATCGGTTTAAACTTTAAAACGAACCCTTTATGGATAGAGAGCGTAATAGCAATCGTTGTAAGTGTTAGTATTAAGAAACCTAACAGAGGTGCAACATTATACTTTACTAAAACTATAGCTAATAAAACTACAGTTAAATTATGAAATAAATATACGCTGTAGGCTGAATTTGAAAGGAACAACCATTGGTTAGAAGGCTTGTTAGCATATAGATAAAACAGTTTGAAAATGATTGCAGAAGAGACCCAGGCGATTAGGCTCTGTGAGTAAACCTTGACGACATCACCTAACAGGGGGTTTTCAATATTAATACCAAACTGTAGTAAGTAAGCGAATAACAACAAAAATAACAAGGATATACTATGTACAGAACTAAACCTCTTGAGTAATGTTGGAGAATTAAACAGCAATATACCAAAAATAAAGTAAGGTACATACGATACTATTTGGTAGGTATCAATCGCATTTAAAAAGATTGAATATAACGGAAAGCCGATCTTATTTAGTGCAACAATAGCGATAGAGCATAATGGTAATAAAAGTATTAATAATTCAACAGGTGGCTTTTCTAGTGTGATTGTAAAACGGTTCGCCTTTTTGACTATATTAGTACAGAAGTGGCTAATAACTGCGGCTATAAAAAAGTATACAAGTAGGTTAATTAAAAACCATAAATGTGAGAGCCAATGCCCCGACATTAAAAAACGGTAAAAAGAAAACACTTGCTCGTTTACCTTACTTAATATGAAACCTTGTAATAAATTAAGCGTGATAATAGTGGTAAATAAAGGGATAAATATTCGTTGTAACTTACTGCTAATAAAAAGTTTAATGGGTTGTCGTTGCAACATCATTAAACAAAAAAAGCCTGAAATAATAAAAAAAGCTGGCATTCTAAAAGAGTGGATAAAGGTAACTAAATAACTAAAGAATGGGTGGGTAGTGTCACTAAACACTAACCAATTTTGGTTCGGGTTATATACCTGAGAGGAATGAATAAATATACCTAACATCATGAGGACGCTACGCATGGCGTCCATATAATAATATCGCATGGAAGATGCTGACAAAATAAATTTACTCCTTTAAAAATTATACAAATACGGTTATTAAGCGCTTAAAAAATGAGAAATATGCCGCTTTTTTAAAAAGTATTTTCCTTCGTACTACAACCCTACTTTTAACGCCATATAAACAGCAACAATAATAACCCAAGAATAGCCCATGCAGTTAAACACTGTTTTTTTATTGAACAGCTGCGCTTGTAATTCTGGTCTTATTTTTATTAACCGTAAATGACTTGCGGTTAACATCCCTAAGAAAATAAACAGTAACAGCGTAAATTGCCGACTTAAAAAAAACGCGGTGACCATAAAGCCTATCATTGAATAAAACATTGCCTGGTTCATTTTTATTTCGGCAACATAAAGCGCTTTTTGTTCTTGGTTAGCGTCGGGGCTATCCCACTGGCTGAATTCTTTTTTAATACGGTAAGCGGCCAACATAGATAATACAATTAAACCACCCCATAGCGAATAACCAAGAACACCCATTTCTCCCGCAACATGAATATATGAATTATGCGCGACTAATTCGTGATGATCCATAAAATTACCTTTGCCCACGCCAAAAACAGGGTTGTGTATTAGCATTTGAATGCCAGCATACCAAGCCTCTAAGCGGCCGTTAGCAGACGACTCAGATGATGATATACCGCCAAACTTTGAGATTAACGTTGCTGCAATGGGAGCCATTACAATGGCAAATAAAATTAGCTTAGCGCCCGCTTTTTTCAGAAGGTAGTAAATAGTAATGACACCTAATACGCCAAGAATTGTTCCCCTAGAGCCTGTTATTAAAACGCCATAGCAGAAAACTATAAAAATGGTGGGCATCAATACTTTATTAATAAAACCTTTTTCACTAAAAAAATAAGCCAAAAAAGCAATATTCATCACTAAAAACATCCCTAAATCGTTAGGGTCACTAAAAAAGCCTAAATAGGTAATTCGAATGAGTTCTCGCCCAACAGAAACAGAGTCACCTAACCCATAACCTCTGATACCATCAAACGATTTTTGCTGTAAATAACCGTTATAAACCATAAATAAAGCCGCAATGATAGAAATATACATCAGTATTTTTTGCCGAGATATTGAGGTGATTAAGCTGCTATAAAGAAAAAATGGAATAACAGAAGCGACAAAAAACTTTTGTGCTTCAATAATGCCGCCACCACCCCAGCCATTTAAAAAGGCTGAAATCATAATTAAGGGGGTAAAGCCCAACAACATGTAGTGCTGAGGGAGGAGCTTTATAGGCCTGAGAGAGGTGAGCGTAAATATAAAAGCCAAAATGGCAAATACTTTAATAAAAATATAGTGCGAAGTTTCAAAAGAAAACTCATGCGGGCGTATCAATACTGAAATCGTGTAAAGAAATAAAAATAAAAAGGCCAAGCCAGCATTTGCTTCTTTTGTTGGAAAATGTCGAGCCATAACTGAATGTATATCCTAAGTTAATATGTTGCTTGTTGTACTTGCTGTCATTTACGTTAGCCATAACGAATAGCACAAAACGCGAGGGTTGATAGTGCGTAACTCATTTCATATAAAGAGGCTATGTTTACTCTGGATTTGTGCAATTTTGCCCGTTACTTGTTAAGGGCCAACCTTGTCCCGGTTGCCAGTTTTGTAGTAAACAACCATCCCTAAACACGACTAATTCATGATTAACTTTAACATTAGCGTAGGTATATTGTGGCCCGCCGTGAGGAAACTCTACCGTTAGGTCTATGGCGGTAAGGGTACCTAAACCAGCGTAAGCAATAAAACGGGCATCGGCTTGATTATAATTACCTAAATAGCGTGTCGCTATTATTGCTTGATTGCTTGGATCGCGAAAAATAAACTTAGTATGGTAGCCATCAGTATTATTCTTTAAACCACGCGCTCTAATTTTTAGCCAGTTATTATTATTAGCATTATTTTTATAAAGCTTTAAACCGTTAATATTGCCGGATCCTTTACTTAAAATAGCAACATCAAGAAAACCGTCATTATTCCAATCAGCAATATTACCCCATGGCCTAAATACATCAACACCAGCACCACTATTCATTATTAAGTTTCTTAATATGGTAAAAGTACCATCACCGTTATTTTGAAATACTCTTGGTGAGTTGCGGTAACTTTGGGTCATGGTCATAAAGTCGATAAGTCCGTCATTATTAAAATCACCAGGGTATATACCGCCGTATGTAGTCCAATTATTCTGATTAATTAAGCTACCGTCTGTCCAGGTTCCACCGCCTGCTTTGTCAGTGACATTGGTAAAGGTGCCGTCACCATTATTACGATGTAAAGAAAGATAAAACTCTTTTATTTTCTCGCCACCAGACCACTTACCATAGCCAAAAAGAATATCAAAATGCCCATCGTTATTATAATCTAAAGCAACTTGCATATTCCCTGTTACAGCGCGATCAACAGGGTGGTCGAACGCCAAGACAAAATCATCAAATGCTTTTTTTTCAGGGTTATAGCGCCAGTACCCCCCCCCTTCACCAGATACCACATCAGGCCAAGAGTCACCGTCAACATCAACGATTAAGTAAGAAGAAGAGCTATAGCCAGGGGCATCAGTATTGTCTAATTCAGGAATAATTGTTGTATTGGTTAGTGGCTCGTAAATACGTCGCCTAGGGTCGCGCACATCGGAAGAGACAATAAATTCAATATCACCATCACCGTTAATATCAAGCGCAGAGCACCTTGCTTTGCCGCCTCTACAGCCTTTAATTTCACTGTTATAAACAGGTAAACCGCCAGTGTTAACGCTAGCAGATAAGGGGTAGATTACAGAGTCACCACCGTCGGCATCTGAGCCAAATATGTCAGGTAATCCTGACTTTTTCCCCGTGACATTGGAAAATATATAGCGAGAAGTAATGCGGCCACTATCTGCTTGAGAGTATTTTCCTTTAGTATTGCTATAGTGTGAAAATTGATGACTACACTGACCTGAGACTACCTTATGTAACCACATTTGACTATCGCCAGCATTATCATTGTGCGTACCTGCAAATAAGTCCGGGCATCCATCATTATTCACATCAGGCATGCCTATCCAAAAGGGTTGATGTGCAAACGGCGCTATATCAATAACATCTTCGCTAACTTCTGTAAAAGAAACCATAAGGCTGGGATGTTGCGGCTCTATTACGGGCACATCAGGGGTGCCAGGTACATCAGGAACTGTAGGGGGCGTAACGGGTGGGAGCTCTTTATTAATCCACTGCCATGTTCTAACAGCGTTTGATCTATGTTGCCAGTTGAATAGCCGATACACATTTGAAAAAACACTGGCACAACCAACATGACCCCAGCCAGCAATGAGTTTTTCAATACGGGCGCTTAATCGTTCTTTGTTCGCTTGGTTATCTTCAAAGTAATAGGCAGTGGCTAGTATTAATACGGTTTCAATATTATGGGTGTCAGAGTAATAAGGCCAATAATCACCACTGGTACGGGTTTTATCGTCTGCCCAGGCGCTAGCAAAATACAGTAAGTCGGTATCTGTTTTGGTTTTATTGCAACTTTGCGCTCTACTACCGCCAATAGCCGCAAATGCTGGCAGGGGAACATGCGTTTTTGTGTTGGAGTTATAAGTAGAAGTAAAACCATATAAATCCACAGCATTACCTAATTTTATCAGCATATTAGGTATTGCTTGATTATGGGTAACCCAGTAACTTTGCCAGAGAAAATCAGCGATGTTCTCACTCATCCACGGAGAAAAACCACGGGAGTTTGAATCATTAAGGGGGGCACTGGTTGCACTATGGTTACCTTCATGTACATCAAGGTTATGTTCAAATCCGCCTGTTTTAGGGAGCCAATTGTTGACTTTATCCCAAGGGTGTTCATTTTGCTGCATTTTAGCTAGCGCAGTGATCCTTTGATTAAGGTGGTTTAAAATGGTCGCGTCAGCGGTTATTTCATAGGCCGCTATTTCAGCGAGCCCTGTCATACCTGCGCCACGCTCGGTAAAGCCTTCATTTTCACTATCAAAGTCATCGCGACTAGCATATTGATTCCAACCTAAATTACTTTGTAGTGCCATATCTATAATAAGTGAGGAGTCCCATTGGCTATTATCACCAGTTAATGCCCAGGCGAGTTTGGCGGGCTGTGGATAAATGTACTTACCATCGGCACAGGCAACAGAGCCCCAGGTCCAACAACCTCGTCCACCTGATTTACTAGGTGAAGAGTCGTCATTTCTTACATGAAAGAAATAAAATTGCTTACTTAAAAATGCTTCTTTTAAAAAGTCGACACGGCCTGTGGTCATATAGGCTTTAAAATAAGCGCTGGCACGATCAAATAACCAGTTAGCACCACTTGAGGTGTCAAAGTTTAATTGCCCAGACCACTGCTCAAATTGCGCGACTTGATACTGCTCAAATGAATCATTAGCGCCTTGAGAGCCAATGTAAGGGGCGATTAAGCCGGATGTCGCTAAATAGTTGGTATTATGTAAGGCAAATACTCTAGGGTATAGCATATTCGCCTTATTTGCCCCTGCCATGGCCCAACCGTTAGCATGGGGTTGCTCAGTAAGATCATTGCTTAAGTCACGGCCAGCATTGGTAATGCTTAGCTCAATATTGCCTGCAGTCATATCAACATGTTGCAATTGTATTGTTACCGAGCGTATTGAGTTATCTGACCAATGCCAATGTAGGCCTGCTGTAGCAAAAATGGCTTGCTCTACGCCTGCTATTGACACCTTAATTTCAGAAGACTCTTTGACGATTCCTTCAGCAATGGGTAAGGCAAAGGTTACTAATTCATTAGTGTGGGGAGTTATCTCGGTATCGGGCTGTAAAATAACCTTAGTATCAAGAGATGTCTTATTAGGAGGAGCACTCGGCTCACTCGGTTCACTCGGCTCACCCGGAACAGTCGGTTCAGGCTCCACTAGGATGGTAACCCTGTCTGTTGCCTTCCCGTCAGAATTGTCAATGACACTGAACTGAAACGTTAATGTAGTCGTTTCGCGCACTACCGGCGCAGTGAATTCAATTGTAGTGCTAGTAATATCAACAAGGGTGACAGTTGGCCCGCTAACTTGCTGCCAAAACTGGTCGACAACAGTACCATCAGCGTCTGACATAGTACCTGTTAACAAAACGACAGCCCCACTATGAATACTTTGGTTTTCGCCAGCATTCACAGTAGGTAGTGTATTGCTCGGAATGTCTGTTCCAGGCTTTTGTAAACTAACATTGCTACTTTCACTTTCACAACCTAACAGACAAAAGCATAAAAATAAAACACTCAACTTAGTGATGTTATTGAAAGATGACAAAAAACTCATAAACGATAATCCGTTACTTAATTTCAATTGTATTGACTCGTGTGTTTATCTTAATAGAAAAAGCTTTTTCTTTATTAACCGTACGGCTTTACAGATAATTATTTTGGGTTTGTTTTTAAGTAGATTAAATGAAAGCATAGGTGACGTCTGCCCTGAAAACTTAGCCTTATAACTATCGTTGACGCCCCCCATCATAAAGTCATACTTGGGGGCTTTGCAATGCGTAATTGACCAATAGTGTAAGTATAGCCCAGGAGATAGCTTTTTATGGTTCATTTCATCCCAGCCACTTTGATAAAAATAATAGGCATCTTGGTCTGTTAAGTAATAGTTGATTGCAATCGGCTTATTATCGATAAAAATAGCACTTACCCTAACGTTATTGTGATGCGCTTTAATAAAAGATAAATGAAATAAATTAAACGCTTGGCTATGGAAAGCCCCTGCTTTACCTTTGCCATTCCACCTTGTTTGATGAAAGTCGACTAAGGTTGGCCAAATATCATTTAGCTCACTTTGATTTAACCAACGAATATCAACATTTGTTGACTGTAACTTGTTCTTTGTGCGTTTAATTCTTGCGCGAGTATTTTTTGACAATTGTTGCCAAGACCAGTGATTACATTCAATAAAATAACGGCAATAGGGTTGCTGTCGAACAACACCCTGCAACAAAGGTAGTAGCTTTATTATATGGGCTTTACCTAACACGGCTTTAACTGATAATAAATCAATTGCCGCATTATTTATATGTTGAGCAAGTAACGCATAGAGTGTTTTTTCGTGGCCGGCTTGTATCTGAATGTCTAAATATTCAGAAGACACCTCTGCAACTTCAGGCTCACCTTGGCCAATAAAATGTAATGATTTAACATAAGGGAAATTTAATGATTGGTTGATATAAAAAGGGGCAAAGCCAATAACAGAGTCTTCTAAATAATAGACTATGCAGTGCAATTGCCAGTTTTTTTGCCAATAGTGTTGATACCAAGTACTGATCCATGAAAAAGATTCAAAAATAGTACAGCCGCCATTGTTTTGCTCAAAAGACAACCATATTGTTTTTAAGTCTTGGTAAGTGCTAATGACAACTTCTTTTATTTCTGCTTGCTGATGAATTGTCGTCATTTGTTTTTCAGTTTTAGCTTGTCAGTTAATAGCGTAAAAATCATTGCTTTGAGTTGGCGGTCTAACAAGGTAAACCAGCAAATTAATATAATAAAAGGGAAGGTGATAGCACCAGTTAGAATAAGCGCAAACCACGTGTTAATAACGAAGTACTCTAAAGTATAAGCGCCTAACAAGCCAAAGAAATACACAAGAAATATAGAGGTGAATAACTGAATGTAAATTGCTTTGATTTTATAGTTATTATAATGGCGAAACAGTGCCATTTTCATATAAACATTAAAAATAAGGTTTGTTAGTGCACTACTCATGGCTATGCCAATAAGGCCGTATTGCAAAGCGAGGTAAATCGACATTGGAATATTAAACGCGACGATACAAAAGCTAATGGCTGACAGTAATTTATGGTTAGCCTGCGCAAGTAAAATATTATTTGCACTTGCATTAAAACCAGAGCAGATGGTTGCAAATACTGCGAAACATAAAATATCATAAGAGTATTCAAATTCTTTTCCGACCCATAACACAATAAAAACCTTACCAAACATTAACAATGATAAATTGAGTACAGTGGAAACAAAAATATTGATCGTGGTTGTTTGAGCAAAAACCTTTTCCATATTTTTCTGTTTAGCTGCCATTTGGTTATAAATAGGTGAAAACACCCCTGTAACCGTGTTGATAAACGCTTGGCCATGCATGACAAGGTTCGCAGATATTTGCTGTATTGCAAGGGAAGGTAAATCAAATAATTTAGCGATAATAATAGGGTCAGAGCGAGCGCCAATAGTATTAATAATACCATTTAAAACCAAATGCTTAGAGTAGGAAAATAAAGATTTTATCTCTGCTAACTTCACCAAACTTACTTTAAAGGCAAGGCTTGAGAATAAGCGCTTAGCATAAAAAACTTTAAGTATGTTCGTAATGATATCGGCGATAAGTGTTGCAACCACTGCGCCCCAAATATTTAAATCGGAGATTAACCAAAAAACTAACAGTGCTTTAACGATGGCGTTTAATGACGATAAATTAGCGTCAATATCAAACCGTAATAAACCCGCAAAAAAACCGTGGAAAGGGTTCATTAAAAAGCCCCATAACACTTTAACCGACAGCACTAGCAGTATATGCACAAGGGTTAATTGATCGGCTCCCTCAACACCAAAAATAGCGGGTACTTGGGTTAACCCTGCCATTATTAATACCGAAGCAAGGCCCAATACAGCAAAAAGCACCAAAGAGGTTGAAAAAACCATATTGACGCGCTGTGTGTCTTTTAATTCTAATGCTTGAACTATTTGTCGTTGTACGGCTTGCGGGAAGCCTAAGTCAACCACATTAAACCAGCCTAATATGGAAAGAATTAAGATCCATAAGCCATAATTACTAGTACCTAACTCACTAATTAAGTAAGGGGTCAGTAATAACGACGTGATGACAACAATAGCACGCTCAAGAAACCGAAAAATAGAGCTTTTTAAAAGGAGTTTTTTCATTGAATCGTTTGTAGCCTTTGCTATGCAATTAAGGAGCGATGCTAATGCTGCACCTTGGTTAATGGTTGAGGATTATTTTTTTTCACGCTTCTTCGAATTTTCTCTATAGGTTTCTCAATTATGTTAATAACAATTCCTGATATGGTAATAAGGATAACAAAGGTCAATAAGAGAGCACTTAATGAAAAACTTTCTTTCAGTGACAAGGCTTGGTTAAACATAATTAAGCTTGCAAGTGCAGCTGCTTGATAATGTAAAAGGTAAAAGGGATAAGAATAGTCGCCTATCTTTTTATCTAGCGTTATTGGAAAGCCTTTAATAAATGCTTTGCCGTTAGCTAACGATAGCACTAATAAAAAATTAATAATCATACAGGTATAGAAACTCACTTCCATTAGCCAAAGTGGTAAAGAGTTGCTAATAGCAAAAGAGGTGATAATCGCTATTGAAAGAGACAGCATAAATAGTGCAAAAGGTTTAGCAATTAACACGTTAGGGATTGAAAATGCAGTTTTTTTATGTGATAAAAAGAATACTAAAGCCCCTAAAGAAAAGGGCAGAGAGCCTGCAGGGATAGAAAAATATCTGGCATGCCAATATAAACCTAATAGGTATGAAACAATAACGAAAGCAATTGATATGGTAACCCATATATAGGTGCGCCGTAGCGTTTTTGATATACCCAATGTAATTGCAGCATAAAAGAATAGCTCAACCGTCAGTGCCCAAGTGGCTGGTGATAAACGCGGCTCTATTTGGCTGGGTATCCAGTGGGGAAATATCATGGTGATATTACCAAAAATAGCCGTAGCGTTATGTGGTAACGTTAAATTATGTGAACTTCCATTACAGTAATAAATAATGGCAATACTCGTTAAGCCTGCCATCCAAAACGCAGGGTAAAGCCTTAAAAAACGATTGGCAGCAAACTTCTTTTTACCTAATGCTGAATAACCATAGCTGTTGTGCATGATATAAGTCATTAAGTAACCGCTTAAAATATAAAAGCCAAAAACAGCAAAACGACCAAAGTCGCTTAGCCAAAATAGATGGCCAATTACCACCATTGCTGCCCAAAGTGTTCTTAAAAGACCAAACAAGTACAGTGTCCTTAATATTGATGGTAGTTATTACCAAAGTAACACTTGAATAAAACGAAACATGGCACTTTGCTATCTTAGTATATGACATTATATTCACAGCGTTAGCTTAATAAATTACCTAAACGTAAATAAAAGTTTGTATTTACACCATGGCACAATTAATAGGTCTTGTTAGCATAAAAGTTTTTAGATTTCTCTTCAGGATTCTCGACAGGATCCCAAACGGGTTTAATCATGGTTTTTATTTTGGCAGCAACGCGCGTAATATTATTTGCAAGGCCTATTGGTATGTGTAACCAACGACAATACAAGAAAATTCGACGGCGAAATACCCAATGATACATAGCTTCTTCGGCATAAAACTTATAGCCCCAACGTTGTTCAAATAGTCGCGAGGCTTGCCAAGTTAGGCTCTTTTTCCAGCGGAAGAAAAAGAAACGCATATCAGCATATTCCATACGTGTGCCTAAATTATCAAATATAACAATAGACTTAGGTTGCGTGAATATTTTTAGCCCCATTTTCTTTATTTGAATGGCAATATCTATGTGCTCTCTAATTACCATTTGCGGGAGTTCAAGGTTGTTTAATACTTGCGTGTTAAAAAGAACACCATGTAGCTCAAACATTTCAGACGGGGTTACTTCTTTTGGGATATCCTCCGGCAAGGCACGTCGTAAGTGTTTTTTTTCAATAAGGTAGTCTTCATTATCTATAGTTAAATAGGTAATTTCGTTAGTGGATAAGTGGTTACGTAATGGAGCGCCAACATCAACACCCGCTTTCTCTAATGTTAATGGGTTAACCACTGCAACATCTTCAAGGGCGGCTACCTCTAATAATGGCGCAAGCCAGTTTTCTGTCACGTTGGAGTCATTGTCTAAAAACATGGTGTAAGGTGTGCTAATATCTGCGCGTACTTTGCGAATAGCCTCCATAGGAATGATTAAACCCATTTCGATTAGTTGGGCATTATCCTTAGTCGCGAGTAATGTTATCAGTTGCTTTTTTATCGCACTTGGGTAGTCAAGGTCGAGCACCTTTAAATAAAAGGGTTGTGTTGTCACCTTGTATAGGTTTTCAATACATTCAATAACACCTGAATAACGGTCTCTTGGGGTAATTACTACTGTGACTTGTACATCGTCCATTGTTTTTATCCACTTAAAAAGTATTTAATGACGGTATGAATATACCGACAATTTTATTAATAAGTAAGCTTATATTTTATAAGGCTTGTTAAGTTAATCGGTCTTTAGTTTAACAAGCTTTTAGTGAGAAGGTTAGTTTTTATCAAGCAAAAACACCACTTAGTTAACATTTTTATTCCATTGTGATAAATAAAAATTAACATAGTCTTCGGTCATTCGGTCAATTGAAAAATAGTCTAAACCTGTTTTAGTGTGCTGTAAGAGTTTTTCATATTGGGCTTGGTTTGCACAAAAGTCGATAATAGATTGGCTTATTTCTACCGGTGAAGTGCCGGATAAAGGTACGCCACAACTGCCTACTGTTTCGGGCAAACCACCTGAGTTGGCATACAATAAAGGTAAACCATAATTACGCGCTTCAAGTGACACTAAGGGGCAGGCCTCTTTTATTATGGTGGGGATAATTAAATAATCTGCTTGTTGATAATATATTTCAGGGTTGGGTTGGTAGCCGGCAAATGTTATGTAATGCGTTAGGTTGTTTTGTTGTGCAAATGACTTTAATTCATCTAATATTGCGCCATCGCCAACAACAATAAGCTTTAAATCGATTTTTTTTAGGTCATTAATAATAATGTTGAACGCCTTAACTAAGTTCCATATACCTTTTTTGGGGTCTAGCCGTCCGACATATAAAGCAGTTTTAGCAGAGTCTCTTTTTTTCAGCACGTTAACCTGAGGTAAAGTAATCCCGTTGTGTATTCTTGTCACCTTGCTGCCATAAAGACTTTTATTACGCTGCAATACTGCATCCGACACACAAATGACGTGCGCTGGCATGAGTTTTATTTTTCTTAGTAGTATTCTAAGGTTACGTTTCCATTTGGGTGCTGATGAACTACCCATCCTATGCTCAGTAATAACCCAAATTTTTTTTCTTGTGAACAGCGTTAATAAAAAAAGCTTTAATGGGGGGTAGTATGAGTGAGTGTGAAAAATAACTTTTTCATATTTTTTAGATGCTTTATATACACAGTAAAGCCACTTTAGGTTATTTTCTTGCACGGGGTTTTGCTCATGGTCATCATATAAGCTAGTGCTAGTGTAACTTCGATAAAAGCAAACGTGGTCAATATTGTGTGCTTGTAACTTATTAGTGATCGCGAGTGGAAACTCATCCCACCATTTAAATAAACCGCTAGGTGTATTGTAAAAAGAAAAAACGGCGGTTTTGTTGTGCATAAGTTTGATCGCTCCTGTAGTATTCACATATATAAAATAAGACGCTCATAATTACTTACTTTACTACGGTACTAAAAATATCAAGGTATTTATTAACCATGCTATCAATTGAAAATAGTGTTGAAATACGTTGGTAGCCTTGCTTGCCTAACTCTTGTCGCTTATCAGGTGATTTTATCAGTTTTTCCAGTGCTTGCGCTAATTTTTCTGGCGATGCTGGTGGCACTAAATAACCGGTTTTTTCGTGAAGAATGATTTCTTTGATACCACCAACATGAGTCGCGACTACAGCTTTACCTTTGGCGCCGGCTTCGGCAAAAACTAAACCAAATGCTTCTTCTATCGATGGCTGGACAAAAATATCGCACGCCTCAAGCCATTGAGAGGCGTTATTTATTTGCCCTAAAAAGGTGATATGTGATGTTAATGCTAATGTATTAATTAACCCTTGCAGCACCTGTTTTTCTTGAGCGCTACCATCACCTGCAATGTATAGGTGTAGGTGCTTATGTGTCTTGGATAGTGTCGCCAATGCGGTGATGGTGTCTTGATGCCCTTTAATTTCGCCCAAGTGGCCTAAACTTAGTAAAACAATTTGATTTTTAGGTAGTTTTAATAGGTTTCGAACGGCCTTAATTGATGTTTCGGTTGGTGCTGTTTCTATTATAGCGCCACCGTGTACTACATGACATTTATTAGCGGGCAATGCTAAGTTTTTTGTGAGTAATGATAAGCGGTCGTGCGACACGGCAACATAATGTGACAGCAAGGCTTTTATCAAGGTGTTAACTTTACTGGGTTGGTATTTACTTAAATCTGAGCGGTGAAAAGTGCCAATGGTGCGCACTCCGCAGGTAAACCCAGCAATCCCTGCATAAAGTTGGCTAAGCTCACAATGCGCATGGATAATTTGAATATGATGGTGCTTAATTAGTTGGCGTATTTTAAATATTAACTGTATAGCTGAATGGTTTTTACGATCGATTATTGTTAAATCTTGGATATTAACCCATGCTGCGGGCGAACTTAGGCATAATGGCGTAACGTCTTGCTGATGCTCACGTAAACCGAAAACAGTGTCAGAAAACCTTTTGGTTCGACCACCTTTTTCTAAACTTTGCACGACTTCTAAAATTTTCATTTTAGGTTTTGAGGGCATATCGCTTCCTTGATTTGGGTCATATATTTTTATTATCTACGTATCAATACGATTTAAACTCAATTATTATACCTTGAAATTGAGTCATTAGAATACCGTAGACTTTTTAATATATAGTCAATTAATAATGGATGAATGTATTGTGATCAAGGTAGCACATGTTATTGGAAGTTTAAAAATAGGTGGTGCAGAGCGCTTTGTCATTGACTTGTGTGAAGTGCAAAAAAGTAATGGCACAAAACCATTAATTGTTTCTTTAGGTCAACCTGGTGAAGCGTTAGAAGCAGAATGTCATCAACTAAACATTGCGGTGTATAACGATAACCATGTGCTTGTTATCAAGTTAATAAAAGTGTTTTTGCAATTAAAAAAATATGACGTCATTCATGTGCATACACACCATGCGTTAAAGTTTATTCGTCCGATACTCCCCTTGTTAAAGGCTAAAATTATTTATACTCGCCACGGCGCAGCACCTTTAGCTGGGTTGCATTGGGTGAAGCTGCATAAGAAAATTGTGCAATATATTGATGCCATCACATTTGTCTCGCAAGAGGGGTTAGACAACTTTCAACAAACGCACCATTGGGAACATGTGCCCAGTTATGTTATTGATAATGGTGTGCTAATTAAGCCAACAGTAAAAAAAGCACATAAGCAAAGTGTGTTGCGAGTGGGGTCTGTTGGCCGGATGATCCCGTTAAAAAACCAACTCTCCTTATTGCGCTCTGCATCGCTACTACCACCTTCGACACAAGAAAATCTCGAAATTCATTTCTTTGGTGATGGTGAATGCCTAACGGCCTTGCAAGCGTATAACAGCCAGCAATCTTGGCCTGTGAAAGTGTTTTTTCATGGTATGGTGAATGATAGAGATGTTATATACTCTAATATGGATTTGTTAGCCGTTACCTCTGAAACCGAAGGCTTATCTATGGTAATTATTGAGGCGATGGCGAATAAAATACCGGTAATAGCAACCAATGTTGGTGGCAACCCTAAACTAGTTATTGACGATAAAACAGGGTATTTGTTTGATTATAACGATGATCAAAAACTCGCGAACCTACTACAAATCTTTATTGAACATCAGCAAAAACTGGCCGCCTTAGGGGATAATGCCTATGCTTATATTACTGAAAACTTTTCATTAGCAGCCACCGCTAAAAAGTATGAGCAACTTTATCAGGCGTAACCTTCAGCGCTTTGTTTCTGGTTATTATTACTGTTTAGCGATAGTGGTTGTTGCTGTCTCAACTTTACCTTGGTGGCCATCTTATCAAGGGTTGATCATTCCTAAATATTTATTATTATTTGGCCCTCGATGGTTGTTGCTCTTAGCTAGTTTACTGGTTGTTACTTTCTTTACCTTGTTAAGCAAGCAGCAGAAACGGTTACTGCCCGTATTGTTTTTAGGTGTCTTTAACTACCTCGACTTTCAATTGCCGTCATATGCTTCTTATTTTGCACCAGGAAAAACCGCTGACTATACTATTAAAATTATGCAAGCCAATATTGGTGGTGGCTCAATGGTTGAAATTGAGCTGCTTATAGAAGAAGAGCAACCTGACATTTTACTTTTACAAGAAGCTAGCAAGGTGAGTTTTTCCAAGGCGATTACTTCAGCTTATCATACCGCTTGTAATGGCGGGCTTTGTATTGTTAGTAAACTCGCTTTTAAAGAAATAGGAGCGCTAAATCGGACACTCATTAATGGCTGGGGAAACTTTGCTATGCTGTATAAGGTAAAAACCAAAAAAGGGGAGTTTACTTTAGCCAATATTCACCTGGAAACACCACGCAGCGTGATTATGAGCTTTTTGCACCGAGTATGGGATCAACCATTAGCGAATAAAGTAGATGACAACAGGCACTACCAAGCTTTATTAATTTCGGCTTGGTTAAGCACACAAGAAAAAGTCATTGTCGCAGGTGACTTTAACATGCTAGAAGACGAGAATATTTACCGTCAATACTTTTCATTGATGAATAACGCAATAGGCTATGCGGGGTTTGGCTTGAACTATACTAAAAAAACGTCATGGCATGGTGCGCGTATTGACCACCTTTTATATTCAGATGGCCTAACACTTCACAGTGTGAAATTGCTTGACACTTTATTGGGTGATCACCAACCTATAGTATCAGTGGTCAGCTTTTCTGATGAGAGTTCGCATGAATAAAATGTTAGCGTACTGGTTAATTTTTATCTGCACTAGCTGCACTAGTTGGGGGAGTATAGCTGCAACAAGTACCAGTAATACCATTGAATTTACAGTTTCACCAGAGGGTGAGTCTACTTTGTTGCTATTGCCAGTCCCTAATGAAGCCATATCTGCACAAGCAATTTTAAGTCTTAAATATAAGGGCGCCATAATAGAGTCAAGTTTTTATCCGATGACATATTGGCCTAATAGGCAAGCTCAACGTTTTGTGAGAACAATATTAATAGACGCAACCCTGCTTAACTCTTTTTCAGGAAAACTGTCGTTAACATGGTCTAATCAGTCGACAAAAAGTGTAACAGGCACTTCATTCAGTTCAACGGTTGGCTTGAACACCGTGTTTAACCAAAATAGCACAGCAAACTTAGTTTACCCGTCAAAAGAATGGTTAAGGGAAAGTTTGTTGTTACATCCTATGAGGCAAAGTTATGCTGTAGATTGGTACGTCTTACCACAAATACAATATGCGCACTTCATTACGAATAAGGAAGCTTTAAAAGCCAAGGGTTACCCGCCAACACGTGCGGCTCAGTGGCTCTATGACCGCCCACAAGCCATGTACCAATTATTTATTATGACAGAGGATAAGCAGTGGTTAAAACAAGGTAATGCATTAGTTAACTTTTACAAACAACATATTGATGATAACGGGCAATTCACCTTAATAAAGCGTCTTGATTTTAAATACTTAATGCCTAGGGGCTTAGCCAGTCAATATTTATTAACCGGTGACAAAACAGCATTAAACGCCTTAAAGAAAATATTTCATTACTCTCTAGGTTGGGATGAAGCGTATAGGTTATCCCGTGGCTTTTGGACCGAGCGTAATCAAGCAACGGCATTAAATGTAGCCGTAACCTACTGGGAATTAACGGGCGATAAACAAGCGCTAGCGCGTATCAATGCCATTATAGAAGCCACAGTTCAAATGACCTTCAATCCTAAAAATAACTGGCCATTACGTGGGTGCCCGCAACATAGTTTTAAATCACATGAGGGCTGGGGTAGCGATAGCGCAGCTTGTTCACCCTGGATGATGGCATTACTCGGGGATGCATTGTGGCGCTATTACCGTTTAACAGGTGATAAAAAATCAGCAGCACTACTGGATGCATTTGGTGATTTTATTTTAAATCATGGTAT
Source organism: Colwellia sp. F1 (assembly GCF_056238625.1). Classification (NCBI taxonomy): domain Bacteria; kingdom Pseudomonadati; phylum Pseudomonadota; class Gammaproteobacteria; order Alteromonadales; family Colwelliaceae; genus Colwellia; species Colwellia sp. F1. Next base: position 46,164 of record NZ_JBWDLI010000014.1, read on the forward strand.
ATATTTTGGTGATAAGCGCGTTAATAAGATGGTTATCCCTAAGTATTTAGCGTCAATGGATAAACCTTCACAAGAGGAATTAAATCAATGGACTGATCCTCAACACACTTGTGATGTAGCAGCTTTGTTAGGTAAGTCTGTTTATGTTAAACAACAAAACCGCGCAGATGATTTTATGGTTAAAGCGTTGTTTAGTGCCTTTGTAGAACAGTGCAAAGGTCCGTACAAAAAATTACAGGCCGAGCAAGAGCTGCCCCAGTACTGGACCCTAATGCCACCTCGACGCTTTGCTTGGATGTATTCTTCAACCAGTGATTTACCGTGGTTAGTCGCGCAGTTATTGCACTAGCGATTTTATACCTGATTTTAGTTGTTATTAATAACCCAGCGACTCAGTGTTTTTTAAAAAGTTATTGATAGCACGTTCACAATCATTTTCACAAGTTAAGTAAACCCAATGTAACTTAGTATTATTAATATTGATTAAGGCTTTCTTAAGTCTTGCCACTTTGAGCGCAGGTAACTTGGTATACGTGCTATGATCGAGCTCATATTTAAATAAGATAACGGCATTATTGCTTTGTGATTGTGCGTAATGGACATTCCAATGGTCCACTACTTTTGAGCCAGTGAGTTTATAAGTAGATGGCAGCATATTGTTATTATAAAAACTGGGCTTACCATCGAGATCACTGCCGTCAAACGTATATATTTGATATATATTATCCTGGTGTTTTAGTGGCTGTGTAACCATATTAGAGTAATAAAATACAGTGGGGAAAATGCCGTTTGTTTGCGCTGTGTTTGTACTTTGAACGCTTGCAGTATGATTTAAAAATGATTTAATCGTGGTTGATGACAAAATTAGTATGGTAAATAAGACAAGTATTACTGAAAATTTAGGGCGTGTTAATGGCGTATGCTCAAGGGTATTTGCCAGTATATCCGTATCAACTAGTGTGTTACCCCACTTAAATAGCAGCAGCATAAAGGGGATGTAAATATACCAACCAAAAGCATTATGATCTTCCATTAAGCTACTTTCCATGTTGGTGTAATCACCAATCACAATCAGCGCAGCTATTCTGATCCAGTTAGTGATTAACGCCCCTAAGATAGCGACAGCAAAAAATAATGCCGCTCGCTTTATATTTTTGATATACAGGAAGATAAAAAGAGAACTTATAGCAAGCGAGACAATAAAATAACGCAAGCCAGAACAGCCATCTGCAATTTCAAATACCCCAGCAGGAATCGTAATATACTCTGCTTCAACAAAAGTGGGTATGCCAGTAAAACTCATAATATACGTGACAGCAGCAATAGAGAGATTTTGCAAAAGCGGTACTAACACTCCCCAAAAAGGAAAAATAAAGGCTAAAAAGGCTGCGGGAAATATTATTACCCAGCTAAAGTTAAACAAGACAATTAAACTAGACACTGTCAATGCCATGATAGCAAACCAATAACCTAAGCTTATTTGTGCATTACTGGTAATAAATAACAGTGCACCACTAGAGGCCATCAATACAGTTGACAATACCGAGAGCTTTTTCCTAAAGACTAGCTTGCCACTTTTAGATAATTGGTAAAATAAATATAAAACAATAAATGGAATTAAAAAGGCGTGTGAATAAGTTCCATCATCAAAGCTATGGCGTAGCAGTGTTGCTACAATAGGAATATTTAGCAGGCTTAACACGACAAATAATAGGCAGATACCCAAAAAAGGGAGCAGTGAATGTGTTGATGGTGCTTTGTTTTTATTGCTATTCATTGAATTATTTACTTTGCAGCCCTTAGTTCCATTAGAAGGTCGTCTGATTAAACTTATACAAATAGATATTAGTAATAGTATAACTGTTAATACTTTATCAACAGTGATGGAAACTTACCAATAATTAAGTGTAACAGTTACTGCCTGTTATAGTATTTTTTTATTCGTAAAGCGATACACATGTAGCACAAATCGCGATATTATCGATGAATAATGCATCATTACATTTGAGTGGTCTTAATTGATTACGAAGGGCTTGTTTAAACTCAATGACTCAGTAATGGTATATACTTAGTGATATATTAACAGCTTGATAATGCTAAAAGTCGTACTGCGTTTAAATCAGCAATAAATTAAATGAAAAAGAAAGGGAAGCTATGAAATTTATTAATAACAGAATTGCATTGGCAGTATGTGTTGCTTTAAGTGTAAGCGCTTGTTCGCCAGATAAAACATCAGCAGAGTATTTGAGTGTTGCGAAAAATAATATAACAAACTCACAAAATGAAGCCGCTATTATCGCCTTGAAAAATGCTGTACGCGTTGACTTACAAAATGCTGAAGCCCGTATGTTACTTGGTTCATTATATTTAAACAGGGGGGATGCTGTCGCGGCAGAAAAAGAACTCAAGCGAGCGCTAGATTTAACGGGTGATATAAAGACAATATTACCTAAGTTGCTAAAAGCACTTAACCTACAAAAGAAAAACGATGAAATGCTTACGTTAATTAGTGAGCTTGAAGAGGCTACTCCAGCAGTACTGCTTTATCAATATTTAGCTTATGATCGGTTAGGCCAAGGTGAGAAGGCAAGGTTATCTTTACTCCAAGCAAATGAATTATCCACAGAGTCTATTTATAGTCAATTAGGCGATGCCTATTTAAAAGCAGGATCAGATGATATTAAGGGGGCTTTAAGCAATATTGATAAAATATTAGCCATCGCACCTGATTTAATTGAAGCGCTGTTATTAAAAGGACAATTACATTTTGCCAATAAGGAATATGTTCAAGCACTTGAAGCCTTTAATCAATACCATCAATTAATGCCCCATGATTTACAGATAAGGCTATTTTTAGCGAATACTTATATTAAAAATGAACAATTTACCTTAGCAAATACGCAGTTAGACTTCCTATTAAAAGCAGCGCCAGAGCATCCGTTTTCTAATCAACTTAAAGGTGTGGTTGAGTATCAAAAGTCTGACTATACGCAAGCATTAACTCATACAAAAAAAGCCATTCAAAATGGTTTAAATACACCAGCTAACCGAGTGATTGCAGGGTTAAGCGCCTTTAAATTAGAGCAGTATGAAGCCGCGCATCAATATTTATCAACCTTGTCTGACGTATTACCCGCTACCCATACGATTCAACGCGTTTTGGCGTTAGTGCAAATGCAACTAGGTTACAGTTCTAACGCCGGGGATACGTTAGCAACACTTGAAGGTTTAACGCCAGATGATATTAACTTATTTACTACCGCCAGTTTTGAGCTATTACAAGCTGGAAAGGTAGACGAAGCTAAAAAACTATTAGCGAAAGCCGATGACCTTGCTAGTAATAACTCACAAGAGGTGGCAAAAGTAGGTATTTTAAAGCTGTCGATGAATGACTTAGATGGGCTAACAAATTTAGAAAAAGCGATTGAGATTAACCCAGAGCTACCTATGGCTAGAATAGCATTAGCTTCAGCCTATATAACAACAAAAGCCTATGACAAGGCATTAACTCTAGCTAAACAGTGGCAAGAGTCAGAGCCTGACAAGGTTGAAGGTTATAACTTAGCAGCAAAAGTACAGTTGCTTAACAATAACATTAGCGCGGCAGAAGCTGAGTTTAATCGTGCCTTAACCATTGAACCGCATAATGCACTATCGCTATTGTACTTTGCTAATAACGCTTTTGTTGCTGAAAAACCGAAAGAGTCAATAGAGCTACTTGATAAACTTTTTGAGGCAGCACCTAATCATTTGGCGGCGTTAGCGTTGAATTACCGTGCCCATAAAGTGTTAGATAAGCCTGATGCAGGCATTAAAAAAATAGCAGATAGCTTTACTGCCCAACAAAGCAATATTTCATACCGTTTACTTTATGCTCGAGTATTGTTTATAGAAGAGCGCTTTGACGATGTTATAGGCTTATTGTCGCAAAGTAATGATAGAGCCACAATGCCGCCAGAGCAATGGCTATTACTTGGTGACAGTTATGTAAAACTTAAAAAGCATACAGAAGCACTGGCTATTTACGACGACTGGATTAAAGCCCAACCACAACAAAGAATGGCTTGGTTAAGAAAAGTAGCCTTACAAGAAAAACTGACTGACTATCGTGGCGCGCTCTTAACTGTTGACCAAGCACTGATAAGGGCACCAGAGGATAACCAGTTTAGTGTTATGCGTATTAACTACCTTATTTTAGTGCAAAAACTTAAAGAGGCACAAAGACAAATTGATCAACTGACAAAAGAGCAGAAAGCACAGCCATTAGTAAAAGGGTTACAAGGTAAAATATGGTTAACAGAAGGTAAGTTTGAACAAGCCCTTTCTGGTTTAATAGCATTATATAAAGTATTTCCCAGCCCTTATAATTCATCACTCTTATTTGCGACATATAAAAAGTTAGGGCAAACAAAAGCAGCGTTTGATTTTATTCAACAACACGTAGAGGCGCATCCAACAGACAAGCTTTCACGAAAACTCTTGGCTGAAAGTGCAATTCATTATGAGCCGATGTTAGCAAAGAAGCATTACGAAGTGTTATTAACGTCTGAGCCAAACAATTTATCCTGGCTAAACAACCTTGCTTGGGTAGAATATCAATTAACGCATTATGCTGCAGCCGAGTCATTAATTAATAGAGCGTTAGCGTTAAATGGACAGCACCCTAAAATATTAGATACTGCTGGCTTAATTCATTTGAAACTAGGTAATAAACAAAAAGCACTTGCCCTGTTAAGTCAAGCCACAGCGTTAGCCCCTAATGATAAAGAAATCATGAAACATTATAAGCAAGCCGCAGAAGAGTAGACCTTTATTCACCTTAAGATGCTCCTCCTACCGAACAATACGAGGAGCATAATGAATGCCACTAACCTTACAACACTTTTAAAAAATCTACTTAGCTTTATTTGCTCATGCTCTGTGTAGTCATGCCCTTTGTTAGAGCAAGGTGTCGTTTATGCCAGATTTAATAGTGATAAAACGTTCAATTCATCTAGGTGCGTGAAAACATGCACAAAAAAGCCTTCATATAGAAGGCTTTTTACTGGTTAACTTTTGTTAGTTTACTTTCATACTTAGTAAACTATTAAGTGTAAGGTATTAAGCTTTACGGCGACGTGAAGCACTTGCTAAACCTAATAAACCAAGGCCTAAAATTGCAACTGACGTTGGCTCTGGCACAGTCGCTTTAGAAAGCGCTGCAGCATTTGAAGATTGTGCAATTTCTAATGTATATAACGTATTACCTTCTAGGGTAATTAAACCAGAATCTACAGAGTTACCTGCAGTTTCATCTAACAAGTCACCCACTTTATTATACGTACCTGTTTGTGAAGGCAGAATGCTATTTAGATCAAAATTAAATAAAGGGGTACAAGCAAAACAACCATATTCATTTAAAGTAACTGTTAAGCCCCAATCTGCTACACCTTCACCACCTTCGTCGAATACATTGACAAAAGTTGACCACAGCCAATCAAAGTTAATGCGAGCAAAACCATCAGCCGTAGGGCCAAAAGTAAATGAAGCTTCTAAGTTGTTAATGATTTGCGAGTTTGCATCAGTGCTAGAGTTACCATAAGCACCTACGCTACCACTTGTACTACCATCTGCACCACCAACGGCAAAAATATTACCCGTGATACCTGAATGCGCATCAGCATTGCTAGTGCCATCTGTTTGATTAGAGTTTAAATCAACAGTTAAAGGGGCAAAAGGGTCAGTAATCAGTGTACCGAATGAATCACCGTCGGTATTACCGTCTAATGTAGTGCTTACATTAGTCCCATTAAAAGAAATGCCAACATTCTCTAATTCAAACCCCGTAGGCGCAGGCCCAGGTAATAATACATTTTTATCTGCGTCATAAATAGTAACTGTTAAATCGTTTACGTCAATAGATGATTCAGCGATAACAGAGGCATTTGCACCAAAAGAGGCAACAGTAAGAGCTGAAGCTGCGATTACACTTTTTGATAAATTAGTCAATTTCATTTTTTCTCTCCAATTCCATGTGAAATACACGATTATGATTTCTTAATACTAGCATGCGCATTCCATGCCAACATTTTAAGTTGCTGATTTTAAATGTTTTGCTTGTGAATTAAATGTAAATTAAATATTAATGTAAAAAATTCTGACAGCTTATAATGGGGTAGTTCGGTTAAAATATAGACGTTAATTAAGCAAGAGCTACGGATTCACAACACCATTAAGAGTAAAGGCTCCTTTAAATACCATATTTATTTGGTGACAAGATGCTTTCTTTATCAAGGGCTTGCTTTATTTTTTTTAATTGCGGTATGAGTGAACTGTCAATTTTCTCATAAGCATCGTGGGCATGGCTAGAAAGCCGATAAGGAAAGTAACCTTTATTAGTTAGGGTTTCAAATAACTCATCATGACAAGCAAGTGCCTTTGCATCTTCCCCTTCAACCTCACGATCATAAACCAGAGATATAACACAGTCTAGGGTTCTTTCGGTCAATAAAGTTATGGATAAACCGGGCTCGAAGCCATATTTTATTTGAATATCAAAAATAATATCAGACATTATTTTTACATGCTTGCCGTCAATAGGCGCTATGGGTGCAAGCCAGAGTAGGCCAACATTGTCCTGAGTAGGGTCAATATTGTTGGTCAGTGTAGGGGGTGTTTTTTTACGCCAATAGCTACTTGGAATAAAGTAATGAGTTGGAATCCCTTGCTTTAGACGAAATATCTTTTCAAGTAAGGGTACATTAGTATTGAAATCTATCGGTGTAATAAAACTCAACACTGACTTCATTTTTATGGCAACTTTAAGGGTAAATTCGTCAATAAATTTAACATCATCAGCAATACCTTTAACCGCTGACTTTAATATTTTCTTCCAAACCTTTACTTCAGCTTTGGTGCCGTAAAAAGCACCGGACACGCTCCAACTGCTGATCATAAATTGTTTCTTTAATTGTGCTTTTAACGCCTCTGGTAGTGGCGTTTGTCCTTTGGACTTCTCCCAAGGGTAGAAGCTCAGTGCTTGTATCGCTTTGTGATCATTACCAATATGCGCCGCACTTTTTATTATGCCATTTAACTTTAAAGGCTGTAGCGCATCAATAAGCAAGGGGAGTTTTTCATTGTTATTAATACTAATAAAAAAAGCTTCAAAATACTCAGGTTTTGGCAGTAGCCAAATTGTCATTTTAGTGACAATACCTAAGTTTGATTGAGTAAATAACCCATCAACGTAAGGGCCAATACCCCACTTATAACAATTGGCAGCCACAGGGGTAATGCCATTTTTCGAAAATTGCTTAAAGCCAGTATTGATAGTAGTGCCATCGGCTAGAATAATTTCAAAGTTACACACCTTATCAAAATGATCACCATAGGTGGTATGGCCAAACCCTCGCTCTAGTGTATTGCCGATAATGCTACAATGGGGAGAGGAGCCGGTAGCATCCATCCAAAAGTCACCTCCTTGTGTTTGTAAAAAATCATAAAGTTCTTGCTGAGTAATACCAGCAGAAACTGTAACTGAGCCTTGCTTACTGTCGTAGTTTTCGATGGTTTTAAGCCTGCTCAGCTTTAATAAAACAGCATTATCAAAGCTGGGTTCTTGTGCGGAATAGCCCCAGTTTTTACCTGAGCTCACGGTATATAAAGCCGCTTTTTTGCCAGGTGTATTTTGTGCCGTATTGTATTCGTGAATTGCCGCAAGTATTGCTTTTATTGCTTCACTATTGCTTGGCTCAACCACAAGTACATTACTGTGCTTGCTAGGAAAAGTGCCTTGGTTATAGGGAACTAATTGGTTATCATTCGAAGTAACATAGTCAATGCCAACTATTGTTGTTAACGCCTCTATTAGTTTGTCCATGTTTCACCCGATATCTTTTGGTTTATTTTAATTCAATAATTATATTATAGGGTGAAGATTAATTGTTTTGCACGTATTAAACAAAAGTAAGCAAGTACGGCGCTGTTACTTTTGAGTAATCGACTAATTATATTATCTAATGAGAACTCAGTGGATTATCTTCATAACGCTAAGCTAAAAATTATACCTGTCATTATGTGCGGGGGCAGTGGTACACGCTTATGGCCACTCTCAAGAGCAGAGCATCCTAAGCAGTTTATTTCGTTAATCAATGATACTAGCTTGTTGCAAGATACTTTAGCTCGGTTGCCAGTGGGTCAAGAAGCACCGCTATTTGTTTGCAATGAAGAGCATCGTTTTTTAGTGGCTGAGCAGATTAAGCAAGTTAATTGTGATAATGCCAGTATACTACTTGAGCCTCAGGGGAAAAATACTGCGCCAGCAGTCGCCTTGGCTGCGCTTAACGCGTTAAAGAAAAATGAAGACCCTTTATTATTAGTATTAGCAGCCGACCATGTTATTAAAAATGTTGAACAATTTCATCAAGCAATTAATGTTGCTGTCAATGCTGCACAACAAGAAAAGCTAGTGACTTTTGGTGTTGAACCTACGCATGCAGAAACAGGGTATGGTTACATCAAAAAGGGCAGTCCATGGGGTAGCGAGCAAAATTGTAATACATTTGAAGTAGCACAGTTTGTTGAAAAACCAGATAAAATAACAGCGCAAGGTTACCTAGCCGCTGGGGAATACTTATGGAATAGCGGTATGTTTTTATTTAAAGCAAGCCGTTACCTTGCAGAGTTAACACGGTGTAGGCCTAGTATTTTAGCCGCCTGTCAAAAAGCGATGAGCAAGGTAAAAGTGGATGTAGACTTTATCCGGCCAGACCGTCAAGCTTTTTTACAGTGCCCAGGTGAGTCTATTGATTATGCCGTAATGGAAAACACCACAGATGCAATTGTTGTCCCCTTAAGTGCTGGTTGGAGTGACATCGGTTCTTATTCAGCGCTTTGGCAATTAGGCCAACAAGACTTGCAGCAAAATGTGCTTAAAGGTGATGTTATTGCGCACAACACCCGTAATAGTTATTTACATAGCCAAGACAAGCTTATTGCTACTTTAGGCGTTGACAATCTAGTGGTTATTAATACCCCCGATGCGGTTTTAGTGGCGAATAAAGATCAAGTACAACAAGTTGAAGGCATTGTTAATGAGCTAAAAACACAACAGCGCTCTGAAATAATATTACACCGTGAAGTTTATCGCCCTTGGGGTAAATATGACCTGGTAGACAGTGGTGAGCGTTTTCAAGTAAAGCGGATCACGGTAAATCCAGGAGCAAAATTATCCGTTCAGGCTCATCAACATAGAGCAGAGCACTGGATTATTGTTTCAGGAACAGCAAAAGTAACCCTAAATAGTGAAACAAGTCTGCTAGGCGAAAATCAATCAACTTATATTCCTATGGGTGCTATACATGCTTTAGAAAACCCAGGAAAAGACCCGCTAAAAATGATTGAAGTACAGTCGGGCAGCTATTTAGGTGAAGACGACATTATTCGTTTTGAAGATAAATATGGCAGGTAATAAAGCCGTCGTGCTTCCCTCCAGTAACTGTTATCAATATCAACCTTTGTCTTGCTTCAAAGCCAATGACATTCGTGGCAAGCTCGGTGAAGAATTGAACACAGACATTGCCTATCGAATTGGGCGTGCGTTTTCTCAATACACAAAAGCTCAGCAAGTCGTTGTTGGTGCCGATAGTCGTTTAACGAGTGCAGAGTTAACGTTAGCACTGACAAAGGGGTTAATAGACGGCGGAACCCATGTTATTGATTTAGGTTTATCAGGCACAGAGCATATTTACTTTGCCACTCATCATTTACATTGTGATGGCGGGATTATGGTCACCGCAAGCCATAACCCTATTGACTATAATGGCATGAAACTGGTGCGAGAAGATGCAAAACCCATTAGCGGCGATACTGGGCTTTTTGATATTCGTGCCCTAGCCGAGCAAAATATTTTTTCAAAAGTCGTAAAAAAAGGCCAACTATTTACCCATGACATTAGTAAAGCCTATACGGCACATATACTCACCTTTATTAACATTAACAACCTAGCCTTGCCTGATAAGCCTTTAACATTGGTTGTGAATGCAGGTAATGGCACTGCTGGCCCAGCAATTGATGCCATAGAATCTACTTTTAAGCAGCTTAAGGTGGTAGTGAACTTCATTAAAATACATCATCAGCCTGATGGTAGTTTTCCGCATGGTATTCCTAACCCCTTGCTGAAAAACAATAGAGCGGCCACCAGTGCAGCCGTTCTTGCCCATAACGCTGATATGGGTATTGCTTGGGATGGCGATTTTGACCGTTGTTTTTTATTTGATGAGCAAGGGCAATTTATTGAAAACTATTATATTGTTGGTTTGTTAGCTCAGAGTTTTCTTAATAAAAACCCTGCGAGTAAAATTATCCATGACCCACGCTTAACCTGGAATACTATCGACATTGTTGAGCAAGCCGGTGGGCAGGCGATCCAAAGTAAAACGGGGCATGCTTTTATTAAAGAGCGTATGCGTAGTGAGCAGGCTGTCTATGGAGGCGAATTGAGCGGCCATCATTATTTTCGGGATTTTGGCTACTGCGACAGTGGCATGATCCCATGGCTATTAGTTGCTGAGCTTGTCTGTTGGCAAAAAAAACCATTATCGTCTTTGGTGCAAGCGCGCATTGCCACTTATCCTGTATCAGGAGAAATTAATCGCGATATTACTCATCCTACTCGTGCAATTGGGCGGGTGCTGAACTTTTATCAACAAAATGCGCTATTGATAGATAACACCGATGGTATTAGTATGGAATTTGATACTTGGCGCTTTAATTTACGTTGTAGCCATACTGAGCCGGTTGTTAGGCTAAATGTTGAGTCAAAGGGCAGTGTTGCGTTAACGAACGAAAAGGCGCAAGAAGTATTAAAGCTATTATCATCCTAAATATCGGCCTCTAGGCGTTAGCTCACTTGCAGCGGTTGTTGTTTTTGGAACAAGCCTAATACTCAAATGAATCTTTAGGGAAGTGTCGTGGCGTTTGAAGCGCGCATTTTTATTATTATCTCGCAAAAGGAAAGTTAAATGAATTTCTTAAAATCAATGATTTGCGCAAGTGTTGTTATGGCACTCTCTGCCTGTAGTGACAATGAAACAGCGCAAACATATATCAGCAAAGCTGAAAGTTTGATTGTTGAAAAACAAAGTAACGCCGCGATTATTTCGTTAAAAAACGCTCTTAAAATAGAGGCTAAAAATGCGCAAGCACGGTTCTTGTTAGGTCAGCTTTATTTAAATGAAGGTGATGCAAAAAGCGCGGAAAAAGAGTTAGCGATTGCTAATCGATTAAAGTATCCTGCAGACAAAGTGTTGCCATTATTAGCACGCGCCTATATGTTAATTGAGTACGATGAAGATATTTTATCACTGAGTGAACAAGCAAAGCTTTTGTCTCCCTCCAGTACTCAATTTCTTGCCTACAAGACAATGGCAGCATTACGTACTGAAAACAAGGCCCTTGCTCAAGAGGCTGTGGATAAAGCCCTACTTGTATCAGCAAATGATAGTTATAGTTTACTAGCCAAAGCATACTTAGCATTTGCTAACCAAAATACCGATCAGGCTAGAACACTAGTTGAGCGCATTATTACTGCCAGCCCAAACAATGCAGATGCGTTAATGTTGCAAGGGCAAATCGCGATAATCGATAAGAATTTTTCCCTAGCGGTAAATAGTTTTCAGCAATACTTAGCACAGCAACCGAGTTCAGGTAAGGTTGAGCTATTTATTGCTGACGCCCTAATGAAAAATGGCCAGTACGAAGAAGCAGAGCAGATTGCTGATGCAATATTAGCAAAAATACCAACACAACCATTCTTACAGTACATTAAAGCCGTGGCGCGCTTTGAAAGTAAAGATTATACCGCGGCCAGTGAATACGCTAATCAGTCATTAAACTCAGGCTTCAACACTTTTAGTTTGAAGTTAGTTGCCGGTGCTAGCGCTTTTTATTTACAAAATTATGAACAAAGTAATCAATATTTACAGGAATTAATCCCCTATATTTCTCCTGAGCACCCAGCAAGAAGAATGTTGGCTATAAGCCAGTTAAAATTGGGCTTAATTGATGATATTAGTGAAACCTTAACGGGGTATGATTCAATAACGGCAGACAATGCACAGTTTCTATCAACATTAAGCTATGAGTTATTAGAAGTGGGTGCCTTTGATGAGGCCAAAGAAATGGCGGAATATGCCGCTAGCTCTGATCAGATGACAGCTGAGCAAACAGCGAGGTCGGGTGTTTTAAAGTTAATGATGAATGACCCTTCAGGTGTTGAAACGCTAGAATTAGCCTTACAACAAAACCCTGAATTAATCTCAGCCGAACTTGCCCTAGCTTTTGCATCCATTAAGTTAGGTGATTTACCTAGAGCTATTAAAATCGCGGATAAATGGTTATCACAATACCCTGAAAAAGCCAGTGGTTACAACTTACAAGCCAGTATTTATTTAAAACAAGATAAGCTGGCACAAGGGAAAGCAGCATTAGAAAAAAGCTTACAAGTAGAGCCGAATAATGCCTTTGCCTTAATACAAATGATACGGCTTGCTAATTACCAACAAGAGACCAAACAAGCAAAACTATTAGCAGAGCAAGCGCTAAAGGCTCATCCGAATAATATTGAAATATTAGGCCAATACTTTACGTTTAATCAAGACGAAGCTGGTCTGAAAGTGCTAAGCCAGGCGCAACAAAGCCATGGCGACAATATTCAATACGGTATTCTGTTAGCGCAGGCGCACATGCAATTAAAGCAATTTAAGCAAGTCACTTCGGTCTTAGAAGGTTATCAAGTTAACGCCAAAACACCTAAACGCTATTGGCAGTTATTACTGGCCGCAAATGCCGAACAAGATGCCGGCAAAGACATATTTTTGATCTTAGACAAGTGGCATAAAGTCAGTCCGTATCATATTGACCCCGTATTACTCTTAGCAGACTATTGGGTTAACAAAAGATCACCCGACAGAGCATTAAGTGTTTTACAGAGCGCTTTAAAAAAGCACCCTAATAATGTCATGCTACACTTAATAAAAATGCAAGTTTTGCTCGATAATAATCGTGCTAATGACGCTAAGTTATTGACGCAGACACTGAAGGAATTTGATCTCAACCCAGACTTACTGGCAGGTATTGAAGGGCGTATTTTACTGCTTAACAAAGAGTTCTCAGCGGCAATACCTAAATTAAACCAGTTATACAAAATAAAACCTAGCAATGCCAATGCAACCTACCTAGCCTTTGCATTAGAGGGCAATAAGCAAAAGTCTGAAGCTATCACCTTACTAGAGCAGCACAGCGCTAATGTTGAATTAAACCAGCAAATTAGTCCGAGAGTTAGTTTAAGCTTGGCCAACTTATACTTAGCTGACCAGCAAGATAAGGCGGTGGCCGAATATGAAAAGCTGATAACTGTTATGCCAAACAATATTGTTGTTTTAAATAATCTAGCTTGGCTTTATATGGATCAAGGAAAATTTGTTCAGGCGTTAGAATACATTAAACAAGCCTATAGTATTAATAGTGAAGTGGCGAATGTTGCTGATACTTATGCTCAAATCTTATTTAAGTCAGGAAAAAAAGTGGCGGCTTTAGTTAAAGTAAAAGAGGCCTATGAATTAGCAAAAGGGCAAGACATAGAGATTGCCTTAAACCTTGCAGAGATATTGATGGCCAACAATAACAACGACGAAGCTCAGTTGCTTTTATCAGAGCTTAATGTCATAACGGAAACGCAAAAAAAGAGAAAGCAGCACCTGTTGAAGTAATAGTAGTGCTTTGAGGAAGAAAGGCCTACCGTTTTTGGTAGCCTTCTTACTCGTGAATGATTACTGTGACGGTATATTGAGCAATTGTTGGCTAATATCCTGTTCTATTGATTGATATAAATTTTGAAAACCAGGTGATAAGTTAGCAAGAAATACTTCTGGGGTGATATAATATGGCGCTCTTAAACCATGGTATTCAATAGGCTCACCAAGGGGCTGAAAATTTATACCAACAAATTTCATACTACGGGCTAACCGTGGCTCCATCATTACGTATACATGCTTAATACCTGTGTTTATCGCCATGGTTGCGGCAGCCATATATAAACCAATAGCAATAAAAGGGAAGCAGCGTAATTCAATCTCAGAGTAGTTTTTTTCTTGAATAACACCGGTAGCAGAGCCTTTAAATTGGTCGGTTCTACGGCGTCTAAAGTCAGACTTTACCGCTAACCGTGAAATTTCAGCAATTTCAGAACGTTTAAAGTGTTTAGGGTGAAGTGCTTCATTTGTTATTGAGTCAAGGCAAAACTTTTCAATGGGTAAAACTTGCTCTTCTTGTTGAATTCTTACTATGCGTACACAGCTCGTATATGTGTCAGACGGCTTGTGTTTAATCAGAGAGAAAATCGATTGGCTATCAAATTCATCGCTTTCTTGGCCACCGGCTTTTATATCCTCAAATGCCAACTCCTCACAATAAACATTGTGGCGTATTTTAAAAGCCTCTTCCTTTAAGCCGTCATTAACAGCAACCTGGGGCTCTAAAAAACGACTAAAATGTTCAGTAATATTATAGGCGTCACGACTCACTTTAATTGAGGCGACTTTTTTTGTAATATTGCCAATAATAGGAGTGTTTAACAGGCGCTTATTCCAGTTCATTTTATTTCCAAGTTGTCATGTTAGTGTCAATGGTAACAGCCACTTATAAAAATTCTAGCGTATGTTAACTAAATACCCAGTAAGAAAAAAGTATAACCGACAGCTAATTTTTTTGCCGGTATCGCTTCTACGCTTTACAAGGTGAGACATCAATGAATAAAACAGGTATTCGTTGTCGCTGCACCTAGCCTGAATATTCATTTAGTATAGCTTAATTTAGTCTATTTTATTTATTTTTCCATCGTAAGGTTTTTGCCGCAGCTTTTGTTTGTGCTTGCGAATACCATGCTTTTTTTAGGTGTAATCATGGCTTGTTAAAGTTAACACGTAAATATTAATTTTTTAATAAAATAGGGAGAGTTATGGTCGCTAAATAAAAAATTGCGTAAAGTAGTGTGATGTCGTTATTTCTTAAGGGGAGAGTTTGCCATGTTTAAAACATTGATGACCACATGGATAGTTGTTACTTTCATGTCTGTAGGTGAAGCAAAAGCAAATTTTGTTGATCTGGTTGCCCAAGTTAAGCCGTCTGTAGTGGGCATTGGTGTACATACACCAACAAGCCGACCACAAAATATTTTACGTGGCACAGGCTTTGTGATTGGCGACGGGCGTTATGTCGTAACTAATGCCCATGTGTTACCTAAAGCGCTTGATGAGAGCTTATTGCAAAAAATGGCTGTTTTTATTGGCTCAGGTAAAGAGGCTAAGGTGAGGCAAGCTGAAATTATCGCTACCTCTGTGTTATATGATTTGGCTATTTTAAAGTTGTCTGGTGCAGCGCTGCCAGCGATGAAGCTTGCCAACCCTACCTTTCGCGGCGACGGCACTTATGTGGCTTTTACTGGGTTTCCTATTGGCTCAATACTCGGTTTATATCCAGTGACTCACCGAGGAATGATTGCAAGCACAACGCCTACAGTAGTACCGGCTCAATCAGCGGAGCAAATTAGTTTAAAAATGCTTAAGCGCATGCGAAACCCTTATTTGGTCTACCAACTTGATGCAACGGCTTACCCTGGCAACAGCGGTAGCGCAATGTATGATACAAACACTGGGGAGGTTTTAGGTATTATCAATAAAGTTTTTGTGCAAACAACGAAAGAAGCTGTCATTGCAAACCCAAGTGGTATTACTTACGCTATTCCTGTTAAATACTTACATGAAGTGTTGCGAGAAAATAATATTACCTTGGAGTGACTAGCTAAGATAAATGCTAATGTAACTCAGCGAGCCTATCTTTTGAGTAGTCATCAGTATTGGCTACTTTACTCTGTATTAGCTAGATTAACTTGATAACTTTCAAGCGGTGAATATAAGGCTGATAAGGGCACTAATTCAATATTGTTTTGTGCCAGTGTTGGAATTAAACGCGTTAAAGCTTGAATTGTTTCAGGGTGTGGGTGTGCAATGGCAATCGCTGTTTTATTCGACAGAGCATAATGAATTAAAGATTGAAACTGTTGAGATATATAAGCGTCTGTTAAGTGATTATCTAAAAATACATGCCTGTTTCTTACCGGAACACCCACTAACTTTGCAATACTCCCAGCTTTAGAGTGCGGGCTGGTTTTACTGTCTAAGAAAAGTAAGTTGTGTTGCTTTAAAAAGTTCATTGTCCAAGTCATGGGGTCACTTAATTGGGTTAAATGGCTACCCATATGATTATTAATACCAATAGCAAAAGGTATTTCGGCTAATGACGTATTTAAGCTAGCGACAATTTCATCCTTATTCATGGTGCTAGTAAGCGCACCCGGGCCCAGTTTTTTACCATTCTCTGCTTCCATTGGAATATGTAGAATGACTTCCTTATTATTGGCATTGGCTAGGGCGGCTATTTTTTTACCATAAGGCGTTTGGGGTAAAACAGAATAAGTAATAGCACCTGGTAGTAACAAGGTATTTTTATCAGTATAGCGGTAGCCTATATCATCGATAACAATGGCGATACGCACGGGCTGCGCTTGAATGCTTTTTGTTGGAAAAGTGCAAAAAACGAATAAAGTGATTAATGCTGAAATTTTAGCGGAAACGGTAGGAAAAACTGAAGTCATTGAATATGTTATTTATAATAATTAGTAGTAACAAAGGATAACATTCGGGAAGGCTGTTTAGTAGTAACTTTTATTCTTTACCAATGTTGGCTGCAATAGTTACCCTAGCGACACCATAGTTTAGGGTTGACTGCTTTCCCCTGATAGCGAATTTCAAAGTAGAGTCCAGGGTTGTTTTGTCCACCACTTTGGCCTACTAGCGCAATGGGTTCGCCTGTTTCTACGCGCTCACCGACTGACTTTAATAGTGTTTGGTTATGGGCATATAAGCTCATGTAACCATTACCGTGGTCAATGACCGTTAACAAGCCATAACCTTTGAGCCAGTCAGAAAATAAAACAGTACCATTATGTATTGTTTGTACTTGTCTCCCAATGGGGGCACCGAGCAAAACACCTTTCCAGGTTAAATAGCCTTGTTTTTTACTACCAAAACTACGTAATAACTTACCTTTCACTGGCCAACTTAGCTTTCTTTTAAGCTTGCTTAAACCGGTTAAGTTAATTTCAGCACGGATAATTTCAGTGAGCTTTTTTAAGGCGGCAGATAAGTTGGCTTCATCAGCTTTTAATTTAGCTAAATGTTGGGTGCTTGATAATAACTCTTTACTAAGAGAGGCAAGTGTTTCACTACGTTTTTCTTTATTTTTACTCAGTGTCAGTCGCTGTTGCTTTTGGTTTTGCTGTAACTGTTGTAAGTTCTCCACTTGCTCTTGATGCTGAGTGGTCACTAACATTAACTGGGCTATGGTTGCTTGAAATTTTTCTATTTCTTCAATACGTGCTTTATTCATGTATTGATAATACGTAATGCTACGCTGAATTTTTTCACTTTGTTTTTGGTTTAATAGCAGCTTTAAATAGTCATGTTGGCCTGTGGTGTATGCCGAGCGGAGTTGCTTTGCTAATAATCGCTCTTGTGCTTGTTTTTGTGAGGTTAATTGCTTTTTCTCTTGGCTTAACGAGGAAATTTTACTTTGTGTTTCTGCTAATGACTGTTCAGTATTGTTGATGGCTTTAGCAATCTTGGCGATGGCTAAATCATCACTCTTTAACTGTTTTTCTAGGGCAGCCCTGGCTTTGTTGGTTTTAAATATATTTGACTCTTGCTTAGCAATAGCCTGTTGAACGTCGTTAAGTTGGGCAGTGTTGCGCTTTTTTGCTTTCTCATGCTCACTTTCGTTTGCGCTACTATAAACAGAGAGCAATAAGCAACTTACCAGGAGTAAGTTGCTTATGGTATGCTGAAAGTAAGTGACTATAGGCATCAATAAATTTATCTTTTGCAGGTTAGGGCGTTAAGTAGACATTTTATTCGCATAAAACTGTCGACAGCATTAGCGCTGTGCTACAT
This sequence comes from Colwellia sp. F1, assembly GCF_056238625.1. Classification (NCBI taxonomy): domain Bacteria; kingdom Pseudomonadati; phylum Pseudomonadota; class Gammaproteobacteria; order Alteromonadales; family Colwelliaceae; genus Colwellia; species Colwellia sp. F1. The sequence goes on from NZ_JBWDLI010000014.1 coordinate 64,211, forward strand.
ACATTACCTTATATTTATATCAGGATGGTATAGACTTGATATTACTTACAGTTTGCCCCATTAATCTAGTTGCATCAAGACCGAACCGGTCATTTCTTCGGGTTGCTCCATGCCCATTAAATGCAATAACGTTGGCGAAATATCACTTAACGTACCTGTACTTGCCGGTGTCGCATTTCTGCCAACATAAATAAGTGGTACCGGTTCACAGGTGTGTGCGGTATGAGCTTGGCCCGAAACCTCATCAACCATTTGCTCTGCATTACCATGGTCAGCAGTAATTAAACACTCGCCACCCGTCTTTTGCAATGCGCTAACAACGCGTCCTATACAGGTATCAACGGCTTCACAAGCTTTTACTGCTGCAGCAAAGTTACCCGTATGCCCAACCATATCACCATTGGGGTAATTACATACAATAAAGTCATGTTCACCGCTTTCAATGGCAGCAACGAGCTTATCGGTGAGCAAGGTTGAGTTCATTTCTGGTTGCAAATCGTACGTCGCTACGTCGGGTGAAGGGATTAAAATACGAGTTTCACCATCAAACTCAGCTTCTTGTCCGCCACTAAAAAAGAAAGTTACGTGGGCATATTTTTCAGTTTCTGAAATACGTAACTGAGTTTTATCATGCTTAGCAAGCCATTCTCCCATGACGTTATTAAGAGGCGTTGGTGGAAAAGCGCAATTGGCTTTAATGTCAGCTGAATATTGCGTTAACATAACAAAGTCGCTAAGCGTGGGCACTTTTTTGCGGTTGAAGCCGTCAAAGTTACTTTCGGTAAAGCAGCGACTAAATTGGCGGGCACGATCGGCTCTAAAATTCATGAAAATTAACGCGTCACCATCATTAACTTCAATCACCTCACCTTTGGCGTTAACGATAGCGCTGGCGCTAACGAATTCATCATTTTCATCGCGCTGATAAGCCGCATCAAGTGCCGATAATGCATCTTGGTATTGATACTTAGCATCACCTGAAACCATGACGTTGTATGCGGCTTCTACACGATCCCAGCGTTGGTCTCGGTCCATTGCAAAATAACGTCCAACAACAGAGGCTATTTGCCCTTCGCCTGTTGAATCAGCAAATAATTGTGTCAATTTCTGTTGGGCTTTTTCTATGGAGCTTTTGGCGCTGCGTGGTGGTGTATCGCGACCGTCTAAAAAGGCGTGCAGGTAAACTTTAGTTGCACCGCGCTCCTTTGCCATTTCCATCATCGCAAATATATGATCTTCATGACTATGCACACCACCTGGCGATAATAAACCAAATATATGCACGGCTTTATCTTGTGTGCTTGCTTTGTCAACAGCTTGACATAAGGCTGGGTTTTGTGAAAAGTCACCGTCGGCAATGGCTTTGGTAATGCGAGTAAAGTCTTGGTAAACAACGCGCCCCGCACCTAAATTTACATGGCCCACTTCAGAATTACCCATTTGTCCTTCAGGTAAGCCCACAGCCATGCCTGATGTTTGTATTAACATATTAGGGTAATCTGCTGTAAGCTTGTCTAACACAGGAGTGTTAGCAGCTTGTATTGCATTTGATTCGCCTAATTCACGATGGCCCCAGCCATCTAAAATAACGAGTACGGTTGATTTTTTCTTCGGTGCATCAATGGTAGACGCGTTACTGTTAGACATAATTACTAGCCTTGTATAGAGTACCTAAATTAAATTACTGTCATTGTACACAGTCAAGTTGATTTAATTAAGCAAGAAATGATTCATTTGGTATTACTAATACGAATAATCAATTCCCTAGAGGCTCGCAATTCCAATCAGCTTGGGTATAATGTCACGATTTTTTTATTTATTAACACTCTATATTGAAAGAAAGCCATCACTTTTTTTCTTGACTAATAGGCGCTTCATCTATGGAACAATTTATTACTTTTGCCAGCAATAACGCTTTATTAAGTGCCGTTTGGGTTGGCCTTGTTGTTATGATCATTGTAACAACGATAAAAATTAACTTATCACCTATTAAACAAATTAGCCCGCAAGAGTTAACCTTTTTAATGAATAACGAATCAGGCGTTGCCCTTGATACCCGTAGTGAGAAAGACTTTAACAAGAGCCACATTATAGACTCAGTGAGCTTGTCTAATGAAAAAATCACTAAAAATGGTTTTACTAGCCTTGAAAAACACAAAGAAAAGCCCATCATAGTTGTATGTAGTGCAGGCCTTAGTGGGTCAAAAGTAGCCCATGATTTACATAAAGCCGGTTTTACGCGAGTGAGCGTGTTAAAAGGAGGTATAGCTGCTTGGGTGAGTGCAGGTTTGCCTGTCATTAAAAAGTAAGTGTTATCTGCTTGCTTAACAGCACAGCTACAATCCCTAGTACAGTTAAATGAAAGAGAGTCGAAAATTATGGCAAAAGTAGATATTTACACTAAAGCGTACTGTCCTTTTTGTTCTCATGCGCTTGCATTACTTGAACATAAACTAACAGACTTTCCCTCATTACAAATAAACGAAATAAGTATTGATGGTGATATGGCATTGCGCGAAAAAATGATTGAACGCAGTGGCGGAGGTTATACCGTACCGCAAATATTTATTAATGATGTCAAAGTTGGTGGCTGTGATGAGCTCGTCGCTTTAGAGCGTAATAATCAGCTCGATGACTTACTCGTATAAGTTCAGTCACACCAAGTTAACAACACGAACAGTTAAACAAACCAATATTAAATTTTATACAAAAACAGGAAAATACCCATGAGCGATGAAAACCAAAACCCAGCAAGCGAAGCTGCACCAGCACAACCACAGTTTGCTATTCAACGTGTTTACACAAAAGACGTTTCTTTTGAAACACCAAACTCGCCGGGTATCTTTCAAAAAGAATGGAAACCTGAAATTAAATTAGACTTAGATACTCGCTCTAATAAACTAGCCGACGATACTTATGAGGTTGTTTTAGCGGTTACCGTGACAGCCACTGTTGAAGGTCAAACAGCCTTTTTAGCTGAAGTACAACAAGCAGGTATTTTCACTATAGGTAACTTACCTGAAGCACAGTTAGCGCATACGATTGGCGCATTTTGCCCAACAACATTGTTCCCTTATGCACGTGAAACCGTTGCCAGTTTAGTTAACCGTGGCTCATTCCCACAATTTAACTTGTCGCCGGTAAACTTTGAAGCATTATTTGCGTCTTATGTACAACAACGTGCAGCTGAAGCAAAAGCGAACGCGCCAGAAAGCACAGAAACACACTAATATAATCTGAGCTTGGTTTTAGGCTAATATAGTAAGCTGTGTGCACAGCGCTAATGAAAAACTTCAAAGCGGCTCGTTTTAATATTATTTGTTATTTCGTTGCTAAAAATACCTTAGGTAGTGATGGCGATTTTTAGCAACTGCAGCAGCGATGACTTGTAACTAAGCTTTGCTGTTAACTTTCCCAATGATAAAGGTACTTATGACCGATTCTGCTAAAATTACCGTATTAGGTGCTGGCTCTTATGGTACAGCATTGGCTATTTGTTTGGCTCGTAATGGTCATAAAACACTTTTATGGGGGCGTGATGTTCATCAAGTTGAAGACATGATTAGCGCACGTGAAAATAGAAAGTATTTAGACGGCTGTCCATTTCCTGACAGCCTAGAACCTATTAGCGACCTAGCAACAGCTGTTGGTGCAAGCGATAACATTTTAGTGGTGGTACCTAGCCATGCGTTTGGAGATATACTAAAAACTATCTCTCCTATGCTTAAGCCTAACGCTAAAGTAGCTTGGGCAACGAAAGGCTTAGACCCTCAATCGGGCGATTTACTGCAAACAGTTGCTAGAAGGGTCCTTGGAGAAGATGTTGCATTAGCCGTATTGTCGGGTCCGACATTCGCTAAAGAAATGGCAATAGGTTTACCCACGGCTATTTCCTTATCGTCTACGGATAAAAGCTTCGCAGCAGAGTTGTCTGGTTTATTACATTGCGAAAAATGCTTCCGCGTTTACCCTAATAAAGACTTTATTGGCATACAATTAGGTGGCGCTGTTAAAAATGTTATTGCCATTGGCGCAGGCATTGCTGACGGTATTGGCTTTGGTGCGAATGCACGTACAGCATTGATCACCAGAGGGTTAGCTGAACTGACACGTTTAGGGGTCGCATTAGAGGCTGACCCTGCAACATTTATGGGGATGGCTGGCTTAGGGGATTTAGTACTCACCTGTACGGATAATCAATCGAGAAACCGGCGTTTTGGTTTAGCCTTAGGGCAAGGCACGGGTGTTGAACAAGCAATGGCAGACATTGGCCAAGTCGTTGAGGGCTATCGTAATACGAAAGAAGTATACACTTTAGCCCAGCGCATGAATGTTGAAATGCCCATTGTTGAGCAAGTATACCAAGTGTTATACCAGAACAAGGCGGCAAAATTGGCTGCGGCCGACCTACTGTCTCGTGACCAGAAACAAGAATAGCGGCATCGTTTTTATTGTTTAATACCATATATGCTATTAAACAACTGCTGCATTTAAAGTACGCATTGGCTAGTGGCGACTCTGTGTTCTCACCTTAATTTTAAGCTAACGTTAAAGCAAATAGCAGTTATTATACGGCATCAACAAAACCTAATTGACGCCAGGCATCGTACACAATTACAGCTACCGCATTAGATAAATTCATACTACGGCTCTCCTTTAACATGGGAATTCTAATCTTATCTTGATCAGGAATTTGTACACGCACATCTTCTGGTAAGCCAGCAGTTTCTGAGCCAAAAAGTAAGTAGTCACCTGGGGTAAAAGTGACGTCACCATAAAAATTATTTGTTTTGGTAGTTACCGCTAAAATGCGTTTTGGTTTTTCTTGTTCGACAAAAGCGGTAAAGTTGCTATGGCGCTTAATAGCGGCAAACTCATGGTAATCTAAGCCAGCACGACGAAGTTTTTTGTCTTCAAAATTAAAGCCTAATGGTTCAATTAAGTGTAAACGAAAGCCTGAATTAGCACATAAGCGAATTATATTGCCCGTGTTGGGTGGAATTTGTGGTTGAAAAAGAACAACATCTAACATAATGGTCACAACGTGAGTTTGGATAGCAGCAAGATAATTTGCTATTATAACGATTAAGTTCATTTAATTCCCGCGGAGTTAGCAAAGAATTTAATTTAATTGTTATAACGCTTCATTTTTTCATTTTGGAATCAGTTTTATGTTAGAGCACTCAGGTATGAAAACGCCTCCTGCACCAGTAGACAACCAGTCTTTTGATTACGCTTACTGGGTGAAACTGGCAGCAATTATCTCGTCTTCAGTGGCGCTTACCTTAGTGGTTATTAAATTTTATGCCTGGTTTGTCAGTGACTCAAGTGCCATGCTTGCCTCAACCACAGACTCAATTTTAGATTTATTTGCCTCAGTAATGAACATTGTTATTCTGCGTTTTGCTTTAGCGCCTGCAGATGACGATCATAAGTTTGGCCACGGTAAAGCAGAAAGTCTGGCTGGCTTGGTTCAGGCTGCTTTTGTATTGGGTTCGGCCACACTGCTTATGTTTAATGGGGTTGACCGAATTTTACACCCTCGCGTTATTGTGCACAGCAATATTGCAATTGGCGTGTCTGTGATTGCCATTATACTGACCTTATTTTTAGTTATGTTTCAGCGTTATGTTATTAAGCGCACAGGTTCAATTGTGATCAGCGCTGATGCTTTACACTATCAGTCAGACTTATTACTTAACTTAGGGGTGTTAATAGCGCTTTACCTGAGCCAAGGCTTATGGGTACAAGCTGACGGTATTTTTACAGTGTTAGTGGCTTTATTTTTATTTTTCGGTGCAGGGCAAATAATTTATCAAAGTGTCGGCCAGTTAATGGACCAAGAGTTAGATGATGAAGAAGTGGCGCAAATTAGAGACATTATTTTAGCGCATGAACGTGTATTAGGCTTACATGAGCTACGTACAAGGCAAGCAGGTGCTAAGCGCTTTATTCAATTTCATATAGAGCTTGAAGATAGCCTCTCGTTACTTGAAGCGCATAGTATTGGCGATGAAATTGAAGCAGAAATATGCCAAGTGCTAGCACCCTGTGAAGTTTTTATACATCATGACCCTAAGTCGGTTGTCCCAGAAGAACTCAAAGTAGAGCAAGCTTAATCACCTATCATCCATTTTAGTGTTGTTGAAACCACTGGGCTGCTGCCGTTAACGCTTGTTGGCGGTAAATATCACTTTCAAAAAATAATTCATGGTGTGCGCCTTTGACAACTAACGGCTTACCATCAGGGCATGACTGAGGGTGTAGCTTGTGTAATTGTTGGCAAAAGTCATTTTGTGCTTGGTTAGAGATAATTGTGTCGTTGCCTGCTTGTATCACTAAGGTAGGCGTTAGTATTTTATTTATGTCAGCAAAAGCTTGTTCAAGTGCGCTAATGGATTCAGATAACCATTTAACCGTCACTCCGCCCAGTTGCAATTGAGCAACATCATGGTAGGTTTTATAAAATAGTTGAAATCGCAAAGCAGAGTGCATCAGTGGGTTATGTTCAAATTTACTGGCAATATCAGCAGTGGGATCATAATCATTTTGTCCAAAAAAGTACCATGGGTTATCAGTGATCCAGTGGTTAATTTTTTCGGTTACCTTAATGATGGGTTTGGCAATATAAGTAGGAATAAGGCCGCTATTAAAACCTAGCATAGGTGATGATAACACCGCGGCTTGAACCGTATTTGGGTGTGTTTGTAAATACCGAACAGCAATAGCGCTTCCCATTGAATGCGCTAACAAATAAGGCTTTTGCGCATTAGTGTTATGGGTAGCCTTGCACTGTGGTTTGACAATATTGTCGACGAAGGTGGTAAAGTCATCAACATAATACTGAAACTTCTCTACATAACCCTTGTGTGGGTTTGCAACTAAACGCGCAGACAAACCTTGGCCACGATGATCAATAATAAATACATTAAAACCCAAGTTAAATAAATCAAAACTCAGCTCTTTATATTTTAAATAGCCCTCACTGCGCCCAGGTGAAATAATTAAGCACTTATTGTTGTTTAATTTGCCATTACTTGGTTTATGAGTAAACATTGCGTAATTAATACGTGCTTGGTTTACGCCTCGAAACGAGGAAAACTCACCTTGTTGCCAAAAGTGAGCTATTTCATTATTGTAACGCACGCTAAGCTGCTGTTCAGTGGTAAAGCGATTGGCATTAATTTCTGTCATAAATCCAGCGAGTAGAAAAATAATAAGTAAAAATTTGCACATGTCATTAATTCAGGTTTAGGTGAGCTATTTTCAAGCGGGATTGTGCTGATTACGATTCACTTCCTGCTTAGGTTAAACACCTTAGTCGACGGGAGCTGGCTCACACTTCGCTTACGTTTTTTCAATGGATAGTTTTTCTTCTAGTTCAGTTAAGCGTGCTTCTATTGCGGCTAATTTAGTGCGTGTTTTAATTAGCACTTGTGTTTGAACATCAAACTCTTCACGTGTTACTACGTCTAGTTGTGATAACTTTCGCTGTAAAACTGTTTTGGTTTTATCTTCAAAATCGTTGGCCATGTTTTTTAAGCCTGGCGGAATAGCATCAGTCACTTGCTTGGCGATTTCTTCAATTTTTTTTGCATTAATCATGTGGCTTCCTGAGGTTATACTCGAAATTATTCTTCAAACCATTGTAACTGTTTTGCTAACGAGTAAAAACAGGTAAAATGAGCGACTTTACAAAAACATATTATTTCGTCACTACCCAGCTTGAATATATTGGCCGTAAGTACTAGAAAAGCACGGCGCTTATCAGTACAAGCTAACAGATTAGACAACGAAATTTAGACAAATAACAACAAGATGAATGGTTACTATGAAGCTTAACCCCGGACAAAACGAAGCGGTAAAATATGTCAGTGGGCCTTGCCTGGTTTTGGCGGGAGCCGGCTCAGGCAAAACAGGGGTTATTTGCCAAAAAATCGCGTATTTGATCCAAAAATGTGACTACAAAGCGCGTAATATTGCTGCCGTCACCTTTACTAATAAAGCAGCGCGAGAAATGAAAGAGCGTATTGTTAACATGCTTGGTAAAGAATTAACTCGAGGGTTAACTGTTTCAACTTTTCATTCGCTCGGGCTAGATATTGTTCGCAGAGAAATTAAAACGCTAGGTTATAAACCGGGCTTTACGCTGTTTGATGACCAAGACAGCTTAACACTATTGAAAGAATTAACGGTAGATGAACTCGATGGCGACAAAGATTTATTGAGCCAATTACAAAGCAAAATTTCAAACTGGAAAAACGATTTATTATTACCAGACGCCGTTGTGAAAATGGCACATGATGCGCAGGAGCAAGAATTTGCTGAGTTTTATCAGCGTTATCATCAACACATGAAAGCATACAATGCACTTGACTTTGATGATTTAATTTTGATCCCAACACTCCTTTTAAAAAACTACCCTGAGGTGCGAGAGCGCTGGCGTAGTAAAATTCGTTATCTATTAGTTGATGAATACCAAGACACAAATGCTAGCCAGTATGCGCTAGTAAAATTAATTACGGGTGAGCGTGGGCGGTTAACTGTTGTGGGTGATGATGACCAGTCTATTTACTCCTGGCGTGGGGCAAAACCTGAGAACTTAGTGTTGTTAGGTAAAGATTTCCCACAACTAAAACTGATTAAACTTGAGCAAAATTATCGCTCTAGTGGGCGCATTTTAAAATGTGCCAATATTTTAATTGCAAATAACCCCCATGTTTACGATAAAGCGCTTTTTAGTGAATTAGCTTATGGCCCAGAATTACGTGTAATACAGACCAAAAATGAAGAAGATGAGGTCTCACGTATTATTGGTGAACTTATTGGTCATCGCTTTATGAACCGCAGTCGCCATAAAGACTATGCTATTTTATACCGTGGTAACCACCAATCTCGGCTATTAGAAAAAGCTTTAATGCAAAATCGTATCCCTTACAAAATTAGCGGGGGCACTTCGTTTTTTTCGCGGTCAGAAATCAAAGACGTCATGGCGTATTTACGCGTATTAGTAAACCCAGATGACGACAATGCTTTTTTGCGTATTGTTAATGTCCCTAAACGAGAGCTTGGTCCTGCTACCATAGAAAAACTGGGAAATTACGCCAATATGCGGCAAATAAGTATGTTTGCTGCCAGCTTTGAGCTCGGTTTAGCGCAAACATTAACAGGGCGTGCGTTGATGAAAATGCAGGCTTTTACCCAGTGGTTAGTTGATGTTGCAGACCAAACAGAGCGGGGTGATACTGCAGCAGTGCTGCGTTCAATGATCAGGGAAATCAATTACGAAGACTTCCTTTATGACACTTCACCCAGCGCCAAAGCTGCAGAAATGCGGATGAAAAACGTTACCGAGCTTTTTAGTTGGGTAACGCAAATGTTAGAAGGTTCTGACGATGAAGAGCCGATGACGTTACCGCAAATTGTTACTCGTTTAACCTTGCGAGATATGATGGAGCGTAATGAAAGTGAAGATGATAGCGACCAAGTACAGTTAATGACCTTACATGCTTCTAAAGGTCTAGAATTCCCTTATGTTTTTTTAATTGGTATGGAAGAAGGCTTGTTGCCACATCAAACCAGTATTGACGAAGGGAGCGTAGAAGAAGAGCGCCGCCTAGCTTATGTTGGCATTACGCGCGCGCAACGTGAATTAATCTTTACTTATGCACGTGAGCGCCGTCAATTTGGAGAACTGTCGCGCACAGAGGCTAGTCGGTTTTTGCATGAATTACCACAAGACGATTTAAAGTGGGAATTAGGGCAAGTGAAAAAAACACAAGCAGATAAACAAGCGGCGAATAAGCAGGGTATGGCCAGTTTACGTGCGCAATTAGCTAAAAAGAAGTCATGAGTTGCAGGGGTTATTTCTTAACCGATAAGTAAAATAAAATGGCCGCTATGCCCGCACTTAGCCCAGCTAACAAGTGACAGTGTTGATTAAAAAATAGCGCTGAACTAATACACAAGCCTGCTGCTACTACTGCAAAAATTAAGCGCTGATTATTCGCTTGTTGCTGTTGAGTTATTTGCTCTATTAATTTCATATGTTGAAATTGACTTTCTTTTCCTGTTTTTAAATAGTCATAAATAAGATCAGGAATTTCGGGCAGCTTTTCATTCCAAAAAGGTATATTGTCTTTTATTTTAGTAAATACAGCGTTAATGCCCATTTGTTCTTTAACCCAGTTCTCTAAAAAGGGTTTGGCGGTTTGCCATAAATCTAATTGTGGGTAAAGTTGTCTACCCAAGCCCTCAATGTAAAGTAAGGTTTTTTGCAATAACACTAATTGCGGTTGTACTTCCATGTTGAAGCGACGCGCGGTGCTAAATAAGTTGACTAATACTTGGCCAAAAGAAATTTCAGCCAATGGCTTGTTAAATATTGGCTCACACACCGTGCGAATTGCAAACTCAAACTCATCAACGCTGGTATTGACCGGCACCCAGCCAGAGTCAACATGTAACTGAGCTACCTTGCGGTAATCACGATTAAAAAAGGCCACAAAGTTTTCTGCTAAATACCGTTTATCTTCGCGGTTTAACGTGCCAACAATGCCGCAATCTATCGCTATCCAGGTGGGATCAGCAGGGTTGGTGGCATCAACAAATACATTGCCAGGGTGCATGTCAGCATGAAAAAAACTATCGCGAAATACTTGGGTAAAAAATACTTCTACACCTCGTTCAGCGAGCAACTGCATGTCAACACCTAGTTCATTTAAGGTGTCAACTTCAGCCACACCAATGCCGTAAATACGCTCCATCACTAAAATGTTTTTATGGCTGTATTCACTATATACTTCAGGGACATAAAGTACCTTGTCGTATTCGCGGCCTTGTTCAAAGTTACGCCTTAACTGGATAGCATTGGCGGCTTCTCTGTTAAGGTCTAATTCATCTAAAATTGTTTTTTTATATTCAGCAACCACTTCAACAGGGCGCAAACGTTTACCGTCTGGCAGCCAGCGGGCGACAATAGCGGCAAGGCGCGACATCACTTTGACATCCGCTAAAATTATTTTATCAATTTTTGGGCGCAGCACCTTAATCACAACATTTTGTTGATGATTATCATTAGTCAAAGTTGCGGTATGTACTTGCGCGATTGAAGCTGAAGCCAAAGGCTTTATATCAAAATCACTAAAATATTGTTCGAATACTTCAAGCCCCATTGCCTCTACAATCAGTTGCTTGGCTAGTTCGCCATCAAATGGTGTTACTTGATCTTGTAAAAGTGCTAATTCATCAGCAAAGTCGGACGGTAATAAATCGCGACGGGTTGAAAGCATTTGCCCAAATTTAATAAATACAGGGCCTAGCTCTTCAATGGCTAGGCGAAAGCGTTGAGCAAGGTCTTTATTTTTGTGTTTGTTTTGCAACCAGAATAAAGAGATACGACCCAACTTTGCATACCAAGGCAGCATTCTTTTTGGCACCATATCGTCCAAACCATAGTGTAAAAATGTTTTAACAATGCGGTACAGTCGTTTGCTACTCACGAGTTTGAATGTCCTTTGGTTAATGCGTCAATGCGAGCGGAAATATCTTCAAGTTGCTGGCTAGCTTGGTTTACGTCGTGATTAAACGCTTCAATTTGGCTGCGGGTGACCACTAAGCGTTGTTCGTGCACTATATATTCACTAGCATCTGCTTGTATTTGCTTACTGGCGAACTGTAACTTGTTTGTAAGGCGTTTACCAAATTGCATTAACTTGTGAGTTGGCATATCACCAATATGCTTGGCTAATTCGCTTTGCCAATCAATATTAAGGTTTTCGGCTAGGTGCATAAACTGCTGTGCTACTTTAATGTCACCACTTAAGTCGAGCTTATTTTGTTTTATTAATGTGGTTAATTGTTGTTCGGCTTTTAATGCTTGTAGGGTTTTAAGGCTAGTGTTAATAGTACAATCAGCACGGTCGGTTAAAGCAGACACCATGATTTTATTATTAACCGCCGTTAAGCTTATCGGGAAATTTATTTCTGACAATAGTATGGTTAATGTTTTTTGCTCCAATTTTTGTAGATCAACTGGTTCAGTATGTAAAGACATTACTTTGTTAATGAATAACTCTACTGATGACATGAATGCTTGTTGCAACATGGTTATAACCTTGTCTGTTCTCTTAAGGATAGGTGCTTAAAAGTATCGGGTGAATGATTACGCTTAAAATTTATAGCCTTTATGTAAGGCAACAACACCACCAGTTAAATTCTTATAACTGGTTTGCTCAAAACCAGCATTATCCATCATGGCTTTTAATGTTTCTTGATCAGGGTGCATGCGAATAGACTCGGCAAGGTATTGATAACTATCCCCATCTTTTGCTACTAACTCACCCATTTTGGGTAAAATATTAAATGAATAAAAATCATAGGCCTTGTTGAGTAATGCATGTTCAGGTTTAGAAAACTCTAACACTAATAAACGGCCACCGGGTTTTAATACGCGATAAATAGAGCGCAGAGCCATGTCTTTATCAGTAACATTACGTAAGCCAAATGCAATAGTAACAATGTCAAAGGTATGGTCGTCAAAAGGTAGGTATTGGGCATTAGCCTGCACGTATTTTATATTTTGTACTAGGCCTTTATCGCGTAATTTATCACGGCCTACATTCAGCATTGAACTGTTGATGTCAGCTAAAACCACCTCGCCTTCTTTGCCCACTAACTGAGAAAATTTAGCAGTTAAATCACCGGTGCCACCCGCTAAATCTAACACCTTATTACCCGGGCGTACGCCACTGGCGTCAATGGTAAAGCGTTTCCATAAACGGTGAACCCCAAATGACATTAAATCATTCATTACGTCGTATTGTTTAGCCACCGAATGAAAAACCCCAGCAACCATTGACACTTTTTCTTCTTTATCAATAGTTTTATAGCCAAAGTGGGTAGTGGTGTCTGACACAGTGTCGGGTAGCTTTGTCGATTGATCTTGTGGTTGAGTCGGCATCTTTGATTCACTCATAACGAAAATTGCCAATAGTTTACTGTATGTGAGTAGGATAACCAAATATCGACTGGCTTTTTATTGATTTAGCGCAGCAGTGGGGTGGGTAAATCGCGAGTGAACTAACCGGGTAAATAGACCTTATTAGTGTTTTTACAACAAAATATGAAATAAAAAATAAAAAATGTAATTAAGTTACATTTTTAGCTTGCTTTATTAGAGTATGTACTCTATAATTCTTTTCGTTCTCCCCCTTATGTGAACGTTTTTTGTAATAATTGTATATTTTAGCTCTCCTCATAGCTAACTCAACCGATAGCCCTGCTATCGGTTTTTTTTTGCATTTTTTTTAGCACCTACACTTTAATACCATTAAACGCATAAAAACTACTGTCGCTGGTTATTTTAAAGTAGCATTAATACAAGTGATTGCATTATTATTAAGAAAGTTTATTTTATCTCAACTTCAAAAAGACAAACTTGGCTATAATATATTTGTTAAAACACTAACAATTAATGGACACTTATGAATACTTCTAATCTTTCTTTTAAAAAGCAAATTCTTGTTTTGCTTACTTTGCCTATGTTAGGTTTTTTATGGTTAAGTACAACGGCCATCAGTGATCACATAAAAATTGAAAATGAAATGCGAACAATTGCACCATTAACTGAGTTGTCGGTTGTTTATAGTGAGTTTGTTCATGAGTTGCAAAAAGAAAGAGGTATGACGGCAGGCTTTTTAGGCTCTAACGGCAAAAGCTTTGGTGACAAACTAAAAATTCAACGCCAAAATACGGATCAAAAACGTGCTCAAGTCATGAGCTTTTGGCAAGAGCATGATTTTACACTGAATAGTATAACTCAGCTGCACTCAACAATAACGCAGTCATTAAACGAATTGTCATCAATACGTAAACAAATAGATGCTCAACAAATAGCAAATACGGCCGCTATATTGTATTACACCGATTTAAACAAAAAACTACTCAGTGTTGCTATGTTAAATGCTGACATTAGTACCGACGCTTTAATAACGAAAGAAACAGTTGCCTATTTTAACTTTTTACAAGGTAAAGAGCGCGCAGGCATAGAGCGAGCCATACTGAGCACAACATTTGCCAAGCAAATGCACGATGCTAATAGCTATGTTAAATTCATTACTTTAGTGAGTGAACAAGAGACCTACTTTGCAAATTTCAAAGCGTTTACCAACGCAGAAAACAGGGCCTTTTTCGACCAGCAACTAAACACGAATGCAGTGAGAGAAGTCGCTAAAATTAGGGCAATAGCAACGCACCAACAAAGTGATTTTGGCATAGATGCAGGCTACTGGTTTGAGCAAGCAACAGGGCGTATTGGGCAATTAAAGAAAATAGAAAACCAGTTAGACGATAATATATTAGCCTTAGTGAACGCTAAACAAAGTGAAGCGTTTTCCTACTTAGTTAGAAGTATTGTGGTCAGTTTGTTAATTATTGTAATCGCGTCAGTGGTGAGTGTTTATGTAATAAAAGAGCTTACCAGCAGAGTGAGCAGTTTAACTAATGTATTGGCTAAAGTACGTAATGAAAATGACTTAACTGTTTCTAGCCCGTATGAAGGTAGCAGTGAATTAGGGCAAATTTCTACGGCGTTAAATAGCACATTAAGCAGTTTTTCCCATGTGATTCAAAACATGTCGTCTTCAAGTGTTACCTTGGCGTCGGCTGCTGCTGAAACTGCACAAACCTGTGAGTACAATTCGCAGTCTTTATTTGAGCAACAAAGTGGCATTGGTTTAATTGCCACGGCTATTGAAGAGTTGTCTGCGACAGTAAAAGAAGTCGCTGAAAATACGCAAAATACAGCAGCTTCGGCAAGAACTGCCGATGAAAAAGCAAAAAATGGGCTAGCCATAGTGCAAAAGTCTTATCATTCTATTGAGATATTAGCAGATGAGATTGATGGTTTAGCGAAACAAATTAATAGTTTGCATGCCAGCAGTAATAATATTACCAGTGTGGTTGATGTGATAAAGTCGGTCGCGGAACAAACAAATCTACTGGCATTAAATGCAGCGATTGAAGCAGCAAGGGCAGGGGAGCAAGGCCGAGGATTTGCGGTGGTAGCTGACGAAGTACGTACTTTGGCACAACGTACTCAAGAGTCTACTGCTGAGATTGAAAACTTTATTTTATCTTTACAAAGCGATGCTAACGCTGCATTTAATGTGATTGAAAGCAGTCAACAAAAAGCGGCTGATGCGGTGAGTAACTCTAAAGATGTTGAGGACGTGTTAGAAGAAATAACGCAGTCTGTGGGTGATATTTTTGCAATGACAGATCAAATAGCGACCGCCATCGAAGAGCAGGCCGTGGTAACTCAAGATGTAGCGGAAAACATTGTCTCGGTTGAAGAGAAATCAACAGAGACTACCACGGGCGCAAATCAAATATCTGTTACTGCGGCAGAGCAAGCAAGGTTAGCGGCTTCTTTGCAAGATATAGCGAACACTTTTAAAGTTTAAATAGTATGCAGCACACGTTAATGAATAGTGTTAAGGTGTGCTGGCACTCTCACAGTAAACTACTGAATGCCTTTTACTTTTTCTTGATATTTTACTTTAGCATAAGCTAGCATCACAACACCTAATGCAACGATAAATGCGGTTAAGTATAAAGCGTAATTGTAGTCATTAAACTGTTGTATTAAGGCGACTGAATATAATGGCGCAACAATTTGCCCTAAACCGTAAGCCGATGTTATGGCGCCCATAATAAATACTGGGTTTTTGTGAGAAAGTTGGCCAGCAACATTCATAAATAAAGCCACTAAACCGATAAAAGTTGCACCAAACAGTATGCCACTACTAAGGTTCATCATAATATTGTTGGATACTGTAGGAATTAAAATACCAACAATCTGTAATAACATTGCAATTATCATAATGTTAAAACTGCCAAACCTATCTGCTAAACGCATCCATACAATACAAGCTGGAATACCGGCAATACCGACTACTAGCCAAACATAACCGCCATAACCCTCTAAACCAGGCAGTGAATTAACAATATCAGGGAGAAATGTTGCCTGTACAACCATGCCTACACCCTCGGTAAAATAGGCGAGCACAAGGATGATAGCGACGGGGGAAAATAAAGATTTATCAAATGTATGTTTTACTATTTCGCTAGTCGGTTGTTTATCAAAGCGTAAAATATAAGCCGAATAACAGGACAATAGAGCACCAACGGACGCTAATACAAGCCATGCATCTTGCCAGTGGCCGCCATAATAAAATACACCCCGCATAATAAGATCAGAAATAACGATTGAAAAACCTAATCCGGTGAAATGTATTCCCATTGCTTTGGTTTTATTGGCTAACTTGAGTTTTAACATCACAATTGAAGAGCCAACAACGAGAGCCATTGCGGCACCAAAGCCAGCTAATAATCTTGTGATAATCCACACCAGGTTATTTTCAGTTACCCCTAAAGCAAAGGAAGAAACAACACAAAGTAATAAGCCTAATCTAAAAAACCTTACTTTATTATGTATGTCTTTAATAAAAATAGAAAAAACAGAGCCAGACAAATAACCAAGATAATTAATTGAGGCAAGTACACCCGCAAAAGCGATATTAATTGAGTCTGCCAACATTGCTGGTAACAGCGAAGTAAAGACAAAGCGAGCAACACCAACACCGACCACTAAGGCTAAAATTCCTGCTAGCAATATTGCACAGTTGCTCTCTCGGTTAAATTGCAGCATTTAGCTTTATTACCTTATTTTGTCTCTGAAATAGTGGCTGATAACCGAAACTCACACTAGCTGTAAATTGATCAGGCGATAGAGAGTCTTTTACAGTGTTAACCTAACTATCCATAGATTTAAGTGAGCGTAAAAATAGCCCTAAACCGCCAATAGCTAACACTAAAATAACAATAAGGTCGAATGATGTCATCGCACGCATACTAAAACGGACACTGGCTATAACACCAAAAATTAATGCCGTAATCGAGCCGACAGATAAAACCCAGCCCAGTATATTTTTGGCATTATAAAATATAAGGCCAACACCAAAAATAAATGGAATCATGACTGTACCGCCGGTAATACCAACGCCACCAAAGGCGTTAAAGCTATATATTCTTGAGCCTAAACCAAAATTAGCGCTAACTGAAATAGCATTCAGTAACATGTAAAAGCCCGCACACATCATTATTAAGCCAATAAAAAACTGCCCTACACCACCTGAACTTCCGCCTGCGCCATTCATTCTTATTTAAACCCTTTTTATATTACGACTTGATACCAGCAAAAATGGTTACCGGATAATTATATTTAACATACCATATAATGTATTTGCTATGATTATTTATTCTTATTTATAAGCGTTCTATACTGAATTAAATGAGTCGTTAAGCACAAGTGTATATCAAAGTGTATTGTTAATAGTCTCGGTTAAATTATAAGGAATAGTATGAAATATTTGCTAGCAATTGTATTGAGTGTGTTTGTATTAAATAAAGCGCAAGCGCAACACTCCATTCCTTTACATGAAGATAAAAAAAACTATCAAACAAAATTAATGTGGTCAGCGTTAAGTATTCCTTGGGGTATGGTGCAACTACCTGATGGGCGCATGTTAGCGACTGAACGTTCGGGGACATTATTTTTACTAAGCGAAAAGAAAGCGGCCATTGAAATTACCGGCTTACCTAAGATACATGTGAATAATCAAGGAGGCTTACTTGATATCGCTTTGCATCCTAACTTTGTAAACAACCAGGTGATATTTTTTACTTATGCTAGCCCCGAAGGCAAAGGCAGTGGCAGCAATACGGCATTGATGCAAGCTAAGTTAGACACAAAAAATAATCGGCTCATCGAGCAAAAGGTTTTATATAAAGGGGAAGAAAACACTAACAAAGGGTCACACTATGGTAGCCGAATAGTGATAACTGCTGACTATATTTATTTCTCTATTGGTGATCGAGGCAATCGAGATGTTAATCCACAAGACATAACTCGAGATGGGGGGAAAATTTATCGCCTACATCTTGACGGCACTATTCCTGCTGATAACCCTTTTGTTAGCAATAAAACGGCAAAAAAAGCGATTTATTCGTATGGTCACCGTAATCCTCAAGGGCTTATTAAACTGGGTAATACCGGGCAAATATGGTCTCATGAGCATGGACCAAAAGGAGGAGACGAGATTAATTTCATTGAAGCGGGTAACAACTATGGCTGGCCGGTGATCAGTTATGGTGTTAACTATAATAATAGCCAATTTACTGATATCACTGAAAAAGCAGGGATGGAACAACCCAAGCTTTACTGGGACCCATCTATTGCGCCGTCAGGCATGGCCTTTATTGACAGTGATAAATACCCACACTGGCAAGGAAAAGTGTTACTGGGATCAATGAAATTTAACCACCTTGTGTTAGTAGACATTAAAAATAACCAGGTAGTAAAACAAACCAAACTACTCAGTGATATTCAGGGCAGGGTTCGAAATGTTATTCAAGGAAGTGATGGCTATATTTATTTAGGCATTGACGGTAAAGGCATTTATCGCTTGCTCCCTTAATGGGTGTTTACCTGAGTAGGTAAATTGCTACCTTGTACATGTGATAACAGCAGGTAAGCCACTGAATACAACAAAGCTGCATATGGCTTACCTGAACCTTATTTTAACTTGGTAATACCGACTAACACCGCAATAGCACCCCCAACCATACCTGCCCATGCCTCTATTGGGGTGTCACCACTTAAGGCGCGACTTACTTGTGCGCTCGCGGCATCATAAATATTATAGCCCCACACAGCTAAAGCAGCACCAGCAACAATAAGTACAATGCCAATAATTTTATTATTCATATTTCAGTTCAACCTTATTCAGTAAAGAGTACCTTTAGCTTAGACCATCTATGGCATTAGATCATTATACGTATTTTGTGATCATTTCCTCTACGAAAACGCCTCTGTTTAATAATATTAATTCTATTAACTATTGTCCAATTCAGCGCTATGCATTGAGAGGGATACTTAACGTACATTAGGAGTGAATCTGGGCGCTATAAATAGCATGGCATTGTTCAGCGAAAAAACAGGGGGAGAATGCCCTAAGTGATTGAAAAGCAAAGGCTATGAAATTCTCTCATGTGGTATGTGAAATAAATGCGCTGTTAATCGCTAGGTTAACAACGTATAAATTACACCGAGTTGCTACCGCTAAACATATGCCAATAAGTTCGCTTAAATATTTATCAAAGAAAATACCAGCGAAGCCCATTAACCGGGCAAACGCGCTTGTGAGTTTAGCAAAAAGTAGAAATAAATTTAGGTTTTACCTTCGAAAATAGAAAATAGAAAATAGAAAATAGGATACAGGATCACGATGAACAAAGACTTCACTTTTACGCTTAAAAGCACTTCTCTTGATGAAAGCTATCAGCCTTCAGACAATACGCGTATTACCACTAACTTTGCCAATTTGGCCAGAGGTAAGTACCGTCAAGCGAACTTACGCAATGCGTTGAAGATGATTGATAATCGTTTTAATGCCTTAGCGCACTGGGATAACCCCGAAGGAGATCGCTACGCTGTTGAACTTGAAATTATTTCGGTTGAGCTCGATATTAAAGGCAGCGGTGAAAGCTTTCCCTCAATAGAGATATTGAAAACAAATATTGTTGACCACCACACTAACAAACGTATTGAAGGTATTGTTGGTAATAATTTCTCTTCTTATGTGCGAGATTATGACTTTAGCGTATTATTATTAGAGCACAATAAGAACCAGCCTAAATTTAGCATCCCAGCTAACTTTGGTGAACTGCATGGTAAGCTCTTTCAGTATTTTGTAAATTCGAATATTTACAAACAAAACTTTAAAAAGCTACCCGTAATATGCCTGAGTGTCTCAGATAACAAAACTTATCACCGCACAGAAAATCAGCACCCGGTATTAGGCGTGGAATATCAGCCTAATGAATCGTCTTTAACAGAGCAATACTTCAAAAAAATGGGTTTGCAGGTGCGCTATTTTATGCCGCCAAACAGTGTTGCGCCTTTGGCTTTTTACTTCTTTGGTGATTTGCTTAACGACTACACTAACCTTGAGCTGATAAGTACTATTTGTACCATGGAAACATTCCAAAAAATTTATCGTCCTGAAATTTATAACGCTAATGCGACTGCAGGAAAGGCTTATCAGCCTAGCTTAAAGAGTGGAGACCATTCATTAACGCAAATTGTATATGACCGAGAAGAGCGAAGCCGGTTAGCGAGTGAGCAAGGCAAGTTTACTGAAGAAAACTTTATTAAACCCTACCAAGCAGTGCTTGAACAGTGGTCTGCCAGCTACGCTTAACCCTGATATTCGCTCATTACTTTGCTGAACATTTTACAGAGACGGCACGCTTTATTAAAACTTGCTGAATAAAATTGATTAAGAAAACTAATTATGACAGAACTGATTAACAATAAATTATTACCTACGTCAACTGCCGGCAGTTTGCCTAAACCTGCTTGGCTTGCACAACCTGAAACACTCTGGTCTCCATGGAAGTTACAAGGCGATGAGTTAACCGAGGGTAAGCAAGATGCCTTACGTTTAGCATTACAAAGTCAACAACAAGCAGGCATTGACATTGTGAGTGATGGCGAACAAACCCGGCAGCACTTTGTAACCACCTTTATTGAGCACCTTAACGGCGTTGACTTTGAGCAACGTAAAACCGTTAAAATTCGTGATCGCTATGAGGCAAGTGTACCGACCGTTGTTGGCCCTGTTTCTCGCCAACAGTCTGTTTTTGTTGAAGATGCCAAGTTTTTACGCCAGCAAACAAAGCAACCGATAAAATGGGCTTTGCCAGGCCCTATGACAATGATAGATACGCTGTATGATGACCATTACAAAAGCCGCGAAAAACTCGCTTGGGAATTTGCCAAAATATTAAACCAAGAAGCCAAAGAGTTAGCAGCAGCAGGTGTTGATATTATTCAATTTGACGAGCCAGCTTTTAATGTGTTTTTTGATGACGTTAATGAATGGGGCATTGCCTGTTTAGAGCGAGCAATAGAAGGGCTAGAGTGTGAAACAGCGGTACATATTTGTTATGGTTATGGCATAAAAGCTAATACCGATTGGAAAAAGACCTTAGGATCAGAATGGCGACAATACGAAGAAGCTTTTCCTAAACTGCAACAATCTTCTATCGATATTATCTCACTAGAATGCCACAATTCTCACGTGCCAATTGAGTTACTTGCGCTTATTAAAGGCAAAAAAGTGATGGTAGGCGCTATAGATGTTGCAAGTGATACCATTGAAACGCCAGAAGAAGTTGCCAATACGTTACGAGAAGCGCTTAAGTATGTTGATGCCGACAAACTCTATCCATGTACTAACTGTGGTATGGCTCCTTTAGCTCGCCATGTAGCAAGGGGTAAATTAAATGCCCTAAGTGCGGGAGCAGACATAGTGCGAAGAGAACTTAGCGTTTAGCATGTCTCTTCATTAACCTTTATTGTACTAAGTAGATATTGGAAAACAATTAACCTAAATAACGTTAGACAAATGAATAGTTAGGCTCTGGCTTTTTAAAGCTTAGAGCCTCTTTTATTTAAGCTATATCACTAATCAGTAATATTAGTCACTAAGGTAATATTTATTTTTTAACCCACTGACCTGCTGCGTTTTGAACAAAATGGCCAGGCTGGGTTTTTTTGATCGCCTTTGCACCCGCTAAAGCCGTCACTTGTTGCATCGTTATGTTATTCTTGCGTGCTAAATCCATATAAATGCTTTTACGCTTTTTATTAATGCTCGCAGCTAAGCTTTTTGCCTCAGCACTAGCGACTACTACCCCTACATAACCATTTTGCATTTCACCAACAAGGCCTTGTTGTTTTGCGTCATCAAGTGATAAAGCCCATGCAGAGAAGGCCATTGTAGACACTACAACGGCATAGCTGAACTTTTTTAACAATTTTCTTGGTAATCTATTCGTTAGCTTATTCATCAGTTCTCCCTAAAATATATCGCTTTCGTCACTAAATATGTCATCTAATTCTTTATCTACTTTTACCTTTATTTCATGATCAATTTTTAAATTTAAATTGATTGTAATTGGCTCTTTAGCGCTCACTTCAACCCTATGAGTACAGCCGGTAAAAATAAAAATAGCTAACACCAGCGTTAGTATTTTATACATAAATATTCCTTAATGTGTTTGTAAACCTTTAATAATACCTTTTTCAAATCGTTCAGTTATTGATAATGACTCAAGTAAACCGAGTAAGTCGTAATGTAAATTTAAGTTCAAATTTACATCGTTATCAATATCAGGGTTACGCCCTTTTATCACGGTTTCTAAAAACATGTAACCATCGTCTGTCATTGACACTGCAGAAGACAGTTGATGGTAGTGTAAGTTTTGCAACGCATCAAAAGCGAGTTGTAATTGTGCATTGCTCGCTTTTAATTCCTCTACTGCTGGGTTGTCAATGACTTGTATTAAACCATCAGTAATGTTGTAGAGCTTACCTTGTTCAATAATAAATCTTTCGCCATCAAAGAAAATGGGGAGTTGTCCAGAAATATTACCAGTGACTACAATACCTTGTTTTTTGTCTAAGGCGAGAACTTGTTCTAAGTTTACACTGTTTAGCTGAACGTCAACTGAATGGTCTTGCTGTAACGGCCATTGTATTTTAGGTATTGAAAAACTCCCCCCTAAAGCATTGGCTTTAAGCATACTGGCAGACATTGTAATATTGTCTTGATAAGTGAAACTAAGTTGGCTTGAAAAATCAGTAATAGGGATAGGGCCGTCAATTAACGCAATCGTTAAATTTTTTGTTGTGTTGGGTAATGTTGTTATTTCATCCTTAAAAATAGCAAAGTGTTGCTGCCAATTTAGCGCTTGCAGCCAAATACCGTCTATATCACCACTGAGTGATGTTACTGCAACCTCCGCAGTTAATCGGTTATTTGCGACGTTGTTTAGATCGGTTAATTGCCCAGACACTTTATAATCTAAGCTGCCGTCAATAAGTGCGACTTCAATTGGCAGTTTAATATTCAGTGCTAGTAAGTCAGTAAGCGGTAATTTAGTGGCAAAAACTTGCACTTTGGGTGACTGTAGGGAACCACTAATATTTAGCTTACCTAAGGGGACTTGGTCAGCACTTGCTATTGCATTAATCGCAATATTGTCTAAGTCGCCGCTAACATGGCTTAAAACAGATAATGTTTTAAGTTGCATTATTTGTGGCATGCTAAGTTGCTCTGCATGGCTATTAACCGTTAAGTCTACTGCGGCTTTATTTTCTCCTTGTAATAACACGTTGCCATGTAGCTTAGTTTTCACTGTTTTTATAGCCAATAAAGGGGAGGTGGCTTTTTTACTACCTTGCTGTTCAGGTAGG
The DNA here is from genome assembly GCF_056238625.1 of Colwellia sp. F1. Classification (NCBI taxonomy): domain Bacteria; kingdom Pseudomonadati; phylum Pseudomonadota; class Gammaproteobacteria; order Alteromonadales; family Colwelliaceae; genus Colwellia; species Colwellia sp. F1. The sequence goes on from NZ_JBWDLI010000014.1 coordinate 87,597, forward strand.
TTAATGTTTTTGATGAGTAAAGACGATTGCTCAAATAAATTAACGGTGGTTTGCTGCTTATCTTTTGTGACCGACCCCGTTAAATAAATAGTGGTAGGCTCAGCGGTAAATGGCGTAAGGCTAGGCAATTTCAGCGAGCTTTCAATGTTAAATTGGTTTATAGAAAAGGTATTAAAACTGCCATCTGTGCTCAAAGGTAAACTAAGGGCTATATCCGTTAACGCTATCTGATGAATAGGCTCACTGTCTTTAGCGTCATTTTTTGCGCTTAAGTTGATACCAGTTACAGTGAGTTGCTGCGCATTAAGTTGTAGTGTGGCATTTTTGCTTGGCGTGATTGTTAACTGTTTTACTGGGTTATCTTTGAATAATGAAATAACTGCTGCAGAAACCTTCCTTTGCTCTAATAGGCTTACTAGGTGGGGTTGGTCGTATTCAAGTGTTAGTGTATTTTTGTCGGGCAAGGTTAATGACATTACTGGGTTATTGGCCGCTAAAGGTAAGGTTGCTTTAAAATCCAGTATTCCCAATAAGGCCAAAGCACCACTATGATTAATACCATTTGGCGAGCTTATGGCTAAATCAGGTATTTTATTGTCGATAGTCAGTGCAGCAGCTTTAGCATTGTAATCAATAACAGTAGTCAAATTACCCGTAATATCAGTCGAAGCTAAAACATTTTGAAATGCTGCTGTACTAGGTAATTGATGAAGATGAATAAACTCTTTTAATGATGCTAGGTTAGTGGTTAATGCCAGGGTAAAGCTTGCGTCGTTAACCGCTAATTCAGCTTGGATTAGCGCTTGCTTTGTCGCATTTTGCATTGAAAAATATAAATGGTTATTTATCGCGCTAAAACTACCTTGGTATGTAGTTGCCTCAACACCACTTTTATTAACATGAGTATTTGTATTGCTAGGTGACTGATAAGGCAAGTAAGTAAACTGCTTAACATCAATGTCTAGTGGGAGTTGTAGCCGCGTTATATTGTTCACGTAAGCGGTTAGCGATAATGGCTTATCCGTATTTACCGCTGGGGCGTTGTTTTCTAACAAAGGGGCTATGCCCTTAACAGAGACCCAGTTTGCCTTAATAGCTGTTACTTTGGGTACAGGTAAAAGTTGCCAATGTGCCGTTAATGCTTTTATATCAATAGTGGCTTTTGGGCTTTTGGGCTTTTTAAGCAAAGATTATCAACAATCATGGTCAGATCGCTCGATAAATGAAAATCTACACAGGTTATTTCAACTTGGTAGTCGCTTAATTGCGCTTTGACGATATTATTTACTAAGGTAACACGGGCGTTATAGCTTATCACTAGTGCAATACACAGCGCTATAATGATAGCGATAACAGCAATAAAAATAATTTTCAAAAATTGCACCTAAACTCCCTGTTTTAATTTTTTAGCTGAACTTTTTGGGTAAATAGTACAGTAGGCGCTCGACTTTTTTAACCTTGCAGTAGGTGCCGACTACGCGACACCTATGCTTATTTGTTATGCGTGTAATAATTAAGCATCAAAAAGCCAGTGCTTTAGAGAGCCGCTCTTACTTCTGAGTCTGAAAAAGCTAATTCGAACCTGGCTTTATAGAGAAGCTGTATATCATTAACATGCAGGCTAGGGACATCTTGTTCGCCGACAAAATTTTTCTTGATTAAGGTTTTATTATTGGCGTCTTTAATGACAACATCAAAATCATACCATGAGCTGTCAGAAAAAGCGTGATAGTCATACTTCCACTCATTAAGAATAACGATAATAGTTTTTCTTTCTGTTGCCTTTATATCATTGACCGTGGTTGCTGGTGTGGTTTCAATTGTTGACACATCAACACCTAACTTTGAAAACCCAGCCGTTAGACGATTAGTAAGAAACATAGACATTGATTTTCTATCATAGGTATAACGAGAAAATGGAATGCCAATAGTACTTCGACTTAGCCCTTCAAAGCTAGATGCTTTATTGCCGCTCACAACATAAGGTCGATGATCAATTACCGCAATCGCTAACTTTTCGGTTAACGGTTTATCCAATTCTGGTGCTGCTTGCTCTACACTCATGATACTTGCGCACCCACTTATCATTAGCATTAAAGTTATTATTAATAATTTTTTCACTGGTATTTCCCTTTTTTATTATAATCAATACATTGTAATGTAAAATATTTTTACGTCTTAATAATACCTAATTACCTTACGAATAAAACTATTAATTTAGAACAGGTTACGTTACTGAGTGATAAGTTATAAAGGTGTAATTTAAGAGTGAAATATTGGTAAAAAATGGTGTCTTTACTATGCTTAAGGCCAGAATTTTTCTAGCGCTATTAGCTATTGAAGAGCCTTAAGAGCTTAATGAGGAGAGCTTAATGAGGACACTCGTCCAAATTAGCCCTGATGAGCAATCAGAATTATTCAAGATGTCTACAAGTTGGGGGGCAAAGGACTTAGTGCACCTGAAAATTATGAAAATTATGAAAAATTGGTTGGGTTAACCCCTAATTATGTAAATAATTATGCTTAATCACAAATCAGAGATAATACACTAAGTTTGATTAAAAGCCCTAACGACCAAATAATGGGCAAAAAATTGTTGACTAAAATGTTAAGGAACGAAAACAGCTAACTGTTTTTTGTCCTGATTGATTTGTTTATAGTTACTCCGTTCCATTAATTAATCAGTTTACCTAACCCATTAATAGGTGGAATATGCTTCTGTTGCTTACGAATATTTGAGCGAAAACATTCGATGCTTATAACAAGACTTTTGAAGCAACAGAAGTCACTTGTTTCAATACGCATACTCAGGGGTTGCCGTCTCATCGACTATCTATAAGACTTGCGAGAAACAATACTACACTCTTCATTTACGACCTAATATCAACAAAACAAATTGAACGAAATAAAACTCACGTAGTGAGACGTTAATAGATAGATACTACGTTAAATCTAATAAACCAAATAAGCCTTTAACAACCATAAACAACTGAATAATATAAAAATAATCCTTGGCAGATTACAGGGTTAAAAAACCTAAAATGGAACTTATAAAGCATTGATAAACCTATACATTATCAATGCCACTGTAACCTTACACACATGTACAATAAATATAAACTCACATAAAGAGAATAATAATTCACTTTACTTTTTATGAAAATTTTATTTAAAATAATTTGATCTTCAAATATCTTCACGAATAAAATGAAATACACTGAATTTACGTCTAATGAATATAAATAAAATTAAACTTAACCTTAATCTCTCTAAAACGTAAGCGTCCGGCGATTAGCACGTTCCCCTAACTAATATTTCACTCTAAAGTTGCACCCACTTAATAAAAGGAGCAACGAATGAGCCGTAGAACGTTATCGATTTCGCTACTATTATTTCATTCAGCATTATCTTACGGATCACTCTGAACTATATTACAATCCCCATCAGTACATGATGAAGGTTCTATTGTTATTGCGTCCCCTTGTTCTGCCCAGGAGGAATGTTCACATCAGAGAATATGTGTTCAGCCTCACCACCAAGTACTATAAAAGCCGATCAGGATTGACGACACCCCAACCATGGAAAGACTAAAACTAGTTGAAGTAGAAAAATCGATACCTTTTAAATCAACCGCATTTTTGTGATGACTTTTGTTCTCAAAAAGCGACACGATAATAGCCAGTGCCATACACAGCAAAAACACTAAACCAACTCGGTCCATGAAAGGTAATTCAGGCCAAAGTAGTTTAAAGCTAAAGGATAATATCGCAGAGCCTACTGCCGCCGCTAAACCGCCATTAGCAGTAGTTTTTTTCCAAAACATTCCTAAGAAAAATAACACCACAATACCGGGGGTGAAAAAGCCGGTGAATTCTTGAATGTATTGAAATGCTTGGTCAAATTGCCCCAGTAAGGGTTTAGCTACTAACATCGCAATAACTAATGCGGTAAAACTAACAATACGACCGACAGTAACGTAATGCTGCTCACTTTTCTCTTGGCCTGCTTTTTTGTATAAATCTATGGTAAAAATGCTAGCGATACTGTTGGTCATTGAAGCGAGAGAAGAAACAATAGCCGCAACTAATGCCGCAAACACTAAGCCCTTTAAACCACTCGGCATTAAGTTCATTAGCTCAGGATAAGCTTGGTCAGGTTTAGCTAAATCAGGAACAAGTAGCACCGCAGCAATACCCGGTAATACTACAATAATCGGCATTAGTAATTTTAAGAAAGCAGCAAAGGCAATACCTTTTTGTGCTTCTCTTAAATTTTTAGCCGCTAAAGTCCGTTGAATAATATATTGATTAAAGCCCCAGTAAGATAAGTTCATCACCCACATACCACCGACTAATACTGAAATACCCGGTAAGTCGGCATAATGCTCGCTTTCTGGCGATAAAATCATGTCAAACTTTTCAGGGGCTTGAGTCATTAAGGTGTTAAAACCCTGAATAATCCCTTGATCTTGACCAATTAAATCAAGAGCAATATAGGACAAAAATAAACCACCAAAAACTAACAAGACCACTTGAATAATGTCAGTAAAAGCAACCGCTTTTAAACCGCCATATAATGAGTAAGCCACTGAAAATAAGCCTAAGAACATCATGCTGTACATCATATCAATGCCGGTAATAGTATTAATGGCTAATGCGCCTAACCATAAAATAGCGGTTAAGTTGACTAATACATAAACGCCTAACCAGAACACCGCCATAATGGTGCGTACTCTGTGGTCAAAACGTTGTTCTAAAAACTGCGGCATGGTGTAAATTTTACGATTTAAAAATACAGGCAGAAAATACTTACCCACAATCATCAAAGTAATAGCAGCCATCCATTCATAAGAAGCGATAGCCAATCCAATTTTATAGCCTGAGCCAGACATACCAATAATTTGCTCTGCGGAAATATTCGCTGCAATCAATGAAGCACCAACCGCCCACCAAGGTAAGCTATTACCCGCCAAAAAATAATCATTAGCATTTTTTTCATGACCTGCTTTTTCTCGTGATACCCAATAGGCGATGCCAATCAAGGCAAGGACATAAAAGACAAAGACAGAGATGTCAAGTATCGATAAATTCATGGTGGCTCCGGTTAATACTGTTGATTTAAATTAGTTATTTTACATGCCTATAGAGGAGAATCCGTAGGAATTAAATATTGAGAAGAAAACGTCATTACAGCAGTGTTGTAGCAAGAATACAGACAAATATGAAATGCAACTTCCACAAAAAACATCAACGATTTAAGAATAATTTTTTTCTGTCATCGGCCGGATTGTTAGCTCATCAATACATGAGTTTTCATCTTGACAAACCATGTGTAAAATTGAATTAACAACACTATCTACATGAAGATATTCAGGTCGTTCACTTTCCCTGAAAGGTGTGTCCACACCTCCTGGATAAATAGCACACACCTTTACACCTTTATCTCTAACTTCTTTTCTAAGCACTTTAGAAAGAGCATCCAAGCCTACTTTTGTCGTAGTGTAAGCGCCAATACCCTCGTTTGAAAACGAACAAACCGTTGACATTACATTTATAATCATGCCTTTTTGTCTTTCTTTCATTGATTTATTATATGCTTCTTGCATAAAAACACATGGAGCTACTAAATTAACTTTTAACATCCATTCTAGGTCTTCGATATTGATATCTTTAACATCAGCTCTTGAAGAATTAATACCTGCACAATTTATAAGAATATCAATGTGACCTAGCTGACAAATTGCATTTAAAACAAAGTCTGAAATATATGAATGCTCTGTAATATCAAATGCTTGGTGGTAACTTTTACCTCCTGTTGTAACTAAACTAGCAGATAAATTTTGCATTTTTCACTAGAGCGCCCACAAAAAGCAATGTTAGCGCCAAACGATGATAGTTTTTTTGTAAGTGCTTTACCGATACCTGACGTAGCGCCAGTAATAATAATGTTTTTATCTTTGAAATATTCGAACATATGGCATCCTATGCACAATCCAATGCGTTTTCTTAATATTAAATAGTTATTGCTTTAACTAGCTGTTTTTCGTTAAATAGTTTTATTCCAAAAAATCATCAACACTTTGATAAGTAAACTGCTCGCGATCAAATTGTATTGTCTTAATACCAAACGCTTCAGCTGCTTGGCAGTTATTCGTCATATCATCAATAAATAAAGTTTCAGTGGGAGTTAAATTAAATCGCTGACAGAGTAATTCAAAAATTGCTCTGTCAGGTTTAATTACATTTTCATGTCCCGAGATAATGACGTCAGCTAAACAGTTAAAAAAACTAAAGGTTTTTTTCAAATACTGATAATTTTCTTTTGACATATTAGACAAACCATAACAAGTCACGCCATTTTCCATCAGCTGTTGCAGCACATCCACAGTATGCGGCAAAGGAATAAAAGAACGGCGTACAGTATCAAAAATAGCCAACACAGAGTCAGGTGTTAATCCTGTTCTTGCTGCAATAATTTCACTCGACTCTTGTTCTGTAAAATCCCCTCTGTCCAACGCTAACCAATCAGGGTGCCCAAGAACATCTCGCTCAATTATCGCACGTAGAGTGATATCGTCTGTATGCATAGCAGAGATAGCTTTAGGGTTCCATTCCACTAACACCGCACCAAAATCAAAAACAACTTGTTTAATTGTCATTTATATTCTCATAGTAAATTCATAATTAGGCCTATTGACAATGCTAAACTAATGTAATTCAACATCTATTAATAACGGGTAATGATCTGAGGGTAAACTCCCTTTAATAGAATCCGTTAGCACACCAAATCGTTTCACCGCAAAACCTTTAGTGGTTAAAATATAATCTATGGTATGCCCCCCTTTTGACATGATATCAAAACCCACCGCAGTAAAAATAGGACCATAAGGTTTAAGTTCTGTTGTTTTAGACGCATCAAATAATTTGGCTTGATACAACTGATTATCAATTAAATTTTTATAACCAAGCTGGTTGGGTTCACTATTAAAATCACCAGTAACAATTACAGGTGATTTACCTGCAATTCCATCGATTTTCTGACGTAATATTTTTGCGCACTCTGCCTGCGCTACTTTTCCTTTATGATCAAAATGGGTATTGAAAAAATAAAAACTCTTACCATCATTACGCGTAAAATGCCCCCAGTTGATATTACGTCTGTATTTTGAATCCCAATCCTTTGAAGGTACTTCAGGCGTAGTCGAACACCAAAATGTGCCTTGCTTATTTAGTACCATTCTATCTTTGCGATATAAAATAGCTGCATACTCTCCTTTAGAGTTACTTTTACCATCATCACGCGCTAAACCATACCAATCATATTTCGGCAAAGCTGTTTTTAAATCAACAAGTTGATTTAATCTTGCTTCCTGTAAACCAACGATTTCTGCTTGATGAAATTCAATTAAGCTTGATACATGTTGCTTACGATATGGCCATGCATTATCACCATCTTTAACCGTGTTATACCGAATATTAAAACTGAGTACATTAAATGAATCTACGGCTGTAGATTGTGCATTTGCCGAAAATATAAACGTGTTCATTAATAATAAAATGGAAACACTTAATTTTAATATCATTATTACTTACCTATAAAACAATTAGCTCAATCATCGGGCGAATGAGCGTTCCAAATTAACGTTGCCAGAAAGGTTGAAACTAGGGCAGATCCTATCCATAAATAACCAACTAAATCAAAATTATAAACGGAAATATTATTAACCATGACTTTACTATCTTCAATTAAATAACCACTAATAACATCCTGAATACCAGCACCTAAATAACTGGCAATACCAATAATACCTAACGCCGTACCTGAGGTTTCTTTTGAACAAATATCTACTGCCATCAAGCCACCTAAATACACTAGTAATACCCCAAGCGCAGTACCAAATAACACCATACTGAGCATATCGATATAAAGGTTGGCTGGCGCTAACACAAATAACGCAACCGATAATGTATAAATAACACCAAAGATAAGTGCGGGTACATTACGCCGTCCACTAAACAATTTATCAGAGAGAATACCTGAAAAAAATGTACCGAAAATACCGGCGATTGCACTGGCTGAAATAATAAAGCTGGCTTCAATAGTGCTATAGCCTTTTTCAGCTTCCAGAAAGAAAATTCCCCAGCTATTTACCGCATACCGTGTGACATAAAAGAATGCGCTCGATAACGCTAAAATCCATAGAGAAGGCTTTTTGAATACTTGCCATTGTGCGGCGCTTAAACTTTGTTTTTTTTGGTTAGGTTCATCTGAATTCACATGTGGATGAATGACGCTTGGCAAACCATACACTTCAGGCCGTTCGAATAAATACTTCCAAATAACAAATGACATTAAAATACAAATAACACCGGAAACACGAAATCCGTATTCCCAACCATAATTGCTAATAATCACCGCAATTAAGACAAAGGTTATTGCTTCGCCAATATTATGGCTACTGCTCCACATGCCATAATAAGTGCCGCGTTCTTTGCCGCCAAACCAATGAGAAATAGAGACAACACTTGATGGAGCGCCTATTGATTGCATCCAACCATTTAACGTCCAAAGTAAAACAAAGAACCAAAATAAAGTGGTATAACCTAAAAAGATATTGATAACGCCGGATAAAAATAAGCCCGTGAACATAAACTTACGTACATTCACTCTATCGGCCAGCATACCATTAGATAACTTACCGATGGCATAGCTGAAGAACAACGCTGAACCGATAATGCCCACTTCAGAGGCATCGAATACGCCAGCATCAACCATAGACTTTTTAGCGACACTGAAGCTTAGCCGACACACATAATAAAAGGCGTAACCAAACGTAATGGTTAAAAATACTAACCATTTTTTTCGCTTTAATTCACTCTTAACATCAGCATCATGAACATCACGCTCAGGCGCATGTTGGCTTTTTTGATAAAAGCCGAATAGTGTTTCAATCATCAGAAACTCGATTTTTTAGTAGATAAATAGTGAATTAACTCTTCTGGTCTGTCTGTTTGAAACATATTTACACCCAGTCTCATTAAATGCCCCCAATGCTTATCTGGATCGGTAATACTGACTTCATCACTATGTCCGGGGCTTAAACTTTCCCATAAGGTATTAACCCAACAACGGGAATTTTGAGTTAAAGCCTGTTGACATGCTTCTTTTAACTGCTTTTCAGTTTTATAAATAATTTCAAAAGCAATGCTATTTATATCTTTAAAACTAGCAATTTGTTCTTTCATCTCACCATTTTGCTCAGCAATAATTGGCATAAAATGAGTATTATTAAAAAAACTATTTTGCTCTAAGCCAGCGCCTTCTGGTGAGGTTAACTTCATCTTGATAATGATTTGATCGCTAACGCCTAATTCTTTTGCTATTAAGTAAGATTGATCTCGCACTTCTGCTTTTGCGTCTAGATTTACCAAAATTCGGTTTTTAGTAAGAGATAATGCTTCCGCTAAAGTTGGAATTTGAGTGCTGGTCACTTCCGCGTTGTTTCCTCCTTTTCCTTCTTTAAGTTTTAGCTGCTGTAATTCTGCAAGGGTCATTTCAGCAACAAGACCAGTACCATTAGTTGTACGGTCTACTTCTTTATCATGAATGATCACTAAATGACCATCTTTAGTCCTACGCACATCAATTTCAACCATATCGACGCCGATACGAATGCATTCTTCAATAGCTTTAAGTGAGTTTTCAGGTGCTAAACGCCAACAAGCTCTATGAGCAATAACTATTACGTCACCTGTTGTATGCTCTAAATTTTCTTTGAGTTTAGCAATAGTGGAAAGGTGTATATTTTTTTCATCCGTTGCAGGGCTTGAGCAAGCAGTGATTAAAAAAATAACGCTAATAAATACATAATGAATTTTGTTGATGCATGAAGAAAAACACATTATTTTTTCCTATATTTTATATTAAAAATGGAGGGGAATGGCTCCCCTCCAATTAAACAAAAGCATACTCACTCTTAAATGAGGAATATTAACTTCTCATTAGAACGTATACTTAGCGCCTAAAAAGAAGAAACGACCTGTTTCTTTGTACTCATTACCACGCGCAGTATTACCTGCATACTTATACGTTTCTTCTTCAAGTAAATTTAATATGTCAAAAGAAACGGTTAGTTTGTCAGTCACATCATACTTAGCAGACATATCTAACTGACCATATTCATCGACATAATCATTACGTCTGCTGCCACCACGTACACTACTTAAATAGGAATCGCGCCATGAGTAAGCAAAACGTAGACTAAAGGCATCTTTTTCATAATAAGTAACTAAGCTATAAGAACTTTTTGATTGCCCTGGAAATGATTCTTTTTTAACTACACCGTCAAAATTGATCTCAGCGTCACTGTCTGAATAAGTATAATTTGCAGAAACCCCTAAACCATCAAAAGGTTCAGGTAGAAAGGTAAAAGGTTGTTGATAAACCAATTCAAAACCTTTTACTGAAGCTCCATCACCATTACTAGGCTTGCGAATTTCAAAGGTTTCATTTTGAACATCTTCTCCTGAATCATTCAATATTCCTGGTGGTAAATCAAGCTTCCCTGTTGTCGATGTTGTCGTAATGAAACTTTCAATATCTTTATAAAAGAATATTGCAGATAGCATCGACTCTTCGGCAAAATACCATTCCAAGCCAATGTCAGCTTGGTTAACAACAAAAGGGTCTAACTCAGGATTACCTAACGAAGCTCTTAATGTAGTAGGAGCAACCTGTTGGCTTGGCGCTAATTGTTGCAATGATGGTCTAGTCATTGCCCGTGATGCAGAGAAACGTGCTAATAAATCTTCATCAAGATCATATACCACATTAAGACTTGGTAATACTTCAGTGTATGATTGATCAACATCTAAAGGTATTGCTTGACCTGCTGTAATAGTAAAACCAGAAGAAGTTTGCTTAGTATTAACTACACGAATACCTACATTACCACGAAGTCTATCGCTGTCATCGAAATCAGCTTGTACATAACCTGCCCATGTTGATTCTTCTACACCAAAAGATGCAGGAAAGTCTTGTTTAGGAACAAAACCTGCTGGAAAAATATTGCTGTCTTTATTAAATTTATCAAATGGAATAACTATCCAATCACGCACAATAGCTGAGTTATTTTGACTTTCAAAATAACCATAAGGATTTTGAACACCCAAATCAGATAATGGTGGTGGGTTTAATTCTGCACTATTACTAATACGCTCATCTAGTTCGAGTGTAGTATTATCACGATTAGAATATCTAACACCAAAAGAAACAGTACTAAAGAAATCACCAGATAACTCTTTAGTAAGGTCAACTTGAGCTGAAACTTCTTCATCTTCAACAAATACATCAATAAAACGTGATTGGTTAAAATCGTAATCATTAAAGTTGGTAAAGTCACTACCTACACTAGAAAAAGTAGGGAAGTTTGCTCCACCTGAAGATACTTCTTCAAAGCTAAATCGACCTGTAAATGAATAAAGCACTCGAAACAAATCTTGTACATTTTCTGATTTTGAATAGCCTGCTTTAGTAGCAAGCGCCCAACCATCTCCTAAATAGTAATTCAGTTCAAAATTAGCAATAAACAAATCATCTTCAATGTCATCAAATACATTTTCAGTACGACTAGGCACATTATCAAATGTAGCTTTTGAAATAAGCAAAGGGTCATTCGTTACAGTCTCGACAGACACAGGAACGATACCACTTTCCAAAGTCAAACCGTCAATAGAAAATCTTGAGCGAAATTCAGTTAAAGAGGCGTATGCTAAATCAACATTGATATCCAAATCGCTATTTGGTCTATATTGAAATGCTCCTGTAAGCCCTAAACGCTCTTTATATCTTAATTCTATAATAGAACGTGGTAAACCAGGGTATTCTAATTTTCCAAACTTTCCATCAGTGACACCACTAAAATCACGCAATAACCAACGGTTATTTTCTGCCGAATCTGCTCTTAAATCTTGCTCTGCATATGATGCTGAAAATAGAACACCAAAATCATCCCAAGTATTACTAACAACAATAGTTCCTTTTGGATTTAATTCTTCAGCCAAGTCGTTATAAGCACCTTTCAAAGAACCAACAAGATGAAAACCTTCATCATCGAAAGGACGAGCTGTTCTCATATCAATAGTTGCAGCTAAACCACCTTCCGTTATTTTAGCTTCCGGCGATTTACGCAACGTTACTTCATTGAAAAGTTCAGATGCAAAAATATCTAAATCAACTTCTCGCCCACCACCTGATGTGACCGTCTGACCATTTAATGTCACTCGGGTAAATTCAGGAGCTAAACCACGAACAGTTACTTGCGAACCTTCACCTTCTACTCTATTGATGGTAACACCAGATATGCGTTGCAACGCTTCTGCTATATTTAAGTCAGGAAAATCACCGACACTTTCTGCCGATAAAACATCAACTACGCTATTACTAAATCGTTTGGCTGTTATACCACGAGTGATACTACCTCGTACCCCTGTGACAATAATTGTTTCAACTGACTCTTCTTCAGCTGCCTTTTTCGTCGTTTCCGCCGAAATCCCAGCTAATGAATACAGCGACAATGATATAGCCACTGCTAGCTTGGATTTTGTTAATAATTTCATTCTATTTTCTCCAAATCATTTTTTGTAATGTTTTATCCAATGAACTGCACTTGTACAGATATTTTAATAATTTTTGTGCATTTCCACTTCAAAGTGCATTTGTTTTATTCATTTCATAACTAAAATCAAACTCATAAATCCTTTACTACTTTACAACACAATAAAAGTAATAAACCACAACAGTTAACACATTATGAGTTGACTTTGTTAAAATATAGATCATTATCACAATAAGATCCACACTTAATGTGTGTCAATTAAAATATAATTCACATTTGCACACTTTATGTGTATATTTTACTTGATCAATTAAAATAAGAGCATTGGTAAATGAAACCCCAACTACGTGTAAAAGCTGAAGAAAGACTAAAAAATAATTTCACCACACTCACTAAGAGTGAATCGGAGTTAATCAAGTTAGTTTTTCGGAAAAAGTTTTTAACTCAATCTGACTTAACAAACTTAATGGATGTTACCCAACAATCCATTTCCCGAATGATTGGCAGTTTGGACAAACGAGGAATGATCCAGATCGGTGAGCGAATTCCGGGAGGAAAGAGAGGCATTCCAAGCAAAGCGATTAAAGTAATACCACAATATGCCTATTCCTTTGGCGCCTCTATCTCAGCTAATTACGCTTCATTGGCGATAATGGACTTTTCTGGCAGTGTATTGAAAGAGTGTTCGCAAACGTTTTCATCAATGGAAGTTGAAAAAGTAGTAAGCTGGTTCAGTGAGGTTATTACAACTTTATCCAATGAATTTAACATTGAGCCAAGAAAAATTTGCGGTATGGGCGTAGGTATATCGGGTTCTTTTATTAATTCTCAAGGCTCCGTTAGTTTTAACACCCCCTTTGAGCTAGATGAATGGGCATTAATCGATGTTGAGGATGTATTATCAGAAAAATTGGGTATACCTGTTTGGGTAGACAATGATGGTAACACCGCCGCACTAGGTGAAAGCATGGTTGGTGTGGGGAAATGGGCTAATAGCTTTGTTTATTTATATCTGGCAAAGGGGGTTGGTGGTGGTGTAGTACTCAATGGCGAACTCTGGCGAGGAAAACATGGTAATGCCGGTGAGTTTGCCGGCGGTTTGCCACCTAACATTTACCCTTTCCCAAACTTAGAATTATTACGTCAACAAGTCGCTAAAGATGGTCCTGCTTTTGAAACAGTTAACGAATTAGTTGCAAACTTTAATCCTCAATGGCCCGGTGTTAATGATTGGATCACTAGGGTACGGGATTCATTATCATTAATCTCATCAAACGCTACTGCTATTCTTGATATAGATGCCGTTGTTTTAGGAGGGTTATTACCTAAAGCTTTAGCTGAACAAGTAATACCTAGCATTAATTTATATGATCAAAAACGCAGAAACGTAGCTAGAGCTATGGCTAAAATAGTACCTGCTGAAACTCGGGGTGACGCAACGGCCATTGGCGCAGCATTACTGCCTTTTATTCATTTTTTTTCGCTTTAATTCATTAATGTTAAGCCAACTAATATCAAAAAAAAATAAGACCTATTTAGGTTACGCCTCAGGTAATTGCGGTAAAAGTGTTATCTCAACATTTTTCGAGGTATTTGCCCTTTTCTATTGCACCGAAGTCATCGGTATTCCTGCTCATATTGCTGGCACACTGATCATGTTATCTCTGATGTGGGATGCACTATCAGATCCTTTGATTGCCTATGTTATTGAACAACAACCCAATAGAAACAAAGTTATTCGTTTATCCTTTATCATTGCAACACCACTTACTGCCTTGTCATTAGTGGCGATATTTTTTTCTTCACAAGTTTCTTCCGAATGGCGTAATGGTTATATATTAATAGCATTAATACTATTTCGTACTTTTTATTCAATTGTTGATGTACCACATAATAGCCTGATGTCATTATTAACAAAAGATAGTCGAGAGAGGACCAATATAGCCAGCATGCGGATCTTTTTCAGTTCAGCTGGACGTATTACAGTAATGTTATTTTCAGCCTATTTATTACAAGAAAATAGTAACATCGAAACAGATAAACGGTTTATTGAAGTTGCTATGGGCTGTGCCATTATTTATATTATTTTTATCATCGTTACTTTGCTATCCATCAAAAAAATATCTTTCCAGTCGGGTAAAAATCAACAAAACAAGTTTATTGATATCATCAAAAGTATTTTTTTAAACAGACAACTAAGCATTGTGTTTGCGTTAAGCGCTGTTACTTCATTAACCACACCAATATTAGGCTCAAGCTTTTTGTACTATGCAAAGTATGGTTTAGGTAACGAAACATACGCGACTACCGTATTGACCATTATGGCTGTATGCCAAACATTGTCTTTATTATTTTGGTCAAAATTAAGTAATAAACTTACCTATAAATCTTCAGCATTATCACTTGCCAATATCACATTAATTTTAGCGATGTTATTAGCCATGTTATTTATCGAGAATGTGAGAGTATTTTACCTAGTTGGTGGACTGGCTGGTTTTTCCATCGGCGGCATTTACATGCTCAATTGGTCAATATTACCCGATGCAATTGATCACGGAGAAAGACACTTTAATCAACGTTTTGATATCAGTGTAATTGGCCTTTTTACTTTTGTAAATAAGCTATTTATTTGTATATCACAAGCGTTAGTTGGTTGGATACTCGTTTTTTATGGCTTAACCATCATCGATGATCAAGTCGTCATCACTCAAGATCAATCTGTTATGGCAATGAAATCAGCTTTTATCACACTAGTAGCGATTCCAATGATAGGTTCATTAATTGGCCTAATTATATTACAACATCATAAGATTAGGCAAAGTGAGTGTTAGAGCGCGAATTGACTTACATTAAATGTAACCCTAACTGTTTTTAGTTAGCTCGCCACTACAATACCGCAGTGATGCCCGCTAGACCTTATAAACCGAAAGATAAAGCCAAAGCGGAAAATGCGGTACTCATTGTAGAACGCTGGATATTGATGCGGATCCGTCATCAAGTGCTCCATACCTTGGCGAACTTGAACCATGAGCTAAAACGCTTACTCAGTCTCACATATTTACACGGGTGAGCGTGTTGGTAATCCCCCCGAAAAATAATAGAAGTCAAAAGTAGAATTTTCTCGTATGCTTTAACGCAGGAGAATTTTATGAAAAAAGCACATTTTACTGACAGCCAAATATTAGCCATTTTAAAGCAAGCCGAAAATGGTGTACCTATTCCCGAATTATGCCGTGAACATGGTATGAGTAACTCCTCATTCTATAAATGGCGCACTAAATATGGTGGTATGGACGCCTCATTGATAACAAGAATGAAAGAGCTAGAAGATGAAAACCGTCGCTTAAAAAAGATGTACGCTGAAGAACGTTTGAAAGCTGAAATTATTACGGAAGCTATGGCAAAAAAGTGGTAAAAGCTTCTGAGCGCAAAATGATGGCTAAAGAAGCAATTCAATGCCATCAGATCAGTATTAGTCTTGCATGCCGTACCTTTTCGATTAGTGAAACCTGTTATCGCTATCAGCCTAAACTCAATGGTGATAATAAACTTATCGCCGATTTGCTGTTAGGTTTAGTGCAAAACCAACGTAATTGGGGATTCGGGTTATGCTTTTTATACTTGCGGAATGTGAAAGGTTATCCGTGGAACCATAAACGTGTATATCGTATCTATCGTGAGCTTGAACTGAATATGAGGATTAAACCCAATAAGCGATTGAAACGTGAAGTACCTGAGCCATTAAGCGTTCCAGAAGCCGTTAACGAATGCTGGTCAATGGATTTTATGCACGACCAACTATCTGATGGGAGAAGTTGCAGACTGTTTAATGTGATCGATGATTTTAACCGTGAGGGCTTGGCCATTGATGCTGATATATCCTTACCCGCAGAGCGTGTGATCCAATCACTTGATAGAATAATCGAATGGCGTGGTAAACCTAACCGCATTCGCTCTGATAATGGGCCTGAATATATTAGTCACAAGCTTGCGGCTTGGGCTAAAAAACATGACATTGAGTTATGCTTCATTCAGCCAGGTAATCCTCAGCAAAATGCGTATATTGAACGTTTTAATCGAACGGTAAGGTATGACTGGTTGAGTCATTATATTTATCGAGATATTGAGGAGTTACAAGACAGAGCAACACAATGGTTATGGACTTATAACCATGAGCGACCTAATATGGGAATTGGTGGTATAACACCAATCCAGAAACTAAAAACTAACACAGAGAAAAGCGTCTACTACTGATCTTCATTAAAAATGGGGGGATTACCACTTGTCAATATCACGTTTGACTTTTTCGCATGTCTAAAAGGGTCTATAAAAGCGAATTTCACCGCTTTATATTATGATTTGTAAAATAATTTGAATTAGCGATGATAAGCAATTGTTGTATTTGTTTTGAGTCGCTATTTAACTTGTTTTATTTTAATGTTTTATAAGCGAGTGTCCTGGTTAAATTTTGTACAAATAAAAAAACCACAACTTGAAAGTAATAAAAGGTATACCGGAGAGATAAATTGAAATTTTGACCGTTCCCTATTTCTAAATTTCAAAAAAATATATTTTGAGCATTTTGAAAGCAATGAAATAACTGCACAAAAAAGGAAAAAACTAATAAGCCCAAGTGAGAATAAATAAGTTGTCCCGGTAGCATGATCATATGATAAATAAGCTATAGAAATACTGTAGAGCAATATTCTAATCCAGACTTCTTTCAACACACACTCCTCATAAACATAGACATAATGACTCCCCACGAGGTGCTAGCCTCCAAATTCGTGGGTTAGTAAAACCAGAGCCATAATTAGTGTGTTAAACAACTAAAACTGGAGGCTAGCATGTATAAACATAACATAATTTTTA